>SKND01000174.1 GCA_007120695.1 Bacteroidales bacterium | reverse complement strand
TAAGTGAAAGGGGATATTGATCTAAGTTTTATCGCACCGGCGCCCGACGATGCCTTACCGGTGGTTCAGGTTCGGGCAGGATCCTGACCGGCTCTTTTTCGAGCAGCCTCAGAGCCTCCTCAACAGCCTTTTCCAGTTGCGGATCGCGTCCCTGCAATACCAGTTCAGGGATCATCTCCACCTCAATGTCCGGAGCAACTCCCTCATTTTCAACGGCCCATTCTCCGCTGGTATCATAAAAACCTCCTCTTGGCGACACCATGGCCCCGCCGTCAATAAGCTGCGGATAATCCCATATACCAACCAGTCCTCCCCACGTCGTGGTGCCTACAAGGGGGCCAATTTCCATTTTTCTGAACATATAGGGGAGAAGGTCCCCTCCTGATCCGGCACTTTCGTTGATTATCATCACCTTCGGTCCCCAAATGCCCGCACCCGGCGATGTAAAGGGCAGGTCGGGATCTATCCTGTTATTGAAAAAGCCATGCAGATTGCGGGCCATTATATCGACCATATAGTCGGCTGCCGATCCTCCGCCATTGAATCTCTCGTCGATGATGGCACCCTGTTTATGCTGCTGGGCGAAATAGTAGCGGTTAAAATAGGAGTAACCGCCCTGTCCCGTATTTGGCAGCCATACATAGGCAAGCTTTCCGTCAGACATCTCATCAACCTTACGCCTGTTCTCCTCAACCCAGTTAAACTGGCGGAGGCCAGCCTCACTGCCAACCGGTACAACGGTTATCAGCCAGGATCCTTCATGTTGGGGATTGCTGTTCACCCTCAGAACGGTCTGCTTATTTGCCCTGTTCTCAAAAAGGCTGTAGGGATTTTCTGATGCATCCAGATCAGTACCATCGACTGCAATTATATAATCACCTTCAGAAACTTTGACACCCGGAGCGCTGAGAGGTGCCCTGAGATTGGGGTTCCAGTTCTCTCCCGTATATATTTTTTTGATCCTGTATCTTCCGTTGGCTATTTCAAGGTCTGCTCCAAGTAAACCAGTAGCACTGCCTGGGGTATCGGGCATATCACCGCCTCCCACATAGGAGTGCCCGATCGCAACCTCTCCTCCCATCATACCTAGAATATGGTTCAGATCGGACCGGTGCCTGACATGTTCAACCAGCGGCTCATACATCTGGTACACCTCGTTCCAGTCGGCCCCATGATAATTATGCACATACAGGTAATCACGGTATACTCTCCAGGCCTCTTTGAATATCTGCTGCCATTCACTTGTGGGATCATGTCGTGCCTGCAGACTGCTTACATCAATTTGTCCGTCACCAACTGAAGGAGTTCCCTTGGTATCTGCAACACCCCATTGACTGCCTGACCGGTAGAGCAGTTTGTTATTATCGGCCGATATGCTGAAATAGTGTACAGGCGACATATAGCTTTTTGATTCACGCTTATCCAGTTCATACCGATGAAGTACTGGTCCCTGCTGCCCCTGTACATATTCCATGTAAAATATCATCCCTTTACCGGCAGCTGCCAGGTTGCTGTAATTTCTGGAAGGAACATCGATGGCCAGAATTCTCTGGTCTATCCCTTCAAGGTCAATTTTGACAGTTACATCACCATTGTTGTTGTTATCACCGTTATCGTTCTCACCATTGCTGCTATTATCATCATCGCCGTTGCCGGTCTTCTCCTCGTCGCTTTCGGGAAGCAGTGGGGATGGCTCTTCGCTGTCAAGGACTATCATATAAATAGCCCTTTGAACCGGACGCTCATATGAGCTCATATCCAGCCAGCCTGTATTAAGTCCGAAATTGGTGCTTGCCAGGAAATAGAGGTATTTACCCGATGCATCCCACGCAGGAAAAACGGCATCGGACATTCCATCGGTAAGCTGGAATACCTCATCCTGTTCAAGAGAATACGCCTTAATAGCATGAAACTGATTGGTGAGACGCTTGGCGTAGGCTATCCATTTTGAATCTGGCGACCATACAGGATCGATGGTTCGCTGCGGATGTATATACCTGTCCTGATCAATCATCCTTATATCGCCCGTTTCTATCTCAACGAGCCATATCTTAAGGTTTGCGTCGGTGTATATTAAATATTTTGAATCGGGTGACCATGCAGGGGTGTAGTTGAAGTTCGGCTCGGGCAATTCTATCTCAACGGGCTGTTCCAGGCCGTCCTGGGTGCCTATCATAAGCTTGTAGTCGCCGGATTTATCTGAAAACCACGCGATCTTTTCCCCGGAAGGGGACCATACAGGATGCCTTTCCCTCACTCCGGGTGAGGAGGTAAGGTTGCGCCAGTCTCCCTTTTCCACAGGTATGGTGAATATGTCACCCCTCGCCTCGAATACAGCCCTGACGCCACTGGGGGACAATGATCCGTTTACAGCAGCGCTGCCTACATTTTTCCATCCGGGCATGGCCCACGGGAAATCACCTTTTACACTAACTGTAAGCTTGTCGGAGCGCTCCAGGGAAGGATCGTGTTTGTAGATATCACCGCCGTATTCATATACCAGCAATCCTCCGCCGGAACTCAGGTATTTGATATCATATTCGGAATAAAAAGTAAACTGTTTCATGTTTCCCGTTTCCATATCATACCCGTAGAGGTTCATGTTATAATCACGGTCCGACAGGAAGTAGATTGTATTGCCAAGCCATACCGGATACTGGTTTTTGGAGTTGTCAACCTGGGGAAGCTCATGTAATGAGTGATCTTCCATATTGAGAACCCATACGGGCCTGTTCTGACCTCCCCGGTAATTGCGCCACTCTTCATCGGAGGGCCTTACAAGCTCATACGCAAAGTGCATTCCGTCAGGTGAATACTCACCCCGGTAGCCTCTTGGAACGGGCAATACCTCAGGTAATCCGTCTTCCAAACCTATACTGAAGAATTTGGGATATCCAACCGGGGCACTCTCCCTGGAAGATGTGAACACTACCTTGCCGTCCGGTGTCCAGCCCCTAACTATGTCGGCTCCCGGATGATATGTAAGACGTTTCATCTCTCCGCCATCAACGGAAATGACATACACATCAGTGCTGCCTGCAAACTGGCCGCTGAAAGCTATCCACTGTCCGTCGGGTGAAAATTTAGGGAAGGATTCAACGCCCTGAAAACTGGTAAGCCGCTTTGCATCACCCCCGTACAGATCAGTGACCCATATATTGCCTCCATAGGAAAAGACAATATGGCTGTCACTTACATCAGGCTGTCTCAGCAGGCGGGTTTCCGTGGCTGAAGCAATTGCCAGGATAAATAGTCCTGCAATCAATAGTATCCGTTTTTTATCCATCTTTATATAGATATTTGTTTAATAAAAGGTTAGTAATATTAATAAGCTTTTCTATTAAAATCGAGCGGCAGTTATTTGCCCCGGGTTTAAAATATCTCTTTTTTTATTACCTTGTTGTTCTTAAATCTGGTCAAATTTATAATGCTATGACTGAATTAAAAGTCCAGTTTAACAAATTTAATTATTTTCGGCCGGGTTTTCTAATTAATAACAAATCTGCCGTTATTATATTGACACTGACTCTTATCCTGCCCTCATGCGGACCGGCAGTTTATCTGCTGAAGATGGTTACAGGATGCAATCAGGCAGGACCAGCTGGGATGAGCTGGTCTGCAAGTATTATGTAGGAGCGGAGACGGTCAGGTGGATGCAGGAGGCATGGGAATCTGTCGGGGAACTGATTGACGATGGGCGGCTTGGGCATGTAAAGGCTATGCGTTTATTATGTTAAGCACGGTAGTCGTATCCGTTATTTTAAACGAAATTAGTAACATTTAATAACAGAAATAACTATGCAAAAGAGAGGAACAGGCAAAGATTTACCATATAAGGATCCCGGTCTGTCGCCGGAAGAGCGTGTGAAAGACCTGCTATTAAAGATGACCCTTGAGGAGAAAGCTGCACAGATGATGTGCGTGTGGAATGAAAAGAATGATAAGCTGGTAGATGAGAAAGGAAATTTTGATGCTGTCAGGGCGAGGGAGTCTTTTAAAGATGGATGGGGGATCGGACAGGTTGGACGTCCGAGTGATGCAGGCGGCGGAAGGAATGCCCGCGAAATGGCGGTCATGACCAATGAGATCCAGAAGTTTTTTATCGAGGAGCAGAGGCTTGGTATACCGGTCATTTTTCACGAGGAGTGTCTTCACGGACTGGCAGCGAGGGATGCCACCAGCTTTCCGCAGCCTATCGGACTGGCGGGGACTTTCAACAGGGAACTGATAAAGGAGCTGTACTCAATGGCAGCGGAAGAGGCACGCGTGAGGGGTGCACACCAGGCTCTTACTCCCGTTGTTGATGTAGCCAGGGATGCCCGCTGGGGCAGGGTAGAGGAGACCTTCGGGGAGGATCCGTACCTGGTATCGCAGATGGGCATTGCTGCGATTATTGGTTTTCAGGGGGATGCAGAGTTTAAGAACCGGAAGAACCTGATTGCCACATTAAAACATTTTGCCGCACATGGCGAGCCTGAATCGGGTATGAATTGTGCACCTGTTAATGTTTCAGAAAGGATATTGCGTGAAGTAGTACTGTTTCCTTTTAAGGAAGCTATACACAAGGGCGGGGTAATCAGCGTGATGGCATCCTATAATGAGATCGACGGTGTTCCTTCTCATGCCAGCAAGTGGTTGCTGCGGGATGTCCTGCGCACGGAATGGGGGTTTGAGGGATTTGTGGTATCCGACTATTACGCAATCTGGGAGCTGGGTTACAGGCCTGACACCCACGGGCATTTTGTCGCAGCCGACCGGAAAGAGTCCGCCGTACTCGCAGTAAAAGCAGGTGTCAATATTGAACTTCCCGAACCCGACTGTTACCTCAATCTTGTTGACCTTGTCAGGGAAGGAAAATTAAACGAGTCTCAGCTCGATGAGCTTATTGAGCCGATGCTGTTGTGGAAATTCAGGATGGGTCTGTTTGACGATCCCTATGTGGACCCCGGTGAAGCGGAAAAGATCTCCGGCTCGGATGAAAACCGTAAGCTTGCACTGAAAGCTGCACGCGAAAGCATTACATTACTAAAAAACGAGAATAATCTACTTCCCGTTGATCTCGATGGAATAGGGACCATTGCTGTTATAGGGCCCAATGCCGACAGAAGTCTGCTGGGAGGATACAGTAACGTTCCGAAGCACGATGTTTCTGTACTTGCTGGTATTAAAAGCTTCGTCGGCGACCGGGCAAAGGTTGAATACAGCGAGGGGTGTAAGATCACAATCGGGGGGTCATGGAATGAGGATGAGGTAGTTCCGGGCGACCCTGAAGAGGACAGAAAGATGATAGCCGAAGCGGTAAAAGTCGCTGCGAAGTCCGATCTGATTGTGCTTGCTGTTGGAGGGAATGAACAAACCTCACGCGAGGCATGGATGCTTAACCATATGGGCGACCGTACCAGTATTGATATGGTCGGGCGACAGGATGAGCTGGCAAAGGCAATGGTGGAAACAGGGAAACCGGTTGTGGTGTTCCTGTTTAACGGCAGGCCTCTTTCGGTTAATTATGTGAGTAAAAATGTACCTGCACTATTTGAATGCTGGTACCTGGGCCAGGAGACCGGGCATGCCGTGGCCGATGTGCTGTTTGGCAACTATAACCCCGGAGGTAAACTGCCGATAACAATTCCGCGTTCAGCCGGGCATATACCGGCATATTATAACTATAAGCCCTCTGCCCGTCGCGGATACCTGTTTGATGATGTTAGTCCCCTCTACCCTTTCGGTTACGGAATGAGCTATACTACATTCAATATCGGAAATGTAAGGCTTGAGAAGGATTCAATCCCAGTGGGCGGGTCAACATCCGTATTGGCTGATGTTACAAATACAGGTGAACGTGAGGGATCGGAAGTGATACAGATGTATATCAGGGATTTGGTAAGCTCTGTTACCAGGCCGGTTAAGGAGCTCAAGGGTTTCGAAAAGTTATGGCTAAAGCCGGGAGAGACAAAGACGGTAAAACTTGACATAACACCCGAATCACTGTCGTTCTTTGATATCAAAATGGACTATGTAGTTGAGCCGGGCGATTTTGAGATAATGATTGGTAATTCATCGAGCGACAAGGATCTGGTGAAGCTGGTCCTGAACGTTAAAAAATAATGATCCGGATTAAGCTAATGATGAGTGGCTTAGATATGATATTTGGCTTATAACTTTTATTACTTAATTAAAAAAAAATGACAGATTCTGATAAAACTACTTCCGGTAACAGCGGGTCTGCTAAAGGAGTATCGGCTCCCCGTCTATCGTTTGGAGAGAAGGTAGGATACAGCGCAGGTGATGCAGCATCAAACCTTTATTTCCAAACCTTTGTGGTGTTTTTGCCTATTTTCTATACCGATGTGTTCGGACTGCCTGCCGCTGCAATGGGAACAATGTTCCTGATCGCCAGGATATGGGATGCAGTTACCGACCCGGTAATGGGTATGATAGCCGACAGCACGAATACCCGCTGGGGTAAATTCCGGCCCTATATTTTCAGTATGGCCATACCACTGGCACTAATGGGGATACTGACTTTTACCACACCTGATTTTGATGTTACCGGGAAGCTGATATACGCTTATTTAACGTATATATTCCTGATGATGATGTATACAGCTGTGAATGTACCATACTCCGCCCTTATGGGGGTGATGACCCCTAATTCCCTGGAGCGGACCGAAGTATCATCCTTTCGTTTTGTTGCAGCATTCATCGGGCAGGTGATAGTCGGTGCGGCAACACTTACCCTGGTGAAATACCTGGGCAGCGGGAATGAACAGGCAGGCTGGCAGATGACCATGGGGGCATATGGTGTCCTGGCTGTTGCTCTGTTGTTAATAACTTTCATAACAACAAGGGAAAGGGTGTTGCCTCCCAAAGAACAGAAGAGCAATATCAGGCAGGACCTGAAAGAGCTGGTCAGAAACAAACCATGGCTATTAATTGCCGCTGCAACGGTGTTTCAGCTTATTTATATCGTGATGCGCGGATCATCCACTCCTTACTATTTCAGGTACTATGTACTGGATCAGCATTTAGTTTTGTTTGGACAGACAATAAATCTCACATATGAGGTATTTACATCATCGTTTGTAGCTGTGGGAACAATAGCTACGCTGACAGGAGCAATTCTCACAAAATGGTTTTCAAAAAATATTGACAAGAAAAATGTCTACTCCGGGTTTCTGATTGCCAGCTCACTCTTTTCCTGTTTTTTCTATTTTCTTCAGCCGGAAAATGTTATACTGATGTTTCTTCTTAATATACTGCTGTCATTTTTCTTTGGATCGGTATCAGTGCTTCAGTGGGCAATATATACCGATACGGCTGATTACGGAGAGTGGAAATTCGGGCGGCGTGCAACCGGGCTGGTAATGGCTGCATCACTGTTTGCTTTGAAACTTGGACTAACTTTTGGTGGTGCGTTCGTTGGATGGATACTCGAAATATACGGATTTGTTCCACTGGTAGTACAGACTGCAGATACAGTTACCGGAATAAGGCTGCTTATGAGCATTTTCCCTGCCCTGTTCGGGATTGCCGGCGGTATAATTATGCTCACCTATCCCCTTACAAACGACAGGATGATAAGTATAGAGAAAGACC
>SKND01000329.1 GCA_007120695.1 Bacteroidales bacterium | reverse complement strand
TCCCTGATTAACCAGCATGATGTCCCGGTAAGGGCAAAGGTCATGCTCTCTGCACTGGGCGATGAGTTCTTTGCCTCGAGCCAGGTAACAGGTGATGACGGCAGGTTCCTGTTTGACGGTATTGAGCTCTATGACACCACCGTTCTTGTGCTGCAGGGAAGCTTTTACCGTGAGCGCAGGGCAGAGCGCAGAGAGAGGCGGGGCGTGGATGACACTTTCACACCGGGCAGCGAAAACTGGGTAGCCCTTCATATTGGAGAGCCGGAAATTGTCCAGGGCGAAGTTGACATAGCAGCGGCAACCGCGGCGGAGGAGGTACTGAGGGCCTATATTGAGGATTCGATGAAGGATCCTCTCCTTTCACACCTTGAAGATATATGGCACCTTGAGATAGAGGAGGTGAAGATAAGAAGGCGCAGGCCAAGGGTACGAACCACATTTGACAGGGCCATTCACGGTACCCCATTCAGGATGATGGACAGGATAATACCGGATGAATACCCTTTTACCCACACCTATCACAATACATGGGAATTCATAAGGGCAATGAAGCCGGGATTGATTATTGATGACGGCATACCCAGATTCGCCAGCGGACCAACTTCATTGGTCGCTCCAATGGGAACATTGATATTGTTGAATGGGATGCGTGCCGGTTTCGAGGTAATAAACACCCTGCCAGTTGAGACAATATCCTTTATTGATTTTATAAGACCACCTCAAACCACAATTTATGGTATGGGCAATGATCTGGTCATAGCCGTTTTCACAAAAACCCTTGAAGATTACCGGGATGCAGATACCGGTCCGCCCGGCCTATTAAGCTTTGAGTTCCCGGGCTATTACCGGGCAAGGGAGTTTTACTCGCCAATGTATGACAGGCCGGGGCCGCACCATGACCAACCGGACTACCGCACCACCCTGTTCTGGGATCCGGAAATCAAACCCGGGGAAGACGGCAGCGCAAGAGTCTCTTTTTTCACATCAGATAAACCATCTGTTTACCGGATAATAGTCGAGGGTATGACCGAAACAGGCATCCCGGTTGTAAAAACAAAAGAGTTATGGGTGCAGGCTGCTTCAGAACCTGAACCTTAATTTACATTCTTTGTTGTTTGGCGGCCTGATGGATTCAAATGTCTTTTTCTGGAATTTTAATCCGATAAATTTATGAATTTTAAGCGTTTAAAAGTTTATTTGGTTTGCAACTATTTTCCATGAAAATGCATCTGATAAACAAACGGGCATTATGAAAAAACATATAGTTATATTTATCCTGTTACCTGGTTTTCTGGTTGAATTAATAAATGCCCAGCCAGGTGGAATTCAATCCTGAACTATATGCACTTGAATGGGGTGGACTTTTTGAGAACAAGGAAAGAGCCGAGGGCCATGCAGAATGGTGTAATACTTATCTCAAACCTGAACCGGGTGCTTAAAAAAGCTTCTGGCAGCCTAAAGGAATCAGTTATTGAAGGCTCAGTAATGCGACTGCGTCCGGCCTGGAAGGCATGGTTAGTATTAGTTGTGAACTTTGAAAGTGTCAGGATGAATTATTCAGTGTAAAATCAACTATTCTTCTTTATCTTCCTTATCTTCTTTGTTGATGATTTCACCTTTTTTACCTTCTTCGTATGATGGAGGGAACAAATATTTCAGCTCCACAGGTAGAGGAAATGCGATAAGCGAACCTTGCTGACTGGCTATTTCCGGAAGAGTTCTCAATAGCCGGATATAAAAAGCTCCTTTTTCAGTATTCAGAATTTTTGCTGCTTCCCGGATCTTGTCAGCAGCCTGTTTTTCGCCTTCAGCCTGCACAATGACCGCCCGGCGTTCCCTTTCGGCCGTAGCTTGCCTGGAGATTGCTTTTTGAAGAGCTTCAGGTATAACTACGTCTTTAATTTCTACCGTCGTTACTTTAATACCCCATGGATCAGTTGCTTCATCAAGAATACTCTGGATTTTTATGTTTAGCTTTTCTCTTTCTGATAAAAGCTCGTCCAGCTCCGCCTGCCCTGCAACGCTGCGCAAGGTGGTTTGAGAAAGCTGTGCGGTTGCCATGGCATATTCTTCAACATTAACGACAGCACGGTTGGGGTCGACTACCCGATAATAAACCACTGCGTTTACATTGGTGGTTACGTTGTCTTTCGTGATCACTTCCTGGGAAGGAACATCCAAGGTGACAATACGCAGAGAGATCCGCATAACCTTGTCCACAACAGGTATCACCAGGATAAATCCGGGACCTTTAACGTCTATCAACCGTCCTAAACGAAATACTACTAATCTTTCATATTCCCGGACAATTTTAATCGCCATTGCAATGAAAGCAAATATGACAATTATTACCGGTATCCAAAAATTGCCTTCTAATAAGAATTCTGACATAAGCCACACCTCCTTTTAATAGTTTTGTGGTTAATCATAAATATGTATACTTTAATCATAAATATGTATACTAAGATACGAAAATTTTCAAGTTTAGAAAAAAAATGTCAATGAGTTTGCTAAATCACAGCTTTGAGCTTACCAGTAAGCTAAGGAATATTTTACCGGCTTAACTCCATGCCCGAATTCAACCTCTGGTTTAGTTAGTAGCAGCATTTTTGTTTTGTTCATTTTTCGGGAGTTTTACCCACAGGATCAGCGTTTCTGCTTTTACTACTTCTACTTCCCTTCCGGCCGGTATTGTTGAACCATCAATACTGCGGGCACTCCAGTACTCTCCCCTGGCTTTGATCCGGCCTTCCGGATTGAGCTCATTGACAGTCACTCCTTTTTTCGGCGGATTAAAATGTTCACTGCCGCCAGTCCACCGGCGGCGGCTTTGTATAATCCGTTGTATAACTACCACCATAATAATAACCAGTCCCAGCACTACTCCTCCTACAGTTACTATAAAATCAGGATACCAGTCAGATGCCATAAATGGTTCTACAGGCAGCATTATAGCACCTACGGCTAGAGATATTGCTCCCCCTGTTCCAAGCACCCCAAAACCTGATGTAAAAATTTCTGCCGTGATTAAGCCAATTCCCACAAGTACCAGAATAATACCGGTAGTATTTACATCAAACAAACCGATTCCATATATTCCCATAATTAAAAGAATTAATCCACCTACTTCGGGGACTATAGTCCCCGGGGTACTAAAACCCAGATAAATACCAAGGAAGCCGGCCATTAAAACCAGGAAAGCTATCTGTGGATTACTGAGCCAGTTTTGAAGTCTTTCCGCGCGAGTCATTTCACCCTGCTCGATGGGTGCGTCAGCAGTGTTCAATTTGTAGATTTTACCCAGCTTTTCAATTTCTTTTCCATCAATTTCATTCATTAATTCATGTACATTACCGGCAATGTAATCTATCATGCCTTTTTCCAACGATTCTCTGGAGCCAAGAGACAGGTTCTCAGTAACAAATCTCTCGGCAATATCGCCCGGCCTCCCCTGTTCTTCGGCTGTATTACGCATGTAAGAAGCATAAAATGTGACGGTTTTTTCACCTGCTTCCCTGGCGCCCTCCGGTGAAATAGCGACAGGTTGGGCAGCACCTATAGTTGTACCCGGAGCCATAGAAGCAATATCAGAAGCCATTAGTATAAAAGTACCCGCTGATCCGGCAATCGCTCCTGAAGGAGCAACAAGGACAGCTACCGGCAGTGGAGCATTTAAAAATAGTTCATTAATTTTCATAGTGGCGTCAACTAAGCCGCCGGGAGTGTTTATTCGAACTATCAACAACTGCGATTCCATATCCGTGGCATTATCAACCTGACGCTTGATAAAATTTTTCTGTCCGGCGGTTATAACACCCTCAACTTCTATCAGGTAAACGGTCCGGGCGGAACTTTCAGTTTCTTTAGTAGTGGTTGAAGATGCAGGTAAAGCAAATATTAAGATGGTGGTTGTCAAAAACAATAATATAGCAACCAACAGGTATTTGTATATTTTAAATGTCTTCATCCGAATATATTTTAGTTGTCAGATTAATTCGGATTAATCCCTGTGCTACTGTGTGACACAAACTATACAAAGATAAAGCTTGTAAGACATAATAACAACTTGAATTAATGCTGTCAGTATGTTTTTAACCTGTCGGTTCTTGATGCCTGGTTCTCCAGGCGGCTCATTGTTTTTCCGGCTAATAAAGTAACTACTGCCCCAACCATCGTCTGAAAGACATTGCTTTCAGACGGCTTATGAAAAGGTCACCTTCAAATTGAGGGTTCAGCCGGAGTATTAACTTGCCTCCAAAATGGTTATCAATTCTTTTAACGGCCTGAATATTGACCACCAGCTGACGGTTGGCCCTGAAAAAAACTTCAGGGTCAAGTTGTTCTTCAAGCGTGTCAAGTGCAAAATCTACCATATAGTTCTGCTTTTCGAAGGTGACAGCAGTTGTGATACGGTTTTCATTATAAAAATAGGCAATATTATCCGTTTCGAGTCTGATAAAACCACTGCCTTTTGATATAAGAAAACTCTTGCGGTATTTTTTCTCTCCCTTACGAATTGCTTCCAGCAGCTCACGGAAATCATCTGTTCTGAAAGCAGGACCGGCAATGTTGTTAAATACCTCAAATTTCTTAATGGCAGCTTCCAGCTCACTGTCCTTAAAAGGTTTGAGCAGGTAATCGATACTATTTACCTTGAACGCCCTGATTGCGTAATTATCATAGGCAGTTGTAAAAATCACCATGCTTTTTACATCTACCTGCTCGAAAATGGAAAAGCAAAGGCCGTCAGCAAGCTGAATGTCCAGAAATAAGAGGTCGGGATGAGGGTTATTTTTCAACCATTCAACGGTGCTCTTCACGCTCTCTAATGTGCCAGAGATATTCCAGTCAGGTCGCAGCTTTTTTATTGTCTCCTTCAAAAGGCGAAGGTTGTATGCTTCATCCTCAACTATCACTATGTTCATATTCTTGTTCATAACAAGGGAATTCGGACTTTAAAAATTTTCTCCTCTGACTGGAAATCAACCGGCTTTTCTGTTAGTATTGCGTATCGGCCGACCAGGTTTGTGAGGCCGGTTTTTTCTGAGAAATCGGATTCTTTTGGATTAAGATTATTGGTAACCACAAGTGTATTTCCTGAGGCATGAATTTTTATTACCAAAGGTTCGTCTTTCAATGCAATGTTATGCTTTAAGGCGTTTTCCACCAGTTGCTGAAGTGCCAGCGGCGGAATATCCTTTTTCCGCAGAGCTTCATCTACTTTGGTCTCCACTCTCAGGGATGCTCCCATCCGCTCCATATGCAAGGCCACATAGGCTTCCATAAATTCCAGTTCGTCGTTCAGCTTTACAGTAACTTTATCCTTGCATTCAAGCACATACCGGTAGACGTCGGTAAAATTCTGGGTAAACTGTACAGCGGCTTCCGGTTCGTAGGTGATCATCGACTTGAGCACACTCAGGTTGTTAAACAGGAAATGCGGATTAAGCTGAGATTGCAATGATTGATAGTCACTCGCAAGTTTCAGATTCTTCAGCTCCTCAAGTTGTCTGATGGAGAAAACCCAGTTTTCAATAATGCGGACAGTTACTGAAACCAGGATAAGAATGAAAATGAAAATAAACCCGAATAGTATCATCAACTGCATAAGAGGATGGATAAATAGAATATCCAGCCGGTCTGTGGCGATGAGAATTGCCAGCAATATTCCCCCCAGTAAAAGGCTGATGACCATGTGAAGAATCAAACGTAAACTAATTTTTTCAGGTATCGGCAAAGATCGCTCTGCCAGGTGGTCGAACAAAACATTACCTTCTGTGATTATATTAAAAATCAGGATAGTACGGAGATATCCAATAAAAGAAACTTCAATGCTGGTATCACCCGCCACCTGGACAGCCATAAAAAGAAACAGCACTGCGGTACCACTCACCAGGGCTATCCTCGTGAGAACACTTTTAAGACTGTAATCCGACAAGCGACTTATAAAGTGAAGTTCCGGGCTGGTCATATTTTATGAGATCAATGATTCTTCAAATTTAAACGTTTCTAATCACATCCTCAATAAACAACAAATTCATCCGTACAAATCAGGTTAATTAAGTTAATATTCAATTAGTTATATGTGACATGGGGATTCATCCCATAAGACTCAATCATTTATCCAGTCTTCCGGTGGCCTTCAGCCACTCAGTCTCTTTTAGCCTGAAGTCAGCCCTTGATTCGATCAGTTCACTGTAAGTCTTCTGCCAGTGGGTTTGGGCCATAAGCAGGTCGGTTATTGTTTCCATGCCAAGCTCATAGTTATCCCTGCTCACCCGCAGATTTTCAATGGCCTGCTCCAATGCTTCTTCATTCATTTGTATAAGTTCCCATGCAAGCTGCAGGTTTAGCCGGGCTTGTTGAGCCTCTAGCTGCATTAGCTTATAGGCTTTTTCCAGTTCAAGCTCATTCACCTCCTTTTCTATACGCGCAGCATTTATCTTCCTTGCACCCTGCCCCCATTGAAACAGTGGGATTCTTACCGACCCGATGATATTGAGACTGGTATTGGAGAACTCCGTATCGCCAAATCCGAGTCCGCCTATATGGTTATATCCAGCCTGGAAACCCGCAGCAGGTAAATAGTCGGAGCGGACCATTTTTATATTTTGCTCACTCATTCTGATATTATTTTCGAGCAGTCGGTATTCGGGCCTTTGCCGGAGATTTATCTCGTCAATGCCGGGGAACAAAGGCTGACTTGTTTTAATTATAGTGTCAGCTGCTACAACATGGGCGTCAAAGGGCAGGCCGGTAACCCTGCATAATTCCATGCGACTGAGTTCCAGTCCATTTTGCGCTTTTTGCAGGTTAAGGCGGGCATTGTTATACTCAACCTGTGCCTTGAGCACATCATTCCGGCTAACCATACCGACCTCGTGGCTGTCGGCAGCTAGTTGCACTAACTCCTCAAGCATTTCTACAGCCTGCTGGGCAAGTTTCACTTGCTGCGATACCGAGATGTACATCCAGTAAGCATTGTCGGCAGCCAGAATGGCATTTATCTTTTGCAGGCTGACACTTTCATAAGCCATTGACATGCCGATGTCTGCCATATTATTTCCTGCGCTGATTTTGCCACCTGTGTAAAGTGGTTGTTCCATGGTCACTCCCATTAAATAAGCACCGCTAAGGCTTATATTCAGAGGCAACCATGCATACATGTTAAATACAGGATTCCCGTCGGGTCCTATCACAGGTTCTTCAGTGACCGGGTTCAGGAGAAAATTGGGCACCAGCTCACCGGTAAGCAGGTCAGGCACCTTAGTGGGCAAAGTCATCTCCATCTCAAAATCCTTATCCTGATATACTCCTGTTCCCGAGGCTGAAAAGGAAGGCAATCTTAGAGTACGTGCTGCAGCTTGCTGCTGGCTGGCTTTTTCTACCTGCATGGTGGCCATCCTCAGATCTTCATTCTGGCTTAAAGACATTTCCCGGGCTTTTTTTAGTGTAAGTACTTCCTGCGCCTCAGTCTGAAAAGCCAGTGAGGATAAAAGCAATAAAGCTGTTATTAAATATTTGTTCATCTGTTGATTTTTTCTTTTTATAATTTCAGATGTAACTACATTGTTTAAGATCATGCTCTTTCTTGTGAATACTTTCCTGTTGGCGCTTCATGTTGTATAATCGTTTAGATTTGCGTCAAACTCTTTGGGCTTAACACTATAGAAAGCAGCATACAGTATGGGTACGAACAATAGTGTGATCAGGGTACCCACCAGCAAACCACTGATGATTGCCACAGCCATGCTGGCATACATCGGATCAGTCAAAAGGGGCAGCATACCCAGTATTGTGGTGAAGGATGCCAGCAATACGGGCCTTGTCCGCGAAATTGTTGCATTTATCAGGGCAAGATGCTTCGCGGTTCCTTTAGCAATAAGGGTCTCGGCCTCATTTAAAAGCACAATAGCATTCTTCACGATCATTCCCATAAGCCCAAACGAGCCAATGATTGCCATAAAGGTGAATGGCTGCCCGGCCAGAATCATACCCGGTACGATACCAATAAAGGCCATGGGTATGCAGATCAGAACAATGAGCGGTTTACGGAAATCATTAAACAGCAGAATCAGCGTTATTATTATCAGAAGGATTGACAGGGGCAGATACCTGAAGATATTGCTCAATGCGTCTCTCTGAAGGTCGTACTCACCTACCCATGTCAGGCTGTAGCCGGGAGGTAAAGGGATAGCCTCAATCTCTTTCAGGCTGGTATTTCTTACCAGTGCAGGGCTGTATCCATCAAGAGGCTCGCACTGCGCCTGGATGGCACGCCGGCCGTTTACTCTTCGTACAACATGTTCCTGCCAGTCCACGTCGATTCCGCTGGTTACAGAACTCAGGGGAACAGGGCTTACAATCTCTCCTGTCAGGTCATCAATAGTTTTAACGCCCGTAAGTAAGTCACGGACCGATCTTTCATCCAGTCCTGAAATATCAGGAAGCATGCTCCAAACGGGAATATCTTCAAGGTTTTCCAGCTTTGTGCCATCATTGTCGCGCAATTTTAATACTATACCCACCCGGGTCTGCCCCTCAAAGTATTCCCCAACAGGCAATCCATCGGTAGCAACCAGCAATGCGTTGCTTATATCCTGGCGTGTGGTGCCCGACCTGATGGCTGCCTGCTGCATATAGCCGGCAGTCAGATACTGGCCGGCAGGTTCCCAGTCATCTTCAATAGTGTAGGGATCTGCGTATGGATTGCGTCTTAGAATTTCCTTTGCCTGTTGACTAAGTTCACGCAGCACAGCGGGGTCCGGACCTGAAAATTCTGCTTCAACCGTATGCGAGGATAGAATTGACAGGTTGTACTTGCGAATGCGGGTGCGGGCATCAGGAAAGTTATTGTGCAGGTAACCCGCCACAACTGGCCTCATCCTCAGCATGGTTTCGTAATCAGTAAAATTCACAATTAATTCACCATAATTATCAGCAGCCTCGCCCATTGGACGCACCAGGCAATAGCGGGATGGTGTCTGCCCGTGGCTCGATACCACCATTTCCACCTCATCGAGCTTAAGCAGGTATTCACTGATTTGGTGAAGGTCATCGTGCACCGTCTGCGGACTGCTTCCTGCCGGTAAACGGTACTCAATATACACCTGATCATAGTTGAAATCGGGAAAGAAGGTCTTTTTAATATTCGTAAAGTTCAGGGCTGCGAGTCCAAGTAACAGAAATCCAAAAATCAATACGGCGGTTTTGTAGTGCAGCAACCTGCAAAGCAGTTTACGAAGCTTCCTGTAGCCCCACCCGCCGAAAAGCTCTTTTTCGCTTTTGGCAACGGCCACTTTCTTTAGCATTTTACCGGCAAAAAGAGGTACCTGGCTCATCGCCAGTCCCCAGCTCATAAAAAGTGATACGCAAAGAACTACGAACAGGTCACGGGCGTAAGTCCCTGCTGCATCCTCTGAAAGAAATACAGGTAAAAATGCCGCCGCGGCAATAAAGGTAGCACCAAAAAGCGGCCATGTTGTGCGACGGGCCGGATCAACGAGCGACCGGGGAGGTTTGATCCCTTTCTTTTTATCAACCAGTATACCGTCAATTACTACAATTGCATTGTCGACCAGCATTCCCATGGCCACAATAAAAGCCCCCAGCGAAATGCGGTGCAGGGATCCATCCACAGCAAGCAATATGGGAAATGTGGCCAGAATGGTCAACAGTAATCCGGTCCCGATGATAAAGCCGCTGCGCCACCCCATGGCGAGCATCAGCACCACGATGACAATAAGTACCGATGCAGTGAGGTTTATCATAAAGCCGTCAATAGCTGATTTTACCTGCTCCGGCTGAAAGAACACCTTGTGGAACTCATAACCGGCCGGAATATTCTCCCTCAGCTCCCCGAGCCGTTGCTCAGCACGACTGCCTACTTTCACAATGTTTTCGCCCGACTCCATTGAAAGAGATATGGCGATGGCCTTTTGGCTGTTCACATGCAAAGTGTTACGAGGAGGATCAGGATAGGCTTCCCGAATCCCGGCGATATCGGAAAGCTTGAAAACACTGCCATCCAGACCCTTAACCATAATATTGGCAATATCTTCAGTGCTTTCAATCTTACCATTCACCGTAAGGTTCAACATCTGGTTGCCGGTATACAGTGCACCGGGATACACTGTAGCAGCCTGTCCTCTAATGGCGGCCATTACCTGTAAAGGATATACCCCAAGTTCGCCCATCATTGACGGAGTGACGACGATCTCGGTCACCGGATCCTGTTCACCGTATATTTCCACCCTTGCCACACCCGGCACAGCCAGCATCTCGCGCTTTATATACCGGGCCATGCGGCTCATTTCCATGTAGGAATAGCCATCAGCGGTCATTGCGTAAAACATGCCATAAACATCACCAAAATCATCAAACACCATAGGAGTCATTGCGCCGTCAGGCAATCTGGCCTCCACCTCGCCAATCCGGCGCCGCAGGAAGTCCCATCGCTGCTCAATCTCATCCTGGGGCACGGTCATTTCCAAAGCAACGGTTATCACCGATAGATTGGCCATGGACCTTGAGCGTATGGACTCAATATTGGCAAGTGTGCTCAATTGCTCCTCAATAGTATTGGTAACCTGCATCTCCACCTCGTGCGCGCTGCCACCCGGCCACACTGTCACAATCTGGCTCTGCATAACCACGAGTTCAGGATCTTCCAGCTTACTAATAGCGTTGAATGCAAGTATGCCCCCAACCACAATGCTGAACAAGAGAAAGTACACCAGGGCCTTTCGGCGGAAAGTCAGTTCGGTAATATGCATCACAGTAGTCCTCCTGCATTGGTTTCAGATACCGGCTCAAGAGGTTCTACCCTCTCATTTTCACTAATCAGGCTGACCCCGGCCACTACCAGCTGTTCACCCGGCTGCAGACCACTTATTAAATTGATCGTGCCATCTCCGGTCAGCTTGCCCGTGATCACCTCACGGCTGTTAACCGTTTGCGAAGCAGAATCGTAAATCCAGATGAAAGTCCGGTCCTCCTGTTTAAACAGGGCAGAAAGTGGCACCCGGACTCCCGGTTCCATATCGTTTCTGAAAAGAATGATCACCTTTACATCCATACCTGGTGCCAGATCGGCAGGAATAACGGGGTCAGGAGCCAGCAATAGCCTGTATAACTGATTATGGTTGGCCTTTCTGCTTAAGCTTAACAGTCTGAGATTAAAAGGTTCGCCTCCCTTTACCGGTTGTATCCCTTTAATAGAATGGATTCTATCACGGTTCAGGTAAAGTGAAACCGGTATATCCATCTCCACCTGGTACTGACTCACATCCAGAATAGTAACCACGGGCATTCCGGCATCAACCAGTTCATTACGGCTGTAGTTTAACTTCTGAATATAACCAGAAACAGGTGCCAGCAGCCGTGTATCATTGAGCTGATCACGAGCATGATTAAGTTGCGATTCAGCCATTTTCAGACCTGCCACTGCCTTGTCATAATCGTTGGCGGCAACACTTTCGCGATTGTACAGTTCTATTACCCGTTCAGCATCTGCTTTCACCTGTTCGTACCTGGCCTGAGCAACATTCATCTGGATCTCATAATCGCGCTGATCCATTTGCGCCACCAGTTGACCAGCCCGTACGTAGTCGCCCTCCTTCACCGCAATTCGGGATATCGGACCGGCAACCCTGAAGGCCAGGTTCAGCTCGGCTGTCTCACGTACCCGGCCAGGGTAGGTCCTGACCTCAAGAGTATCGGCCAGCTGTGCTGCCTCAATTTTCACTTTCCTGGTTATCATGGCAGTCTCATCATTGCCGGCACAGCCCCAGCAAAGCATGCTCATCAAAAGAATAATGCCTGAATTTATAATTGCTCTCATATGTGAAAAGTTTTAGAATGTCATTTTGGGGTTGTATAAGAGTTTTTAAGTAATGGGCACTACAGCTTCATAAAGAATAACTGCAAAAATGAAGTAACATAAAAGTAAAAATACAAGGGCAGGAGGAGATTTGCGGAAATTATTTTCGTGAAATGATTAAATCGATGTATGAATTTCTCATGTTACTGCATAAAACAAAAATGCATGTATTAACAACATGAGGAATCCATAGTACCCCGCTCATATGACAGATTTATATAAAGAAAGTGGAGGGATATGTCGTAAAAGAGTGCAGAAAAAATTATCAATGAAGCTCCGGATACTGATATGGTTCGAGAACCCCGGGAATATTGCTGTCCCTGTCCCTTGCAGTGATCAGCCTGCTGATACTGTATGCGTCCATTTTTTCAGCAGGATAAGGTTTCAGGATCTTTTCCCGGTCCGCCACTCTGCCCGGGTTTGAATCCATCCAGATCTCTGACGAAGAGTTATCAATAATGACGGGCATTCGCTTCTTTGTATTGTGAATCGTGGCTGTAAGATCATTGGCGTCACAGGTCAGAATGGAAAATGACCTGAGTATCTCACCTGTGACTTCATTAACCCACTCTTCCCAGATTCCTGCAAATGAGAAACATGTATGATCGGGCAGGTAAATAAAAAACGGATATTTTTTGCCACCCTGGTGCATCCATTCAAAATAACCGGTGGCAGGCACAAGGCATGGCCTGTATCGAAAGGCTCCCCGGAAAGCTGGCTTTGAATTTGCGGTTTCTGACCTTGCATTCAGGGTCGCTCCCCTGATTTTCAATGCTTGCTCCTCCCCTTTTATCCATCCCGGTACCAGGCCCCATTGCATAAACTCCAACTCAAATTGATTTGATTTATAGTCTTGATATACAACAGGTAATCGGGTGTGATTAAATCCATTTGTATGGTAAAACACCGGCACCGGGTCAATAACCGGTTGCCTGATATCAACCTGATACCTTTTTGCTATTTCTGAAGCAGTTTTTGTGATTGAATAATGATAGCACATAAATATATTGCCTTGATTATAATGTTGGTATCTAAACAGCTGTTATGCAACACTGCTGCAGCACCAGCCGGTCTTAACTTTTAGAATTGCAACTATAAAATACGATTTATAAAAATCTTTGGCATGGATATTATCTTAAATTGCAGTCAGTTCTGTGTAGCTTCCCTCCTTCTGGCTTCTGCCACCTCCACACGGTTTCCATCTATATAGGCAGCAATAAACATATTTCTCAGGTTAAGCGAATTGAGGGTCTTTTCAGCTTCCTCATATCTTCTGTAAGGGCCGAAATAATATTTATACCAGCTATCCTCCTGCAGCATATTAATATCCCTGTTGCCGTTGTAAATGGCATTGAGCTCCGAATTTGAGAGCTTACTGGTATGGGCGGCAATCTGTATTATATAATAGATACCGTCTTTCAGCCCCGTATTATCTGAGACTGGTTCCACCATCTCTCCGGATTCGTCTATTTCGACGACTCTTATGGCGTTTCGGGGACTGTGGTCCATAATCGTATAGTCGTCATCCCAGGGATAGGCATAAATGATCGGATAATCCTGGTATATGCGAATCGCCCGGGCTTTATGCAGCAATGCAATTAACTCAAGGTCAAAGGCCATTTCATAAAGGCTGACAGCTTTGGAAACACTTTCGGAGCCTGCAGCTTCCTTTCTAAGGACGCCTGCTTTTTCCATATTAGCTTCTGCAATTTGCTTAAAAACAGAACACCTTTCGTAGTCAGCCGGCAGTTTTGCGGGCAGTTCACCTCTAACACGACCGCTATATGCATCATACACATCATAAAGGGCCCTGCTGGCCGAAAATAAGTTCTTGAATGCATCTTCAACTTCACCTTTATCTTTATCTTCCGCGGAAGCTATCCTGGCAATAAGATCATCTGCAATTCGCTTATCGAGATATATATCAGCTATCTTCTCATTAGTTTCAGAGTCAAATTTCAGTCCAATATCCTTTAAGTGAGGCCATATATCAAGCTGTGCATTAGTTGTATAAGGAAAAAATGCTATTGTGGAGAAGATAAGCCAGACGAATATTTTAAGGTTTAATGGCATACTGTTTAAGTTAACCGGTAAGATTAAGGGCTAAATATCTTATGCGAATTTAATAATAAATTGTCTTAAAAGAGATAAGTAACCCTAATATCCATAAAATCGGCTACATGCAGGTGCGATTTTAAACTTGCACCGAGCGAGATGTTACGAAGAAGAGAGTACTCAAGTCCGTATCGCTGATAAACAGGATCTCGGGGCTTATATGGTGCATAAAGGTAAACACCAAGTTCCTGGTAGAAATTGAACCTCCCTATAAGTAGTTCATGTCCCCCAAAAACCGAAAACCGCCTGTGGTCGGTATCAGTCAGACCTTGTTGTTTTATCCTTTCGCTTAATGAGCCATCCGAAACAAATTCAAAACCACCGGAAATAGCACTCAGTCGTCCTGCCAGGTAACTGTATTTGGGAGAAAAGCCTATTACCGGGTATTGCCTGCCGTCTTCCTTGCTTATCTCTTTGGTTGTATAAAAAAGTGACAAGCGAATTGCCGAAGTCTCCTGCTGATCTCTTCTGTACTCTTCCCTGCTGCGTTCAGGAAAAACTGTTGGCATGAAGTAATAGTCCGCTCCGATGCTGGCTGTCGGAAAGTTGATACCCTTATTGGGTTGCCTGTTACCACCGTTGGATATATGATTATAATAACCTCCTAATTTCAGGTTTATATGATCATTAAGCCTGTAATTGAGATTTAAATTCAAAAAAACCAGGAAACTGAAATGTGAGCTGTAAAAATGGTTCAGCGGATTGGTTACGGGATCATATATATTGTCAAGGTATGCAAGTCCTATACCTGTTTTAAGTGAAGCAGACAGGGCTTTTCCCGCAGAGAAGAATGGCTCTATATAAGGAGTTATTATATATGAGTTCCCGAGTATTTCGGGATTGTCATAATCAAACCACGATAGCATGATTCCTGTACGCGGATAACAAAAGCAATACCGCCAGGCATTGTCGCCGGTCAGATGCAGTCCGATGTCAAGTTCTAGTCCCCGGGGATTGCTGTGTGAGATGCTTCTGATCTTTTCGGCATGGGGAATAATGAAGCCGTAATGGGTTCTTAAGCCAATATAGGTAAATGATGAGACTTCTTCAGGTGAGGCAATAATATCTGCAAATCCGGATAGTGTGACAATAAAGAGAATAGTAACGATTCTGATCATCCTGGTTAAAACTTATGCTGTTACCAACTTTTGCAAAACTAATTTTGCAACCTGTTTAATGCGCTTTCATTTTCAGGGTGATACCTTTCAATTGCATCTTCAATCCTTTCAAATATTTCCGGCTGTCTGGCAAGCTCCTTGCCGATAAAACCCATAATAAACCTGCCGCTGCTGCCAAAAATAAGTTTTTTTCCTTCCTGGTCGACAAAACACAGGTCGTTACAATTACCATCAACCATTTTATATCTCTTGTTGTTGTCCAGATTCTCACGTAACTTATCAAGCCACTTATTTTTCAAATCCCCTGTTTCATATTCGAATAAAAGCAACTGATGGGTTCCGAAGTCACTGGAAACGCCTTCAATAAACCCGTCAATATCTTCATGGCCGAAAGGAAGATTGAAATGCATCCCGGCAGGTCCCCTGAAATACCTTGTTTTTTCAGTCACAAAACCCTCCTCCGGAAGGATTTCAATAATGCCGGGTCTTTCGCCTTTATCAATTATTTTGTTGTTTATGTATGACGCAACAACCGAAAGGCCTTCTTTGACGAAATCATCATCAGTTTCAGCAGAAACTTTCACATAATAGCGTCCTTTCCAGAAGTGGACTGATCTTTCATTCTCATATGCTTCATCACCATATCCTGCAGTTGTCCCACCATTACTATGACTTACAGAAAAAAGTCCATAGGCACCTTCATTGTCAGCAAGCCTGTGAATAACTGCCCCGATCACCTGGTTATTTTTAGATTTGAAATTGATGCAAATGAACTCCTGCAGGCCATATTCTGAAAATACATCATCCATGCCGGGATAGTCGTCCACCCATGCTCCTGATCCATAATGCCTGATATTGTTTTGCAATGACCAGCCATTCAGCTGGTTATCCTCTCCTAAAATTCCAAGTAAAGAATCAGCATCACTTTCCGTTTGCAGAATAAGTGGTGCCAGGCTCAAAATCAGGATATGGAGGAATGGTAACATAGGAGAATGATTCAAAAAAGACTAGAAAAAGAATAATCCCAAAGATAACTGCAAATAATGAGGTAATCAACCGAGAAATACTGCTATTTAATCAATATTGTTCAAATATTTCACCCTGATACCCATGTTGCCGGTTGAATTAGTATATCTTTCAGGCTTTAGCAGTTTTTATTTCCCCGCCTCCCAGCAACACCATTCCCTTGATGATCAGCTCACCGGAGCTGTCTTTGACAAGATGCCGGTCAAATTTACGGGTGTCTGAAAAGCTTTAATGTAATCCACACCATGAACATTATATGCCTGATAAGCGATAAGCGAAGCCTCAGGTTTTTAATCTGCCCGAAAAGCAATTCATCAGGTTTCTCCTTATACAAGCCATGCAGGTTCCTGACAAGGGCAGCCAGTGCAAGAAACCTGTTGGTGTAAGCCAGAAGTAACAATGAAATTGCTGAGAACAACAGTGCCGGTGTAGTTAGTGTCAGATCTGTCATGGCATTACAATAAATCTGTAAGTTAAAAAGTTATGCTTTCAATCATCCAGTAAAGAAATGGAAGTGTAAACAGGCTGATCAATGTTGTGAAAAACACGTTCTCCATTGCATGTGCATCATCAGCCTTAAACTTCCTGGCAAGTACAACAATTATTGCCATGCAGGGTGTTCCTGCCTGAAGTATCACAACTGCAAATGCTGTCGGGTCAATATTTAAAGACAGGATATTAAGTGTGAATCTGAACAGCAAGATAAGCAAAATGGGAGAAATAATCATTTTATTTATCGAAAGCAGATATACCTGTTTTCTCCCAAATACCCCTTTTATGTCAGTTTGCGCCAGCATTCCCCCAATGTAAAGCATTGACAGATAATTGGTCGTTTGTCCAAGTCCGCTTAATGGCAAATCAATAACTTCCGGCAGGTTTATACCTGTGAGCATAAGTAATATGCCGATAACAAATGCAACCGTATTAGGATTCAGCAGATTCTTAACTTTTTGTCTGACACCAAGCTCCGATGAATGATTCAGAATGTTTACCCCTATCGTCCACATTACTGAGTTGGAAACGAGATAGAAAAGTGTGGCATAAAATAATCCCTGGCCACCCGGAAATAGTGTGTTCATCAGGGGAAACCCCAGAAAGACAATGTTGCCGAAAGCAGTATGGAGCACATGTATTGATGATGTCTCTTTCTCCATTTTAAGCAGCCGTGCCGATATTTTCCCCATAAATAGCAGAAAGAACATGCTGAAGTACGTCATGATAATCACCATGAATCCGTTTCTCAGTAATTCAATGGTAATATCAAGTGCTGTAAAGGAACTAAGGATCAGCAAGGGTAAGGTGATATTGAATACAAGTGAAGCAATACCCTCCTTCAGAGTTTCGTTAATTACCCCTGCCCTGGCTGCGATTACTCCCACAAGGGCAATAACACCCAGTATCAGTATCTGGTTTATTATGATCTCCGTGTGAAACAATTCAGTTACTTTTAGGCGCAAAACTATAAAATATAAGGGAGATATTGTTAACATTGGAATTGTCAATACTGCGAAGATGGATATAATAAAAAAACAAGTGGGTTTTCAGAGGCCACTCCTACTCCCACTCTAATGCAAACTTTTAAAAGCCATACATGAAACCCGTTATATATCAATTATTTGTGCGTTTGTTCGGTAATAAGACAGAAAATGTCAGGTTAAACGGAACCAAAAAGGAGAATGGTTGTGGAAAATTTGACGATATCAGCGCAGTTGCCCTTGATTCACTCAGGTCTTTCGGGATAAGCCATGTGTGGTATACAGGGATTCTTGAGCATGCTGTGGCAACAGACTATTCGGAATTTGGTATCGAACCTGATTTTCCGGAGATTGTAAAAGGCCGGGCAGGTTCTCCCTACGCTATAAAAGACTATTACGATGTTGATCCTGATCTGGCTAATAACGTGCCTGGCAGGATGAAGGAATTTGAAAAACTGGTTAACAGAACACATGCAGCTGGAATGAAGGTGATAATCGACTTTGTGCCAAATCACCTGGCCCGGGTTTATAAGTCCGATATGAAACCTGCCACTGAAATTGCCGATTTCGGAGCAACCGACAAAACAACTGTGGCGTTTTCATCTGAAAACGATTTCTATTATTTGCCGGGGCAGCAACTGCGTCTGCCGGATGATATTCTGGAGAAAGGAATAATGAATGAATACAGAAAGACTCCCCGGGCCTACATTGAATCACCTGCCAGGGCTACGGGAAATGATTGTTTTAGTGCATCACCCGGGAGCGGCGACTGGTACGAGACGGTAAAGCTGAATTATGGCGTTGATTACTTTACCGACGGAAAACTCCAAATTACAGATATTCCTCTTCTCTGGAATAAAATGAGATCAGTAATACTTTACTGGGCAGGTAAAAATATAGATGGTTTTCGTACCGACATGGCTGAAATGGTGCCTGTGGAGTTCTGGGAATGGCTGATCCGTTCAGTTAAGAAGGAGTTTCCTGATCTGGTGTTTATAGCTGAGATATATAAGCCTGATATGTACAGAACATTTATTGAAAGGTGCGGTTTTGATTATCTGTACGACAAAATGGATTTCTATGACGGGGTAAGAAATTTAGTTGAACAGAAGTCAGGTACCGGAGTGATAACAAGGTGCTGGCAAAAAACGGGAGATCTTGAAAGATTCATGCTGAGGTTTATGGAAAATCATGATGAACAGAGGATCGCTTCAGAATATTTTGCCGGTGAACCCTGGAAGGGAATTCCCGCCATGGTTCTTGCAGCCACCATGAATAACGGCCCTGTGATGATCTATTTTGGACAGGAATCCGGTGAACCGGCAAAGGGAGAAAGCGGATTCAGCGGCGATGATGGCAGAACAACAATCTTTGATTACTGGAATGTGCCCTGCCATCAAAAATGGATGAACAATGGAAAGTTTGATGGCAATGCCCTGCCATCAGGGCTTAGCCTTTTAAGATATGAATATTCGAAACTCTTAAGGCTGGTAAATGAATACCCGGTCTTCAGTAATGGAGCCTTTTATGACCTTATGTGGGTGAATCAGGAAACTTTCAGCCACTCTAAAGGGAAAATATATTCTTATCTGCGTTATAACGAAGAGTGGGCAGCATTGATTATTATTAATTTCGGAAACTGTCTGTTGGGTGATTCCAGGGTGGAGATTCCGGAAGATGCTTTTATGGCAATAAAGTCAGGCAAGAAGGCGTTTGAGGGTAAATTCAACGCCGGCAAGCGTCTTGATTTTTCACCGGAAGGAGGAACAGAAGCAATGTATGATAAGGATCATGGATACGTTAAAATGGATTTACCACCACTCTCGTCAACAGTGTTTCTGTGCAAACTGTAAATTCAGACCATTATTTATCCGGTAATGCACACAAAGGGATGCGAAAAATTTTCCTTATTCACGGCTCGTTTTATCTTTGTGTTTTATTTAGTATTGGCAACATGCAGGAGGTTTATTATTAATATAGTCTGTTATAGTGGTAATTAAGAAAGAATGCTGAATTTTATCAGAGAAAATATTAACGGGATCCTGGGTACGGTGGTTTTTCACCTGCTTATAATAGTTGTATTTATGGCTGCCAGGCTATCTTCTGTTCCTGATCCGCAAGAAGAGTCCATGCTGATAGAATTTGAATTAGACGTCAGCGAAGAGGAGTTCAGGGCGCTTACAGAGTCGCTGATGGCTGAAAGAGACAATCTTCAGCAGGAAAATCAGAGTCATCAGCAGAGCCGGAATATTGCAGTTAATGTATCTGAAGAAAGACCAATTCCTGATAATTTCAGGGAAATGTCGTCAGAACAGTTAGAGAATCTTGACCAGCGGATGAATGATATATTGAATGATGCTGCCAACGGAATAATGCCTGAACTAGAGCAGCCGGAATTCAATTTTGAACAACAACCTGAAATTATAAGTCAGGAAGATCACAACAGTGATGAGCCATATAAGGGGCCAACTACAATTACCTATGATCTGCAGGGGAGGAACCACCTGCGTATACCTGTTCCTGTTTATAAATGCCCTGATGGCGGCATTGTTGAGGTTAATATCGATGTGGATAAACAGGGCCGTGTTATAAGGGCAACGATTGACGGAAATCCGACCGGGTTTAATGAAATCTGTATTTTTGAAACAGCCATTGAAGCATCAATGGCCAGCAGGTTTGAGGAAAAATTGGATGCACCACCGGTTCAGACAGGAACGATCACCTTTTATTTTCAGCATCAGTAAATAATTATAAAACCATCTTTGGTTTTTGAATACTAATTTTTACTTAATTTGCTAAATAATTGAATCAGAAACCGGATCAGATCACGACCGGGAACATTTTGGAAAACTAACAACTGGTATTTGTTACTTATGGATAAAAAGCGATTGATAGTCAGCATGGACAAGCTGCCTGACGGTGTTGCAGAGGCGATAAAGAAAAAGTATCCCGGGGGATGGGCGGACTATGTTTTTAAGGTTCCCAAGGGGAGTGACGATTTCTTTTACGCCATAACAGTTGATACCAAGGATGCAAGTTATCTTGTTAAGGTAAACGTAAAGATTGATTCTGTGGTTGATAATGACGAAAAGGATCCGGTGGACGATGATATCGAGATAAATCCCGACGATGAATCACTGGCCGAAGATCCGGATGATCTGGATGACTGAGAACCTCCTCCCTTTGCACATGAGCTCTCCCAAAAAGAATTTGTGTAAACCCGTGTAGTTGTAGGGTTAATTTATTTATTCTATATTTATAATTGAATTCACGAAGTCAGCAATGGAGCCAATAAATATTAACGGTACTAACAGAACACCTTTTGTCAGTTTGGATCCATCGGGTAAGTTCAGAATAAGGGGCAGGTCGATTCATGAGAACCCTTCCAAGTTCTTTGATCCGTTGATTCAATGGGTTGAGGCCTATCTGAAAAATCCCTGTGAGACACTTGTGTTTGATATTGAACTTGAGTATTTCAACTCGGGGTCGTCGAGGTATATACTTGATATTTTGAGACTTCTGATGGAGAAGCAGGAAGGTAATAAACTTATAGTAAACTGGTATTATGAAGATGGTGATGACGATCTGCTTGAGCGGGGTCAGTATTATGAATCGATACTTAACACAAAATTCAATTTCATTGAATTTCAATAAAAATATTTTCCCCTTCCCTCTCCTCTTTTTCAATTTCAAAGGCCATCTTCCAGCTTATCCTGTGGTCATGCTGCTCAAGCAGTTCACCAATGCATCCTGAACAAATTTCTTCCTGTGCATTGATTTTTCTGCATCGTTTACAAAGATGATCACTTTGATTCTTATCCATATTGCGAAATATTGAGAATTTGATTTATACTCTGTTTTACGCCTCCGGCAACGCTATTGTTACGGTTTCATCTCTGTTTTTAAACAGAGTGGAAATAGTAACCCTTTCGGAGAAAGATACAGATCCGGTTCCCTGACCAAAATGGAATACTTTGAAATGTGAAGGAGACCGGATGTTTCCGGTTTGGCATTGATGTTGTATCAGGCATGAATATAGAAGTTGTCGCCCTTATCAGAGGAAAAGATCTTCATCGTTGCTGAACAGTAGCTTGCAGACCATTGGCTCTCCTGTAGGATTCCGGTTATATGCGGCCGGTGAATACCCGGTGTCAATAGTCCAGACTTCAATATCCGGGTATCTTGCGGCCAAAAGAAGAGCCGACAATGTGAATGGCTTCGGTCCTGCCGGCAATATCGATACGTGATAGTCCAGCCGAAGCTTCATAGTAAGTGATGTAAGGAGATCATCTGTTTTTTTCAGATCTGTAACCGGATACTTGTAAATATGATCATCAGGAAGGCTCCCGAGAATTTTTTTATTGTTCCGGGTTACCCTGTCAGCATAACGACTGTCAAAGGCGGGATCAGAATAAAATGCAAAAAGCGAATGGTAATTAAGCTTTTCAATAACAGTGGAAGTAAGATACTTTTCATACCCAAGTCCCAGGATTACAGCACGTGGTTTCTTTGATTTGATATTAGCTTTAAGCAATCCCCGTGGTGCTGCAAGAATTTGCCTGGCAGGTGAATCAAGTGGTTCTGAGAAGACAGCTGATGTATATGAGAAAAAGAGTTCCAGATGGTCTATCCTTGGCTCATTAGATATGAAATATTTCAAAATTCCCGCATACCATAACTTGCTCATGCATGAATAATCCACAAGGATCCTGATACGACCTGAACAGCCTGAACTGTTGCATATTGCATCAAGTACCCTGTTGATCTTACCTGTATCACTTTCCGATTCCTCAATAAATTCAAAGCCTTCATCTCTGAAACGGTTGTCGTTTTTTTCCCGGTAAAGAAGATCTTTCTTGTCCTCAAAGGCAATTACGATCTTATTGTCAGCGTTAATTTCTATGCTGTCAATCAGGTATGAGCATCTGTTTTCGTATCCTGATGCGGCCAGGAAAAAGTCGAATTGCTCATTCTTTAGCTGATCAAAACCAACCTGATGGGTGAATATCAATTCCATTTTGTCATAAATATAGGAATTGTTATTAGTAATACTTGACTGAAACACCATTTTCATTTCATTTTTTCACAGGTTTTCTTGTGGTTTAGTTTTTTTTTATATGTTTGTATGTTTTATAACACATCTTTCTTTTATGATCAGAAAAGTTCTTATTGCAAACCGGGGTGAAATTGCTGTCAGAATAATACGTTCCTGC
>SKND01000238.1 GCA_007120695.1 Bacteroidales bacterium | reverse complement strand
GTCTCACAAAATAACATGAACAAACCAGGGGGATCCATCCGTTTGAAATGCTGAATATGAATTACCTGTAAAATATAACTAATTGAATATTAACTTAATTAACCTGATTTGTTCGGATGAATTGCTATATGAATATTATTAAGTTTTTAAAATTTATATTGGTGTCGATTACTGCCAACTTATTACTTGGCTGCAATAGTATAGAGTATGACAAAGTCGTTGAGTTACATAATACTCCACAAATAGAACCCGATTATGTTAATGTGGTAATTCCCCCAAACATTGCACCTCTGAATTTTATGATAAAAGAAGATGGAGATTTGTTTATCTTAGAGGCAGTATCACAAGGCAATATTGAATACCGGGCAATATCAAAAGATGGAATTATAAGATTTCCTGAAGACACCTGGAAAACTTTGATAGCGGATTCCAGGGGCGACAAATTACATATCAAAGTTTCATCCTTGAATAACCAGGAGAGTGTTCTTAATAAATACAAATCGTTTGTATTTAATGTGGCTGATGAGCCAATTGATCCCTTTTTGGCATACAGATTAATCTATCCCGGGTATTTCAGTTGTTCCGATAATGATCCAATAATTCAGCGAAATTTGGAGAGCTATACTGAAGACAATGTGGTGGTCAACCGGTTACTTAATAACGGCTGTATAAACTGTCATTCATTCAATCAAAACAATCCCGAACAGTTTTTAGTGCATGTAAGGGGGGAAAAAGGCGGCACCTATTTTGTTGATAATGACAAAATCATAAAAACTGACCTGCAAACGGAGGGTATGGATGCTGGTGCCACATACCCGGCCTGGCATCCAGATGGAAGATACGTAGCCTTTTCGTCAAACGTCGTCAGGCAAAGCTTTCATGCAGAGCAAGGGAAAGATATCTTTGTGCATGACCTTGCATCTTCTCTCTTAATCTATGATATACAAAAAAATGAAATACTAACGGTAACAGGTGATGATGGCCATACCTATATAACTTTTCCATCATGGTCACCAGACGGGGAGTATCTTTACTATTGCAAAGCATTCTTTTCAGAGGAGTATTTTAATTCTTCAAATATAAAAGATCTACAATACAATATTGTAAGAAATCCCTTTGATTCACAAACTAGTACACTGGGAGAAACTGAAGTAGTATTTGATGCAGTTTCTCAGAATAAAAGTGCCTCACTTCCAAGAATATCTCCTGATGGTCAAAATATGGCCTTCTCGCTTATTGACTATGGCTCTTTTCCAATCTGGCATAAAGAAGCTGATTTACACCTCCTTACTATCAAAACCGGCCTTTATCAAAGGCTGGATATAAACAGCAACTATGCCGAAAGTTATCCCAACTGGTCATCAAATGGCAGGTGGCTGGTGTTTAGCAGCAAGAGGAAGGATGGGCGCAGTGCAAGACCTTACTTTGCATATTTTCATTCAAATGATAGTTTCGGCAAACCTTTTGTCTTACCACAAAAAGACCCCTCACTTTATGGGAAAATGCTAAAGACATTTAATCTCCCTGAGTTAGTGAAGGGAAAAATCGAATTAGGCCCCCGCGATTTTGAACGGGCATCAAATTATGAGCCAATACAGGCAAACCCGGGAACCGGTTTAGTAATACCCGGCAGCCTTCAATAGTTAATTTCCACTCCTAATAGTTTTAAGGTTCATAATAAAGATACGTATTTAAGCTACGAATCATGATGATGGACCTGTTTCTACCGGAAAAAGGGTGATCTGTTGTGAGGAGTTCTGTGAATTTTTTTCTATCATTGCAAAAAGGGGTTTTTGTTCTCAAAACCTTAAAGGCCCTGCTTTGTAGTATCTTTGAGGAACAAGATTTGCCTTTTTTTAATTATCCAGGCTAAATATGATAATCCTAAAAAAACTCCATTATACCATTTTCGCATCGATATTTCTTTTATCCTTCTGTTTCGTGGTTTTATATGGAGATTATATCTTGTTTTTTCAGGAACAACAGTTTCTATTGTTTTTCTCGTCAGATTATATCCAATACTATTTTAATAAACCAGCAGGCATTATTGAGTTTTTAGGGAAACTGGCAATGCAGTTTTACCAAAACATCTACCTGGGATCAGTTATCATATCAATTGTAATTACAATACCAGCAACTATCTTTTATTTGATTAATAAAAGAATGAGATTTAATAATTCACTCTCGTTTATTTACTTGATCACTCCTTCCTGCCTTCTTCTTTTGGGGCAGGTTCATTACCAGCATATCCTCACCTACCATCTTGGTTTTATTGTAATATTATCCTTTTTTCTTCTATTTCTTTATCAAAAAAACAATTTGTACCGGTTTATTGCTTCATTAATTATTTTGCCTGCTACCTTTTTCATCGCAGGAGGGTTTATCTGGGTGCTTCAGCTAATGTTTATTATGTATTTTATTGCATATGAAAATGGAAAAACCCGGTACCTCTACCCAATAATTACAACCATTTTAGCAGTCTCTATAGTATATGTTTCCAAAACTGTAATATTTCTGCAACCTTATGACCAGCTTATTTATTATCCTTTACCTATTATTAATAACAAATTTCACAGGATCTTAATGTATTTGTTGACATTTGTTTTAATGTCATACCCATTGGTAAGCCGGATCTCTCAAAAAAATATTTTAAAAAACAGAGAGCCTAACCATTTATCTCTTGGTTTAATATCTGTTACTATAATAATTACAACTGGATTGCTATCCCTGTTCTATGACAGCAATGTTGCCAATGTACTGAGATTGAATAAAAAAATAGATAATGAAGAATGGCAGGAGGCTATTGAATTTCAAGAAGAATCTCATTCCAGAAATATGCTTGGACAATACTATTACAACCTGGCCCTCTCAGAAACTGATCAGTTATGTGACCGATTGTTTCATGGGAAGCAGGATTTCGGTGGCCATTCAATATTACTACCCTGGGATAACGAAAATCTTGAATGGGGTGGATATTTCTATTATTCAATAGGTTTAATAAATGCTACCCATCGTTGGGCCTACGAATCGATGGTAGTTAATGGATATAATCCCCAAAACCTGAGGTTCTTGGCAAAAACGAATATTATCAATGGAAATTACCGTGTAGCCAGGAAATATGTCAATATGCTCAAAAACACTCTCTTTTACAGGGAAATAGCACTTGAATATGAAACTTTATTGGATGATCCCGATTTGATACTTCAGCATCCTGAGTTTAAAAATAAGTTGGAATTACTCCCCGGGAATGATTTCTTTATAGAAATTGATTCACCTCAAAGAAATATGGCTTTACTTTATCAGGCTAATCCAGGTAACAGAAAAGTATTTGAATATATGAATGCGTGGTATCTGCTGGAGAAACATGTAGTTGAAGTTATAGATCATGCACCGGAAATGAAATCATTAAACTATTCAAGAATTCCTAAGCATATTGAAGAAGCAATTCTGGTCTACTATGATGCAACCGGCGATTTCCCTGATATTGGCGGTCTTGAGGTAAGCAATGAGACACAGTTGCGTTTCTCTCAATATAAATCATTGTATACAAATATCAGTCGTTCTTCTCCTGACTTACTGGAAGAAAGAATGAAAGAAAGTTTTGGTAATACATTCTGGTATTATTTTCATTTTAATTGAAGCCTTTACTATCAACCGAACGTAACAACATATTAGCAACAATCAGATTCTGTTGCGCTATGCCGGTCAAATCAACTGCCTAATCTTCTTCCAAAAATCCCTCAAGCAATCTGACTGCATCTAAAAGGTCCTGCTCACTTCTTAACCGGAAAATCCGGTTATCGCTTAGCATATTTCGTATCTCCCTTCTTTTATCAGGAAACAAATTCAGCAAGTTGCGACGGTTAATTCTTCTGAGTATTTTGGACGTCCCTTCAGGCAATATCAATACAAACAAAGGGGATGGTGAAATAATCGTCCCCACCTCACCAATTTCACCAGGACGGCTGCCAAAAACACGGCGGTAGGCGTATAGCTGCAGCGACCCTTCATATAACAACTCTCCAAAAACATTATCTCGTGAGGTTATTAATGGAGCATCAATATTTATTTTGCGAAAAATTACTGGTTCCAATTGCCCCTGTTTATAGAGAGTATATTCTTTTATAAAATTTCTGTCTAATTGAATCTGCTGGTAATCGCCTTCAAATAACCAAAACAACTCATCCAAATATCCGTTATACCTTAATCTTTTATCTCTAACAACAATGCCATTTTCAAGCAGGACATCACCTAACAGCCAATCTTCTGAAGGATAATGCTGATTTCCTATTGGTTGGTGTGGTGGATTGTTAAGTTTTCCTGATAGTCCCTGATCAAAATATTTTTCATTTATATTTACAGGGATTTCAGGTATTATAACACCAGAAGCATTGTCTATTTTCAGTTTTTGGTCTGGCCTGGCGATCTCATCCAACTCATGTCCGGGAAGTCGGGGCAAATCATTTGATGCAGATATGTTAACGGCTTTGTGATCAACTGTAACAAAATACCTTTCCGAGATTATTTCGCCGTGATCTGTATATCCATTCGCCCGGATTATAAACTCTCCGTTTAGATCACCAGTATAAAACTCAATTTTTTTATTGCTGCAGTTGTTTTCAACAATTACTAGCGGATTCCAATAAAGAAGCTGCCTGAAATCAGGCATTGAACATATAACACCATCTGCTCCGTAATCTATGGGTTTGTATATTGATTTTTCAGTAAAGGAAGGGTTTTCGATTGTAATATATGGGTTAGCAAGCACAAGGTCTCTGTATGCATGATTTTGACTGAATAGTGCAACAATACCGGGAAACATTATATCACCATGACGCCAGTAGTGATTATGCATTTCCAGATTCTTCAGATTATCTGAATCAAGATGAACTATCCTGTTAATATCGTCAACATAAATACCATCAAGGAAATATGCCGGCGGCAATTCCCGGCCGTAGATGCCTCTGAACTGCAGCGCCATTCTTGATGTATACTGACCACCCTGTTCACGCACCATTAAGACTGGCAGCAGTTCTCTTGCAATCTCATGAAAATTCTCAAGGTACTCGTAGTCATTAAAATTGGAAATTGAATGGGCAGGTAATGAATATATCTCAGGATGATACCCTTCCTTATTAGTCTCAATATATGCATGATGGTCTATATCCAATGCCTTGTTAATCCTGACTATATCCTGACTCGATCTTATAAAATCTGCTGATAATTCGTTAATGCAAATGTTGCAATGTTCAAACTTGCTGGCAAGACTGAGTTTTTCAATTAGTTGAATTTCGGCATCTTGAGACCAATCCCTTTCAAATATTGAAAAGTAAAGTGTTTTTCCCTCATGATATTCATTCAGCCTGAAGTGAAAACTACCGTCGTTAAGAGTTTTAGCATACAAAAGGTTAAGAACTGTATCAGGAGATGTCATTATGACTGTAACGCCGGATATTCCCCTCCTATTCTCTTTGTGAATAACTTGTCCGGTAATTATCCTGCCGTCGGCTTCACGGAGAAAATAAGGGTTATTCTTACTCTGATTATCCTGGATGGATTTAATATCTGCATTGGTATTAATTGAAGGTTTCTCATAAAATACCGATTGTGTTTGAGCCACCGAAACGGCCAGAGATGCAAATGATCCTGAGTAATTGGAAGGAATGAGTTTAATAGTAACTTTTTCTCTTGTGCCGTAAACTGATTTTGACGGTCTTATTGTGATATAAGGATCAGTAAAGTGCTGTTGATTATAATAATTCCGGTAGTTGTTTAGGGAGGCTTCCTTATACCCGGGTGTTTCGCCGGGTAACAGATCACCGGGTGCTATTCCGGAAACACGCTTTTCCTCATCAAACCTGTTCACAACCACTATCTCTTTTGTGGTATAATGCTCCTCACCAAAATTTCTCATCCAGTTTGTAAACCCTACAAGCTGATATACCCCGGTACTCAGTGTGTCTGGCAGATACAGGCTTCCATAACCACAGTTGCCATTAATACGTGAAGAGGTGTTTTCGATAACCTGATCATTAAGGTTTCTAAGTATAAGATATCCAATTCCGCTTACCTCACTATTATCTGCACTTAACAAATCAAGTCTAAAATATAGCGTCTCTCCAGCTATATAAAAATCCCTGTCTGTATGAACCGTTACTGATTCAGAAAAATCGGTTAACCCTGAACGCCCATACTGCGAATCATTGTGAGCACCAATACCCAAGCAATGCATGGAAACATAAAAAAAAGTAAATAGTATTATTGCATTTTTGTGCATGGTAATGAAAATTGTATTACCAAAAATAGGGGATCTCATTCAGATATTCGCCGTTATCAGGCAAATACTCCAAATCCCAGGTTCGGTTAAATGTTAAAATATCATACTCCGGTATTTCAAACAAAATATAGGTTTCGCTTTGTGTAGATGAGGCTTCAAAAAAGCCCGCTACCGGCTGGTTTGGGTTACTTATGTTTCTGATATTTGTCGGAAGCTGGGAAACAACAGGGGCAAATAGTTTATTTTCTGATATTACCTGCTTATAGGCCTCACCATAAAACCTGTGTGCATCGCTATTGAGAGTGTAATATCTGATTATCACAATCTTGTTGTGTATAACCTCGTCCCATTTAAGGTTGTAAAGATACTTACTGAAGGGCAGGAAACACAGCACATGATCTTTGACATCAGAGAAACCTTCATCGAAAATATGAATGTTTAAATTCGCCTCATCAGTGAGGCTGAATTTCTTCCAGCCATAGAATATCTGCGCTTCTATGGGTTCATCTTCTTCAAACTCTTCATCCTCCTCTTCGGTTTCGTCCCGTGTATAAAGCAATAAGAGAGTTGGTTCAATACGAAATCTCAGTATGTCTTCTTCCTTAGTACTAAAATCGACCAGAACCTCAATACCGGGAACTTCTTCTCTGTAATATCTGCCATAATAGGATCTAAGAATATGCTCCCTAACCGAATATTGTCCACGTACATCTTCTATCTTTGCAGCAGGCAATAAACTCTGTGGTTCAGATTCATATATTTCGCCATCAATTGTCTCAACATGGAGTGTGTAAATTCTCCCCGGTATTCCCGCGAATGACTCTAATGGATAATAGTGGCCAGGACTTTGGGGATCATTATCGATAAAAAGAAAAACATTCTCCACATCATCAGTCACATAAACGGTTGCATCAGATAGCGGATATTCTCTATGGTCCTGGTAATAATTCAGTTTTATGAAATTGCGGCCGGGTTGATCTGTAATAATTCCATCCACAATCATAACATTATCCATGGAATCTACTTCAGGATAATATAATTCCTTACATGAAAAAAGTCCGGGACCTATTACCAAAAAAATAAAACTAAAAACAATCCGCTCCATTATCCCAAATCTGGTTTGATAACTTAATGATATTATGAGATCAATATCCATCTCAGAAAATAAAATTATATGTTACTGTAGGTATTGGTCTGTCAATTATAAATAATTTGTATAAGCTATATGTATCACGCTCATAAAGCCTTAGGTTGTTGCCATCCTTTTCATAAAAAACACTAAAGGGATTCTTTCTTCCATAAACATTTAAAAGTGACACTCCCCAGTATCCAGACCTCC
>SKND01000427.1 GCA_007120695.1 Bacteroidales bacterium | reverse complement strand
ACGGCAACTGGGAGACCGGAGATTTTCATCATTATGACGAGTATGTCGGGAACATATTTAAAATTTACATATTGCAGAAATGGTCGGCTGATTTGCAGGACTGGGTAAATCATCAGCTTACAGAACGCATTCTGGATGATAACGGACTTCAGGATATTACCTGGATAAGCAATTGGGATGCTGGAAAGGAGGAGTGGTGGCATACTCATATCCTGTATTTCACCTATGATGAACATATGATTCTTGATGAAATAATCTATGTGGCAAGGGAAAACCCCGGTGATGAATTTACCAACTTCCTGTGGTCAATATACAAGTTTAACGGAAGCGAGATGTGGACAGGTAATCTTCAGCTGCGGTGGGATAATGATAAGGAGGAGTGGGTAAACAGCAGGAACTATGTCCGCGAATATAATGAGCAGGGGCTCAGGACATATGACCTGTCTCAGACCTGGGACCCGGCTAAGGAGGTGTGGCTCAATAACACAAGTAATGAATATGAATTTGACGACCAGGGGAGACAGACCTGGTTTCTGATGCAGATCTATGACCGCAATACCGGAGCTTTGTCAATGGGGCAGCGCGGGGAAAATAAATATAATAATGCCGGCCTGTTGCTGTTATCCACTATTGAAATTTATTCCGCCCAGTATGGGGTGTGGTACGGGGGGCGGTACATGGTTTATGAATATGATGAATCGAACCGGATGACCCTGTATGAAATGAAACAGAATCAGCATCCGCAAACACAGAAATGGTCCTTTGGCCGGAAATTTGTTTACGATTATGATTTAAACGGGCACCTCTCTGAAGAGACCGAGTACCACTGGGATACAAACGGGCAGGCATTTGCCTGGCACAACACAAAAGATTATCTGAACGACTGGTACGGGAATATCAGATGGTGCAGATCAACAAACCCGTCGGCCATTCTGGATGAAACCTGGGAAGGGTTTGTCACCTACACGATCGACCTGGCCATACAAAGCCAGGGTTCGCCGCTTGAGGGTGTGGTTTTGACCCTTTCGGGGGATACGTACGTTTCTGACGAAAACGGAGAAATATCTTTCTCCGTTACCTGCGGAAAGGAAATGCGGTATGAATATACCCTGGAAAAGCAAGGCTATTCATCTGTTGAAGGGGATGTTCATATTGACCGCAACATAAGTGAGCTGATCACCATGAGTCCGCTCGGTACGACGACTTACAAGGTATCCTTTTATATTTCATGGGGGACGGACTGGCTTCCGAATGCCAGGGTGACCCTTTCAGGCTACGGAGAGAAAATAACCGACGCTGTGGGAAGGGCCATTTTCATCAATGTCGCCCCTAAAGATAATATTCCTTATTCGGTGACATATAACGATCTTGTTTATGAAGGTACACTGGATGTTACTGATGAGGATGAATCCAGGGAAATTGACATGAAGCCACTGCGCACTGAACTGCTGCACGGGGCCGGAGGAATAAGGCTCTACCCGGTTCCGGCGGGTGATTTTGTGATCCTTGAGCTGGGCATTTTACCGTATACGGGTAACAGGGGCGGATTGCCGGGGGCATATGATCCGGGTATGCAATCAGGCGTTGATGTGAAGATCTTCGATGTACGCGGATCGCTGGTACTTGAACAGTTCTGTACCGGTGAAAGGCACACGCTCAATATCAGCCACCTGCCGGCCGGGATCTACTACGTCCGTATAACAAACGGCAATGAAACCATCGTGAAAAAGATGGTGGTAAGATAAACTCTGCCGGGTGATTTTCCTTGTCAGCGCCGGAATTTAAATCATAGTGAAAAAAATGGTGGTAAGGTAATATTCCAGAGTGAGGCCGGTTTTGTCAGGATAGCAGCCGTTAACGGGACCCAAAACTCCCCGGCGACAGGTTTTCCTGAACCCTTCATAATGAGCCATTTATTTACATAAGCCTTGATAATATGTATTTTACCGCAAACAGACTGGGGATTTCGCCGATGATTTTGTAAAAAACGGCGGGCATAAGCACCGCTCATATCCATACGTTAAAACAAAGGTGGTTTCCTGGTTGGCAATTACATTCCCAATCTCTATTAATCGTCCATTGATATAAAAGAGCTGACAGGAAAAATTTTCAGGGTTATACTGATCAATTCTAAATTAATACAGGTTTTCCATGAAAGTGCATAAGGTTATAGCGTTTACTAAACCCGGGTTCAACTGTTAATGCTTATCAATTTAAGCATGAATTTACCATGTCAGAGTAACTATATAAAAGAAATATCGTAACATATTGAAAATATAAACAAGATGGCTCGTAATACGCTTCACTTTAGGGTCGCTCCGTGAATCTCAACCCATCGGGCTTCACTGCATCAATTACGGACCCGTTATGCGCAAACTGTGTGACTGTAAAAGCCTAAAATAGGTTGACCAAAAATTCATCAAGCACATCAATGAAATGAATATCGAAAATACAGAATATAAAAAACTAACTGAAAAAGTTCAGGAACTTGAGGAAAAATTAGCTAAAACACAATGGCTTAACGAGAAAGAAAATATTAACGGTGCAGAGTCTTATATTCCGTTTTATGGTGATATAACCGAACTCAATACCGGGCAAACCATATTGGATAATGTCGGGAAAGAAAATTTAAAAATTCTGACTTCCGAATTAATGGATTTGCTTGATACTTCGGTTGCTATATATGAAATAAACGGCGATTATGCTTTCGGAACGTTCAATTCAGGCTGGTGTCAATTATTAGATGCTTCTGCAAGGAAACTTTGTAACACTAATGATAATAAAACAGCTTTGAATTGCGGAAAATGGCTCTGCCACGACGATTGCTGGAACAATTCGGCAAAAGCAGCAATTATATCAAAGAAGGCAACAGATATAGACTGTATTGGTGCAATAAAATTATATGCCGAACCAATTTTTGCAGGAAACGAAGTTGTTGGAGTTATAAATATAGGATATGGAAATCCGCCAACAGACGAAAAAAGTCTGAAAGAACTATCCGAAAAATTCAATATTGATTTTGAAACCTTGAAACAAAAAGCAAAAGCATATAAACCCAGACCTGATTTCATTATCGAAGTTTCAAAAAAACGATTAAAGTCAATTGCTAGACTCATAGGTGAAATTATTAGCCGGAAGCAAGCCGAAAATCGACAAAAAGAAAGCGAAAGAAGATTAATGTCAATTCTCAATGAGAGCCCATTCCCAATAGCCGTTACAGATACAAACAATGAAAAAGTCCTGTATTGGAGTCGCAGTGGGAAGGAAATGTTCGGACATTCACCCAAAACCGTTTCAGAATGGTATGAACTTGCTTATCCTAATGCAGAATATCGAAAAAAAGTTATTGAACAATGGAAACCTCACCTTAGAAAAGCTCAGGAAACCAAAAGAACAATAAATATAGGAGAATATGAAATTACCTGCAAAAATGGTTCTGTGAAGATTTGTGAGTTGCATATTCAATTTATTACAGATAATTTAATTATAACAATTAATGAAATTACCGAACGCAAACATGCAGAAGAATCGCTGCGCCTGAGCGAAAAGCATAATGCATTCCTGGCACAAACTGCATTCGAATTGTTTGAACTTACTTCCATTCAAGAAATCTATAAATACACAGTTCAGAAACTGCAAGAATTATTTGAAGGCAATTCGATAGTTGTTTTGGTGGAATATAATCATAGTGAAAACCGCTGGAAAATGCAGCATATAGAAGGTATTGGCAAAAGAGCTGCTGAACTTTCCAAGCTTCTCGGATTTGATTTCAACCAAATGGAAGGCGAGATTTCTACAAAATATTATGAGCAGATCACCAGCGGCAAAGTAGCAGAACTTGACTTTGATTTTCCGGGCCTTTTCAATAACAAACTATCGGCTGCCGTCGGTAATGCTGTCAAAAAAATGTTCTCTGTCGAAAAAATGTATTGCATTGCCTATGAGCAGGACGAGCAGATTATCGGCAATATCACTTTTATCACCAATAAAAAAACTGGACCGATCAACACCAAACTAATCGAAGCATTTATTCATCAGGTCTCCACTTTCATAAAAAAACAGAAAGCGGAAGAACGGTTAAAAAAGAGCGAAGATAAATTCAGGAAATTCGTTGAAAACGCCAACGAAATTATTTACCAGTTAACCCCTGAAGGGGTATTCACCTATGTTTCTCCTAATTGTAAAGAGATTTTTAGAATTCGACAAGAAGAAGTTGTCGGAAGGAATTTAGAGAAATTTGTACACCCCGATGATTTACATCTTTGTATTGACTTTTTAAATAAAGTGTCGGCTACCGGAGAAAAACGAAGCGGGCTTGAATACAGGGTAGGGCATAAAAATGGTTCCTGGCGATGGCACAATTCCAGTGGTGCACCAATTATAGATGAGAGCGGCAAAATTGTTTCTTATATTGGTATCGCTCGTGACATTACCGATAGAAAAAAGATGCTCGAAGAATTGGTTGCAGCTAAAGAAAAAGCGCAGGAAAGCGACCGTCTGAAATCAGCTTTTCTGGCCAATATGAGTCACGAAATCCGCACCCCGATGAATGGCATTCTGGGCTTTGCCGAATTACTGAAAAAACCGAACTTAACCGGAAATGAGCAACAGAAATATATTAGAATTATTGAAAAAAGTGGCTCACGTATGCTCAATATCATCAACGATATTATCGATATCTCGAAAATTGAAGTAGGGTTAATGAAACTGGATATTAATGAAACGAATATCAACGAGCAGATCGAATACATCTATACCTTTTTTAAACCTGAGGTGGAAGCCAAAGGAATGAAGCTGATGTTTAAAACAACCTTATCATCACAAGAAGCCATCATTAAAACCGACCGTGAAAAAGTATATGCCATACTTACCAACCTTGTTAAAAATGCTATTAAATATAGTAAAGAAGGTAAAATAGAGATTGGCTATAAAAAAAAGGATGAAGTTCTTGAATTTTATGTGAAAGACACAGGAATCGGGATACCAAAAGACAGGCAGGAGGCCATATTTATGCGTTTTATTCAGGCAGATATTGCTGATAAAATGGCTCACCAGGGAACAGGTTTAGGATTGTCGATTACCAGGGCATACATCGAAATGCTGGGTGGAAAAATTTGGGTTGAAAGTGAGGTAGAAATAGGCTCAAACTTTTATTTCACCTTACCATACATTGCTGATCCAATGAACGAAACAGTTGTTTAGCAATTTGAGGCTACAGATATTACCGGTCAGGTTAGAAAGCTGAAAATACTTATTGCCGAAGATGATGAAGTGTCGGAAATCTTGTTGGACGAAGACCTCAAGTCTTTCTTGCGCTGGCATTTTATATAATAGTCCCCAATTATTGGACAATACAGCCCCATAATGAATTACTTGAAAAGGAAGTTACATAAGAGGTTCATCAAATTATTAATCCCTCATGCAACGTACGGAAAAGCCGGTTCCTTTCCTGTTATGGCTTCTGTATACACCCCCTTGATCTGAATATACGGAACGGTACCATGCTTCCGTTAAGGTGTGCCCGGTTGCTGTCCACCATCGTCCCGTCTTACCGAGATAGTAGAAATAACCCTCACGGTTTTCCTTTGAACCGCCCGGAAGAGAAGAGTACCGGACTCCACCAGGCAGAGCATTAAAACCTGTTTCATTGGTTGCGCCTGAGTTATTTCCCTGCCAGTGTTGGCTGCCGCTCCACTTCAGTTTGTTTCCTGCATCAGCAGCCAGATGTCTGTTGAGTTTAGTCCAGTCGTCATCTGCAGGCACCCTCCATCCGGCAGGACACAATTTGCCCGAACTTACGGCATGCCAGTTATAAAGTGCTCCATAGGCCTCTTTAAAATTTGCCTCATCATTTTTATACCAGGAGTATGCTCCTGTACTGTTAGTTTCCCAGGCCCTGTTATCCGGTCCCGGACTACTAATCGGGCTGCCGTCACTGAACCTGGTGGTTCTGAGGTTTTCTGCCATCCATTCCTGGTTTCCGATAACAATGGTTTTATAGACATTTCCGTCAGCATCTTTAAGAGTTCCCGACACATCTGATAAACCACCCTGTTCCTCTTTCTTGCAGCTTGCTGTAAAAACAACAAGAATGGCAACAACTGCATGAACCCAAATCCACTTTAAATAAAATCTCTTCAATATGCCCTTCATATCATAATGTTAATAGTTTATCAATAATTTTAAGCAGTTCCCCGGCCTTTACCGGCTTGGTTATATACTCGTTACAACCCGATTTTATTACCTTTTCCCGGTCACCCTCCAGGACGAAGGCTGTTTGTGCAATAATAGGGATATCCGGATTAAATTCCCTGATCCTCCGTGCTGCTTCAAGTCCGCCTAGTCCGGGCATTTTGATATCCATCAGTATAATATCGATATCATCATTCTGCCGGCATAGCTCTACAGCTTCTATTCCGTTCCCGGTTATCATAAAACCGGTTGTCAGCGGTTCCAGGATGGCTTTAAGATATTCTACCGAAAATTTATCATCCTCAGCTATTAATATTTTAATATCATCCCGTCTTTTATTTGATAGGGGCACCTGTTCAACAGGTTTTTCAGATGCTGGTGATGAACCCTCCGGCATTGGGAAACTTACGTAAAACACTGATCCTTTACCCGGTTCCGATTCATACCAGATTTTGCCCCCAATCAATTCGGTAAGTGATTTGGTTATCGGAAGTCCCAGTCCGGTTCCTTCAACCCTTTTCCTGTCGCCCCCTTTTGCTCTCCAGAAGCGTTTGAAGACCTTTTCTTTGTCATTATCTGGAATGCCGCAACCTGAATCACGTACAAAAAATTCCAGGCGGGAGCCCGCTTTTTTGTAACCAAAATCAATCCTCCCCTTATCGGTAAATTTTATCGCATTTTTGATCAGGTTCGAGATAATTTGTTCAAGTTTTTGCCTGTCGGCAGAAAAATAGCAACTATTATCGGGGAGCCCCCTGTGCATTTCAAATCTCAACCCTTTCCTTTCTGCTTCAGGTTTGAAAAAATCATAAAGCTCTTTCAGAAGGCTGTTCAGTTGGATATTTTCGCGTGAGATTTCAATTAGCCCTGCCTCAATTTTTGAAATGTCGATAATATTGTTGAGAATGCCCAGCATTCTTTGTCCGCTCTGCTCAATGATCCGGATAAAAAGATCCTTCTTTTCTGGTTTGAGGTTTGCGTTCTTTAAAAGGTCTGTAAAACCAAGTATCCCGTTCATGGGTGTCCTGATTTCATGACTCATATTGGCAAGAAAATCTGATTTCAGCCGGTCACTCTCTTCAGCTTTTTCCCTGGCTTTCGACAGCTCCTCATTGATCTCCTTAATTTTCAGGTTACTTTTGTTAAGCTCCCGGTTCAGTATTTCAAAACGTTCATTCTGGTCGCGAAGCTTCTTCTCATTCTGTTTTAAGGTTTCTTCGGCCTCTCTTTTCAGGGTTATATCAGTTGATACACCGCATATGCCTATTGGTTTGCCAAGATTATCGTATACAAGGGTTACCCGGTTATCGAGAAAGATTTTTTTTCCTGCCTTGTTATATTTAAATACTTCACCACGCCATTCCCCGTACTTCATGACATAATCGAAAATAGAACTCTCCTTTTTGCCACTTACCGGTTCATCACCGTAAATACTGACATGTTT
>SKND01000254.1 GCA_007120695.1 Bacteroidales bacterium | reverse complement strand
GGCTCAGGGTCCAGACTACAGATGATGCAGTCGCGGGTATTTCTTAACGCTGACAGTTCAAGATTATCAAGACAGTATGAAGTGCTAAGGGCCTCCCAAATCAGGCTTAATGAACTAATGGGGGCAGAAGAGTTTGAAGTGCTTCTTGGAGCTAAGGACACTGTTATTGTGGTTAATGCAGAACTGGATATTGAAGAGCTCCTGGAAAAGACTCTGGCACAAAATGCAAATCTACTGCTTGCCGCCAGCAACCAGACTATTTCAGAATATGACCGGCAAATAGTTGCCTCGCGTGCTTATCCATACGTGAATTTTGGGACTGGTTACGGCTATACATTCAATACATACCAGGCGGGCAATCTTGATCGTCAGCAGCAACTTGGATTTAATTACGGGCTGACTGTAGGGATTAACCTGTTTGATGGCTTTAACCGCCGCAGGGAGCTCAGTAATGCAATGATTGAGATTGAAAACAGGGATCTCAATTACAGACAGCTATTGCAGCAAGTAAAAGCTGACCTGGTGACGATTTACAGAGCATACGAGAATAACCTGAGGCTGCTGGAGATGGAATATGAGAACCTGGAAACAGCAAGGGAAAATGTAGAAATAGCTTTTGAACGTTACAGATTAGGAGCCCTTGCAGGGATAGAGCTGCGTGAAGTTCAGAAAAGCCTTCTTGAGGCTGAAGAGAGATTGCTGTCAATACAATATCAGACTAAACTTGCCGAGATATCCCTGTTACAGATCTCGGGACGTATAATGGATTATATCTGATATCAGATATCCTTAATCAGAATATTTTCAGGACTACTGTCAAGTTGTTTTCTGAAAGAATCCATTATACCCTTGATCTTCTCAATCTCTTTACCCCTTCTGGCAACAAGAATATCCATGCCGCGGTGTTCCAGTTTATCCGATAAAAAACGAATTGAGATCCTGTTGATATCAATGGCCGGCTGATAAGCTGTCTCTTTCGCATATTGGGTTTTTGTAGCTGAAACCAAATTAATATCAACTAACTCATAAAGAATTTCCCTGACCAGTCTTATTGGTATCTTAAGATCGCTGCTAATCTGTCGCGCGGTATACGGGGGAACACCATTTTCAAAGTTTTTAATTAACAGGTGGGCAATATACAGTGTAATGAGACGACGGTTATAAGTGCTCATATTGAGTGATTCGGATTCAAATTCATATTGCTCAACATTCTGGTTGGCAAATGATATTTCAGCCCCAAAAAGAACAACAAGCCAGCTTACCTGCATCCACATAAGTAAAAGCGGAAGGGCGGCAAAGCTACCATAAATTGCATTGTATCTTGATACTCCAACCTGAAAATGAATATATCCCCATTGCACTAGTTGAAAAAGGGTTCCTGCCAATACTCCCGCAAGCAGTGCAGATGTGATGCTGACCTTAGTATTGGGCATAACCAGATATAATATAGTAAAGAGCACCCAGATAAGAACATAGGGAATAAGGTTAACAAGGAACATCAGTAACGGACTCAGGTAACCCAGAAGAGCAATATTTGCTGTCACTTCATAAATCTGTGTAGTCAGAAAAACAGTAAATCCGTTTGACGCAATAATAAAGAAAGGGGCAATCAGCATCATCGAAAAATAGTCTGCAAATTTCCTTGTAAAGCTTCTTGGCTGATTAATTTGCCAGATATCATTGAATGAGTGCTCAATATGACCAAGAACTTTCATGACCGTCCAGAACAGGATAACAAGTCCGATCGCTGCCATCAGTCCTCCCTTTGTGGCCTCCAGCAGTGACTGGGAAAAACCCAGTACCCACTCCATCACCTCTTCCCGTCCCGTAAATGCATTGGTTAGTTCAGCCTCGAGATATTTCTCCAGGCCAAAGCCTTTGGCAATGCCAAATGCCATTGCTACAACAGGAACAAGAGATAAAAGAGTATAGAATGTCAGTGCAGAAGCTCTCAATTGCACCTTATCCTCCTGAAAACCTCTTAGTGCAAGCAATAAAATCTGTAATTGTCTTAAGAAAAAGGCCCTGACCGGAGAAATCTCATCAAGAGAAATCTTCCAGATATCTTTTTTCACAAACTTAGTAACCTGTTTGATTTTAGAATTGTAATCCATAATGGAAAATAATTACTGGTTTGATTCAACCTGAGTAGTAAATATACTATTTTATTGGTTCATCCACCGGTGTAGCCTGAAAATTATTAATAAGAGTTACCTGTATAAAAAGTTTTTTTTTAATAATTAAGTATTCCGGTTACCTGTATTGGTAAAAAAAACATTAGGTTTGATATTTGATTTTAAATAATCTCTTTTTTGAAAAAATTGCTGAATTAATAATCCTTACCAAAATGACAGATCCCCGTAAAAGAATTCTCCTGATAGATGATTCGTCGGTTAACAACCTTCTCCTGCAGAACATATTAGAAGAAGAAAATTTTGAAGTTAGCGTTGCATTTAGTGGTAAAGAGGGACTTGCAATTATGAAAAAGGTTAAACCGGACCTTGTATTTCTTGATATTATGATGCCGGGCATGGGTGGAATTGAGGTTTTAGAAGAGATCCTTTCAAGTGAAACTTTAAAAAGCATTCCCGTAATAATGCTTACAGCAAAAACCGATCCCGCAGACGAAAAGAAGGCTCGCGAAACAGGAGCTGTTGATTATATCAATAAACCGGTAAATATAGAAAAACTGGTAATGAAGGTAAAAGAGATCCTGGCTGGATAATAAACTGCTTCATTTGATGCTATACAAGCCTTTCAAGAGCCTTCTCAATCCGGTCAAACGCCTCATTAAGTATGGAGTCGCTTGCTGCATATGAAATACGGATATGATCTGGAGCTCCAAAGGCTTCTCCCGGAACAGCAGCTACATGAGCATGCTCAAGCAGGAAGAGACAAAAATCATTATCATCTTTAATAACATTTCCATCAAATTTCTTCCCGCAGAAAGCACTGATATCAGGAAAAATATAAAAAGCTCCCCCGGGTCTGGACATAACAAAGCCATCAATTGAAGCTGCACGCTCCAAAACCAGGTCTCTGCGACGCAGGAAGGCCTCCCTCATTTTATCAGTATAGGTGTTATCACCACCAAGTGCAGCCAGGGCAGCCATCTGGGAAATTGAAGATGCTCCTGAAGTAAACTGTCCCTGAAGTTTACTGCAGGCCTTTACAATCCAGCCAGGCGCAGCAAGGTAACCAACCCGCCATCCAGTCATGGCATATGCTTTTGAGACACCATTCACCACCACCACCCTCTCTTTTATTTCGCCGAAAGAGGCAATCGATTCATGTTTTCCAATAAAATTGATGTGCTCGTATATCTCATCAGAAATAATGAATACACCTGGATACCGCATAAGTATCATTACAATCTCTTGAAGCTCTTCTTTCGTATATACAGTGCCGGTGGGGTTATTAGGCGAACACAACAGCAAAACTTTTGTTTTGGGAGTTATGGCCTCTTCTAACTGAGCAGGGGTGATCTTAAAATCTGTGCGAACATCCGACTCAATTATTATGTTTGTTCCTCCTGCAAGCTTGACAAGTTCAACATAACTCACCCAATACGGAGCCGGAACAATTACTTCATCTCCATCATCAACCAGAACCATAATAGCGTTGGCTATTGAATGTTTTGCACCATTTGATACAATAATATTTTCAGGCGGGTATTCAAGTTCATTCTCATGGAGAAATTTCTTTGAAATAGCATTCTTTAGCTGAGGGAAGCCTCCTACAGGTGAATAGAAGGAAACATTATCATCAATAGCTCTTTTGGCCGCCTCCTTAACATGTGGCGGTGTATGAAAATCCGGTTCCCCTACACTCAGATTTATTATATCAACTCCCTGGCTCTGGAGATCTTTGCTCTTCTGATTCATAGCCATGGTTTGAGAGTCTGATAATTTTCTTATCCTGCCTGATATATTCTCCATATTTTTCGGTTTTTACTTCCCTTTTTCTTTTTGATTATAGACCTGTTATGACCAGGTTAAAGCAGCCTTAAAATTAGAAAAATCTCAGGGCATTGTAATCATACTGGTCAAAAAATAATTAATATTGCATCAAAAATATTTGTTATGGCTGATTTTATTGAAATTTTAAAGTATACATTACCGGCAATAGTAGTTTTTCTGACAGCTTATCTGCTTATAAAGAAGTTTCTTGATAATGACAGAAAACTCAGGAAAATTGAGCTGATGTATAACAATGAACAATACATTCTTCCGATAAGGATGCAGGCATATGAGAGGCTAGTCCTGTTTCTTGAAAGGATTTCGCCTGAATCCCTGATAATGAGAATTAACCGCCAGGGCATGACCAGTCAGCAATTACACTCCGAGCTATTATCTGCCGTCCGGTCAGAGTTTGAGCACAACCTTTCACAACAGATCTATGTAAGCAGGGAAAGCTGGGAAATTATTAAGAATGCACGTTCCAACCTCATTAAAATAATAAATGAAGCTGCAAAGAGTATAGAACCTGAATCTCCATCTCTTAAGCTTAGTCAGACAATTCTGGAGACAATCATTGATCAGGAAAGCTCACCAACTAATGTTGCCATCGATTTCATAAAGAGAGAAATTACTGAATTATTCTGATATAAATTAATCAGAGTCCATCTATAAAGTCAGTTTCCGGATCAGAACGTTCGGATGCAAGGCTTGCGAAGTCAAAAAAAGCGGAGTTTACATGGGCTAAATGAGCATTTTTTTGACATGCGTAACGCAGCAGGCTGACATTATGGACTAATTACTGCAATACCCTTTCTACCTGAATCCGATATAATATATATATCCAATTCTGATGTTGAAATGGTAATTCATCGGTTTTTCTGATTCAGCAGTTGATGATATGGATGAAAGCCCGGCTGAACCTCCAACGGTAATTTTAAAGTCAAAATCATCATACAATCTTACCATCATCCCGGTCTCAAGAATTATTCCGTAATCAAAGCGGCGGAAATTATCAAGTACACTTTCATTAATTGTGGTGTGCTGGCCGGAGAGATGACGGGTACCCTTTATGTTTGCATTTATAAGCCATGCGGCATATCCGCCGGCAGTTAAAAACAATCGAGGATCCTTACCCTTAATCCATTTCATATAGACCGGCAGAGTAATATAATTAAGATTGGTATTCAAATCATGCACAGGATCAACCCCTCCCTTTTGGTCCAGCGAAATTGATGCGCCAATTGACTTCACTTCAGAAAAAGAGTAATTTCCGCTGATTCCGAAGCTGACGCCAAAGTTTTTCTTATGCCTGTCATAACGGGAATCTGAATGTATACCAGCCATATTTATTCCGGCATCTGCTGATATATATCTGAATTGCGGATGTTTCTGTCCGGCCATGTCGGTACGGAAGAACAGCAACAATAAAATGAGAGTATATATTAACCTAAGGCTCATCACATAAATTAGTCTCATCAAAAATAGATAAAACTGTAACATAAAAAACAGTCCGTGAAAAATAAATCACGGACTGACGACATACGGGGTATTCTAAATAGAGTCCGTCTGCAAAGTCAGCGTCTGGATCATAAAGTCACAACTGATGAATTTTGAAATGGACAGACTAAATAAGCTCAATGCTCCGCTTCACAAACCGTGCAAGGTCCTCTCCCTTCAGCATGTTATTTGAAAGTAATGCCAGATCAATCAATTGTTTCACCAGTTTATTGTCCTTTCCAAATTTTTGTAAGCGTTCTTCTTTCTTCTTTTCCAGATCCTCAATTTTCTTGTTCAGATCGGCTATCCGGTCTTTTTCCTCCTGGCTCTGATCCTCCTCTTTCTTACCTTTATTTGCAGCTTCTAACTCATCCTTACTGGTTTTTATGGGCTGGATCTTCTCCCTGATCTTTTCAAGATCTTTCCCGGCAGATTTGTCCTTATCATCTGCAAGTTTAATAATTATCGGATGGTTTGTATTTACAACCAGGTTAAAACTGTCAGGCATCTCACCATAAAATCCCATACCACCACCTGCACCGGACATATCTTTCATTCTTCGCATGAACTCAGACTGGGTTATAGTCACCGGATTATCGGTTTCGCTCATATTTTCAAATGATACGGTAAATATTGGTTTTTCGGGGAGGACACTCCTGAATACAGTCGATAGATCATTCTGTTGTCCGGCTGTCAGTTTTGAATCTGCATTCTCCTCTTTTAATATAAGCTTGTCAACTACATCAGAATCAACACGAACAAAACGTGAATTTTTAAACTTGGTCTCCAGATGATTGATAAAATGGGTGTCAAGCTGACCGTCCATTATAAGGACGTCATACCCCTTTTTCGAGGCTGCATCAATAAAGGAATACTGCTTCTCTTTATCAGTTGAGTAGATATAAACAAGATTATCATGTTTATCGGTCTGGTTTTCCTTTATCATCTTCTGATATTCCTCAAAAGTGAAGTACTTACCTTCAGTATTTTTTAATAAGGCAAACTTCTCAGCACGTTCATAGAACTTCTCATCACTGAGCATGCCATATTCAATAAATATCTTAAGATCATCCCATTTATTCTCAAACTCCACCCTGTTATTTTTGAAAATATCATTCAGCCTGTCAGATACTTTTTTGCTAATATGAGACGATATCTTTTTAACACTGGAATCACTCTGCAAATAACTTCGCGAAACATTAAGAGGTATATCAGGCGAATCGATCACCCCATGCAGCAGAGTAAGAAACTCCGGAACAACACCCTCAACCGAATCAGTTACAAAAACCTGATTTGCGTACAATTGAATTTTGTTTTTCTGAATCTCAAAATTATTTTTAAGCTTGGGAAAGTAAAGTATTCCTGTTAGATTAAACGGGTAATCGACATTCAAATGGATATTGAACAGCGGATCCTCATTCATGGGATAAAGCTCCCGGTAAAACTTGTCGTAATCTTCCTGGTTAAGATCTCCCGGCTTTTTTGTCCATGCAGGTTCGGTATTATTTATGATACGTAATTTACCGGTCTCCACCTCTTTACCGTCTTTCCATTCCTTCTCTTTTCCGAAAGCAATAGGTACTGGTAGAAATTTGCAATACTTCTTAAGCAATTCAAGTATACGGTTCTCTTCAAGAAACTCCTTCGAATCGTCGGCTAAATGAAGAATAATGTCTGTGCCAACTGCATCTTTTTCAATTTCTTCCAGTGTGTATCGGGGACTCCCGTCGCAGCTCCATTTAATAGCCTTTGAATCTTCCTGGTATGAACGGGTCTGAATCTCCACCTTTTCTGCAACCATAAACGATGAATAGAACCCCAGACCAAAATGGCCGATAATAGCATCAACCTTATCTTTATAACGCTCCAGAAAATCTTCTGCACTTGAAAATGCAATCTGATTAATGTATTTTTTTACTTCACTTTCTGTCATACCAACCCCCCGGTCAGAAACAGTAAGTGTTTTCTTTTTTTTGTCAAGATTAACATGAATGGTAAGGTCTCCAAGCTCACCATTGTATTCACCCACCGATGAAAGAGTCCTGAGTTTTTGTGTAGCATCTATAGCGTTGGAGATCAATTCCCTTAGAAATATTTCATGATCTGAATAGAGAAACTTCTTGATGATTGGAAAAATATTTTCGGTTTTTACATCAATCTTTCCTTTTTGCATATCCTATATAGTTTAAGTTAAACACAATTTTAATTGCTTACCCCTTTTCAAAGCCTGTGCCAAATCAATAATATGACAAATAGTCACTATAAAAAGTTAGTATAAGGAATACATCATGAAACTCTGGAGAAAATAAAGATCGCAGAAGAAATAAAAAGAGTGGTAAGAAAAAGGTATAGTATAATTTTATAATTTCTTCCTTTCACCTCCAGGTTGATTTTTGCCAGAATCCATTTAATGGCATTATCAATACGGAGCACAGTATTTTCGTTATTAACTATATGTATGACATTATCATTTCGTAAGGTAGCGACACCATTATCCAGCTCTTTTTTGTGACATATATCTATAATATGTACCCCGGGCATCAATTTTGCACACATGTTTATCTGACGGGTGGCAGCGTTTTTGTCAGGCCTTGCAAGGTTAATGGCAAGTACTATAATATTATTGCCCTTATAAAGAGCAGGTTTACCTTTTATGTCACTGAGAAATTTATCAACTGAGGGATAAAAACTCACCCTGTATTTTTTTTTCCAGGAATACTTATCCCTGAAATCGTCTGTAAACAGGAAGTTCTCATCAATAAGGTGAATAGATAGTGTTTTATGCGGTAAAAGTTCCATTTAAAAAATCTAAAAGTTATTGTTTCCAGTCGATATCTGATTTGTGGACCCATCTTCCTCTTTCAAACCGGAGAGCATCGTACGACATATCGGGTCCGTAATACCTGTATTGGCCGGCAAACCTGGGAGAAGAGGGAGATAAATGATCATATATTATCATATCCCTTTCGGGGAAATAGCGCAAAAGCATAACAACACGGGAGGAATATTCAAATTCAACCCTGCTTTTAATTCCGTCAGGGAGATAAAAAACGGGAGCCCCGAACCTGGGAACACCATCCTGAAAAGTTAATATATCAACCATCTTTTTATTTGTAAAGAGGTTGTTGAAATCAAAACCGATCAACGTATAATAGGTTACATCATCATGATATACGGTGTGAACCTGGTAATAAAGTGCACCGTACCAGTTTGTGTGGCAGAAAACAGAATCCTCAGATTCATGCCCTGAATGCCCTTCCTCCTTAAGGAAATAGAGGCTTAAATCACTTCTATCCTCATTCCTTAAGTGTATATACCCAAAATACTTATGGTCTGACGGAGAATCTGAATAACTCCAGGTAATGATTCGCACGAGGCTGTCGGCCGATATTACCTTTCCCAGCGAAAACAGAGAATCAAAAGGATGGTCAAATGAACCCGGAAGAGCTAGCGCAGATCCGAATACATCAATTATTGCGGAATTGATCTCATCCCTTACACCGGGTGTGTCAGCAGCTGCAAGATCCTGAAAAAGCACTAAAAGGGAGTCCTCTGAGAAATGCACGTAATCATTGCCATATAGCTGGAATGAAAAGCAGAATAACAATACCGGAAATATGCGCCTTACGGATCTATTGATAAAAGTCGGCAATCGTTGCATTGAACTATGTAGATATTTTTATGTTATTTTATTACCTTTGTAAATATATATTAAATAGATCATGGATATTAAATCAAAAATAAAAAAAATTCTAACTCTCAGGCTGCTTGCAGGTCTGGTTATTGGAGGTGTACTTGGTTTTGCATACTATTATTTCATAGGTTGTAATTCAGGAGGTTGTGCAATCACATCAAATCCATACAGGATGACTGCATACGGAATGCTTTTTGGTGCACTTCTTATAAGTAAATAAACAATCAATCAATTTCATCAAGCGACTCAAGCAGGACATTGCAGGCATGCCGGGTTTCATCTTCACTTATTATCAAAGGGGGAGAAACCCTGAAGCATTTTTCATTAAAAAGGAACCAATCCGTTACCACACCCTTTTCCATTGCCCCGGCAATTAGTTTTTTAACCAATCGGGGACTCTCGAGTTCGACAGCAATGAGAAGGCCTGTCCCCCTTACCTCCTTAATCGCCTGGTGCCGGAGCAATGTTCTGAACAATTCTCCTGTAATGTTCACATTATCAGTAATTGAACTTTCGTTAATCAGCTTCAGTGAGGCGAGTCCTGCCGCACATGAGAGCGGGTGTCCGCCAAACGTGGTAATATGTCCGAGCGGAGGGTTAGTCGACAGAGAGTTCATTATTTCTTCTGATGCGACAAATGCACCAAGCGGCAATCCGCCACCAAAACCTTTTGCAAATAAAGCAATATCAGGAGTAACACCAAAAAGATCCATTGCAAATAGTTTCCCGGTTCTGCCGAATCCGGTCTGGATCTCATCAAACACAAGCAAGGTCCCTGTTTCTGAACACCTTTCTCTTAATAGTCCGAGGAATTTTTCATCTGGTAAAACTATTCCTGCTTCCCCCTGGACAGGCTCTGCAATTACACATGCCGTACCGGCAGTTATTTCACGAAGTGAATCTAAGGAGTTGAATTCTATATGCCTGACAGATGGCACCAGTGGCCTGAAAGCTCTTTTAAGATCTTCATTTCCGGTTACACTCAGGGCACCGGCCGTACTCCCGTGATAAGCATTATTAAAGGCTATTATCTCATGCCTGCCGGTAAACCGCTTTGCAAGCTTCAATGCACCTTCGACTGCCTCGCTGCCACTGTTTGTGTAATAAACTGTATTCAGGTTTTCCGGTAGCAACCTGCATAATTCTTCAGCTAATCTGACCTGTGGTTTCTGGATGAATTCACCGTAAACCATAAGGTGCATATGTAAGTCAGCCTGTTTTTTAATTGCCTCTATTACCGTTTTGTTATTATGACCCAGGTTACTTACGGAAACACCTGCAATCAGATCCAGATATTTTTTGCCTCCGGGTGCATACAACCAGCAACCCGAAGCTTTCTCAATTTCCAGGGCCAAAGGAAATTCAGAAGTTCTGGCGAGATTTCGAAAAAAAATCTGGCGGTCTGAAACCATAGTGAGCAAGGGGATTACTTGATCATAAGATTAAGATCATCCATTAGCTTATCCTTATAGGATTTCCCAATTGGTATGGATTTTATCCCGCCATCAACAGGAATTAATATTGAATTATCTTCTATAAGATTGATGCTGCTGGTATTGACAATATATGAACGATGCACCCTGGAAAACTTTGAAGAAGGAAGCTTTTTTTCTATTGACTTCATTGTGAAATGGATAGTGTATTTATCATCAAAAGTATTCACTATCACATAATTTTCAAGTGCCTCCACCCAAAGAATCTCTTCATATTTTAATTTTACAAGTGATGAATTCTTCTTTATGAATATCTCATTTTTATTGTCATTTACAGCCGGTCCTTTGGTAAATAGATTGTATGCTTTATCCACTGCTCTGAAAAATCTGCTGTATGCAACCGGTTTCAGCAGATAATCAGTAACATCATACTCAAATGCCTGGATGGCATACTGGTCCTTGGAAGAAATAATAATTATTTGCGGAGGATTCTTTAAAGTTTTAATAAATTCTATTCCTGTCATAACAGGCATCTCGACATCAAGAAATATGAGGTTCACCTCATTTCCCGACTTAAACAGGCTGATTGCGTCAACTGCATTATCAAATGAGTCAACATGATTCAAAAAATCAGTTTTGTTTATAAACTCCTCAACAATCCTTCGTGAGAGCTTATCATCATCTATTACAATACAATTCATTCAACTCAAATAATATATTACCTAAAAAAAATTGTCACATTATTTAGAATATAAATATATGAGACCTTCACAATACATCCTTTCAATTTGCCAAGATAATCAATATTGTGGATGAACATCTAAAAATACGTGATAAAAATACGTTTTTTTTTGATAAAAGTCAAAAAAGCAACAAAGCATATTATTTATTTTATTCCTTGTGCCCTGTTTTATTAATAAACTCTTTTTCAATCAGGTCTGATCGTTTTATCGATTTCCTAAGCCAGTCCAGTTTAAGGGCCAGCCTTTCCGAATAGTTTAAGCGCCAGTCTATATCAAGATCTGTCAGCCTGTTTCTTAAATTATGGAGGATAATTCCTGCCGAGACAGACACATTAAAACTTTCGGTAAACCCATACATATCAATAGTCAGGTATTCATCTGCCTTTTCCATCAATTTCTCAGACAAGCCATCCTTCTCTGTACCGAAGAGAAGTACGAAAGGGCCCGTTTCCGGCTTAAAATTCTTTAATGTCAAACCATTTGGGTGAGGCGTTGTGGCAACAATCCTGTAACCATTTCGCTTAAAATCTGATATAATATTGTCTATATTCTTACTTGTGTCAGATTGCCTGTGTATACTAAGCCAGTTTGATGCTCCAAGTGCAACCTCTGAATTAACCTCAAAACTGTTTCTTGCTTCAATAACATGCACATCCTGTATACCAAAACAGTCACATGTTCTTAGAATGGCACTTGCATTGTGCCCCTGGTAGATATCTTCGCAAATTACTTTAATATACCTGGTGCGGTTCAGAAGCACATCATCAAAACAATCAATCCTTCTCTTCTGAACAAATCCGGACAAATATTCAATTAAACCAGCATGCATATACAGTTACCTTTTTGAAGTCCTGAATGTAGCTTCAGATGAATCCATTTTTTTAAACAATATCGTAAACACCTGCAATTTTAATAAAAAATAAACAAAAAAAGGGAGTCCTGCGGGGACCCCCTTAAAAATTATGATACTGATTGTTTACTGAACTGTATCATTTAGTTCACTACCAGCTTTGAATTTTACAACTTTTTTAGCATCAATCGTAATTGGCTTACCAGTCTGCGGGTTCCTGCCTGTCCTGGCATTGCGGTTTGAAACTGAAAACGAGCCAAAGCCTACCAGCGCTACCCTGTCACCTTTTTTGAGTGCATCGGTGGTTGTCTGTACAAAAGCATCAAGTGCTTTTTTTGCGTCAGCTTTTGTTAGGTCAGCACTTGCTGAAATTGCATCGATTAGTTGTGCCTTGTTCATAATAATTAAATTTAGGGTTAAGAAAACTACTTTATATTAATGTTCATTTTTAGACAAATATATTGCATTTATTGAGTTTAGCAAATTCGATCGGCTAAAAATTAATGAATTATTGATAAAATGGTTGTTTTTGTTAATAAAGTCAGTAAAATTCATGTCAAATCAATAGTTCCAGGAAATTTAGAGGATGCCTGAAAACCCATGCCGAATAGATAATTGCTGAATTTATCGATAATTTTTCAACAAGTAAAAAAAAAATTATACTTTTGCAGCGGAGAAATGGCAGAGTGGTCGAATGCGGCGGTCTTGAAAACCGTTGTTCCTTTGCGGGAACCGGGGGTTCGAATCCCTCTTTCTCCGCCACATTTCAAGGCAGAAGATTTACATATCTTCTGCCTTGTTTTTAGGAGAGATGCCGGAGTGGTCGAACGGGGCGGTCTCGAAAACCGTTGTTCCTTTGCGGGAACCGGGGGTTCGAATCCCTCTCTCTCCGCTAAAGCACCAATTAAATGCACGCGCTTACCGCGGGTATTCAAGTAAAAAACTGCATATCATGGAGTTTCCGGTAGTAACCATCCAGTGCAAGTAAATCCCCGTGTTTCCCCCTTTCAACAATCCTGCCTTCATGCATTACACAAATTTCATCAGCAAACTGGATGGTTGAAAGCCTGTGTGCAATTACCAGTGATGTCCTGTTCTTCATTAGTCTGAAAAGAGCATCCTGTACCAGCCTTTCCGATTCTGTATCAAGGGATGATGTAGCCTCATCAAGAATCATTATCGGAGGATTCTTAAGTACAGCCCTTGCAATGCTTACCCGCTGTCTTTGACCACCGGAGAGTTTCGATCCCCTGTCGCCTATCCTGGTGAAATAACCGTGCCTTGAGGCACTTATAAACTCATGTGCATTAGCCACCCTGGCAGCACTTATCACATCTTCTTCCGTTGCCCCTTCAACTCCGAAAGCTATATTATTAAAAAATGTATCATTGAAAAGTATGGGGTCCTGATTCACATTCCCCATCAGTGCCCGAACATCCTTTATCTTATACTCTCTCAATGATCTTCCATCTAATACAATGTCACCTCTCTGCACATCATAGAATCTTGGCAACAAATCTGCCATGGTCGACTTACCTGACCCGGACTGGCCAACAAGAGCGATGGACTTTCCTTTTTCAATTACAAGATTTATATCTTTGAGAACTTCAAAATGATCGTAGCTGAAAAAAACATCTTTATATTCAATTGAATCCTGAAAATCGTTGATCCGTCTTGCTCCCGGTTTATCTGTAATACTATTTGTGGCCTCCATAACTTCCTGTACCCTGTCTACCGATGCAAGACCTTTTTGAATATTGTACATGGCTGTTGAGAAAGATTTGGAAGGAGCAATAATAAAATAAAAAACCATCAGGTATCCAATGAACTCTTCAGGATTAAGACTACTTGCATCGGCCAGAACAAGAGATGCACCATAAATCATTATGATAATCATTACCGCGGTTCCCAGAAATTCACTAACAGGACTGGCGAGGGCACGCCTTCGCTGCATCCTCACCATTATCTTTGTATAAAGTTCATTGGTGTTGCGAAAGCGGTCCCTCATCTTTTTCTCTGCATTAAAAGCCTTTATTATCCTTAAGCCGCCGAGTGTCTCTTCAATCATTGAAAGAAGAACTCCCATCTTTTTCTGCCCCTTCATTGAGGTTTGTTTCAGTGTCCTTCCCAGTCTGCCTATAACAAATCCTGCAATTGGCAACAATACCAGAACAAATAAGGTGAGTGAGGTACTCATGTAAAAAAGCGTTGCAAGATAAATTACAACCTGTATCGGATCCCTGAAAAGCATCTCAAGTGAACTGATTATAGACGTTTCAATTTCCTGCACATCTCCGGTCATCCTTGCAATAACATCACCTTTCCTTGTCTCTGAAAAATATGCCAGCGGCAGTACCATAACCTTATCATAAATCTGGGTGCGAATATCTCTTACTACCCCGTTTCTGATTGGTGCCAGGTAATACATCGCCAGAAAATGGAACAGGTTTTTGAAAAAAGACATGCTGATAATTAGCAAACTCAGAAAGATCATGGTCTGTATTGGTCCACGTGCATCCCGCATCTGTGTAATATAATAACCAAAATATTGAAGCAGATAATCGAGCGATACTTCAAACTCTCCAACTGTGGTTACGGCTGATTCGTTTTGGAACAGGATTCCAAGAAACGGAATGGCTATCCCTACAGAGAAAAGGGCAAATACGGCAGACAAAAGATTGAAGAAGATATTCATTAATCCTTCTCTCCAATATGGAACAAGATATTTTAATATCTTCCCGATATCCTTCATAATTCTTACGATGCTATAAGTCTATACCGGTATAATTAAACGGAGTGATCACTCTCAGTTCATCCTTTATGGTCTGATCAACCTCAAGATTATCAATGAATTTTATAAAATCCTGTTGTGTTACTTTTACGTTTTTCCTGGTCAGATCCTTAAGAACTTCATAAGCCCCCGGGTATCCCTCCCGCCTGAGAACTGTCTGAACAGCTTCGGCTATTACAATCCAGTTTTCTTTCAGATCGGTTTCTATCTTATTCCTGTTAACGCTTATTTTGCCTAATCCCTTTAAAATGGCTTTTACAGAGAGTATTGTGTGAGCAAAAGGAACTCCGATATTTCTCAGCACGGTTGAATCGGTAAGATCCCGCTGAAGCCTTGAAACAGGTAATTTCTCTGAAAGGTGTGCGAAAACCGAATTAGCAATGCCCAGGTTCCCTTCAGCATTTTCAAAATCAATGGGATTAACCTTATGGGGCATCGCTGAAGATCCAACCTCTCCCTTTTTTATAGATTGTTTAAAATAATCCATAGAGATATAAGCCCATATATCCCTGCAGAGATCTGTCAAAATGGTATTAATACGCTTAAGATTATCGAATATGGCAGCAAGATTATCATAGTGTTCTATCTGGGTTGTTACGCGGCTCCTGTCCAGACCAAGAATCTCATTCACAAAATGGTCGGCGAATTGCGCCCAGTCCACTCCGGGATATGCAACATGATGAGCGTTAAAATTACCAGTTGCCCCGCCAAACTTTGCTGAACAGGGAATAGCCTTTAGTAATCCTATCTGCTTTGTTATTCTTTCATGGAAAACTTTGACCTCTTTCCCAAGCCTGGTGGGTGATGCCGGTTGTCCGTGTGTTCTGGCCAGCATTGGAATATCTGACCAGGTTCTTTGTAATTCGTCAAGTTTATAAAGCAGTTGTTCCATCAATGGATAGTAAACCTCGTGAACAGCATTCCTCAGTGACAGAGGGACTGCAGTATTGTTAATATCCTGACTGGTTAATCCGAAATGAACGAATTCAGTGTATTCCTGCAGGCCAATCTTATTAAATGCTTCTTTTATATAATATTCTACTGCTTTAACATCATGGTTGGTTACACTCTCTATCTCCTTTACCCTTTCTGCATCTTCAAGCCGGAATTCTTCATAGATCTTCCTGATTTCTGATTTATTCAGGTCATTGATACTCCCGAGTTGCGGTACCGGTATTTCTGCCAATGCAATGAAATACTCAATTTCAACATATATACGGTATCTTATCAGGGCATATTCTGAAAAAAAAACGGCCAGTTCATCAACCTGCTGCCGATACCTGCCATCTACCGGCGATAATGCCGAAAGTTTACTAATCTCCATTTCACCTGTGTTTTATAAACACGGGCAAAGTTAAAAAAAATAAAGACTAATGCTGAGATTAATAGAAATTATGAACAAACCGGAATTTATGTTATTTTTGTATAGAACCTTCGGATGTTCGGGAAAGTTCTAAAACAAACCAGAACTACACACTAAGTATAATGATATCAATTAGATATGTCTGCCATAAGTTAACAATACTGATAATTTTATTATCTGCTGCCGCACTTTCAGCCCAGGATGTGCCTGAATCAAAACCACTTGTTTATAAATTTGATATGAAATCGGAGGTAGGGCCGGCACTCTGGAGGTGGACACAGAAAAGCTTTGATGAAGCTGAAGAACTGGGAGCTGATCTGATCCTGATTCACATGAACACCTATGGAGGGCTGGTTGATGCTGCTGATTCAATTAGAACCAGGATTCTTAATATGCAGACCCCGGTTATAGTATATATTGATAATAATGCAATATCAGCAGGTGCATTGATAGCAATAGCGGCACAACAGATATATATGCGTCCCGGTGCAAGTATAGGAGCGGCAACAGTTGTAGATGCAACAGGTTCGGCTGTTCCTGACAAATTCCAGTCGTTCATGAGGTCTGCAATGAGAGCTACAGCCGAATCGCATGGCCGGGATACGATTATTACAGAAAATGATACAATAGTCAGGTGGCGTCGTGACCCGGCAATTGCAGAGGCAATGGTTGATCCATCAACCTATATTCCGGGGATCATTGATACTGGAAAGGTTCTTACATTAACCAGCGAAGAGGCTATAGAAGTTGGTTATTGCGAAGGACTTGCAACAAGTATTTCGGAAGTTATAAAGTTAGCAGGAATAGAAGATTATGAACTGGTTGAATATGAGCTGACCTCACTTGAGCGAGTAATAGGCTTTCTTATAAATCCGATATTCCAGGGTATACTTATAATGTTAATCATCGGAGGGTTATATTTTGAGCTCCAGACACCCGGGATTGGATTTCCACTTGGTGCCGCAATATTTGCTGCAGTCCTCTATTTTGCTCCTCTGTACCTTGAAGGAATAGCACAGAACTGGGAAATTGCACTTTTTCTTCTCGGAATTGTTTTGCTGGCAGTTGAAATATTTGCTATACCCGGCTTTGGTGTTGCCGGCATTGCCGGCATTATACTTATTATCACAGGTCTTGCACTTGCGATGGTCGATAATATTGTCTGGGAATTTGAGGGCGCAGGAACAGAACCATTGATAAAATCACTGTTTCTGGTAATATTCAGCGCCTTTGTTGCACTTATCGGATCCATTTCACTAAGCAGGAAGCTACTTGATACGAGTATGTTTTCCCATCTTATACTAAGCTCAACACAGAACAAAAATGAGGGTTATTCAAGTTTTGATTCAAAATTCAACAGTCTTACCGGCCAGACAGGTATAGCTGCCACATCCCTGAGACCATCAGGGAGAGTTGAGATTGACTTTGAGCAATATGATGCAAAATCACTCGTTGGATTTATAGACAAAGGCGAAATAGTTAAAGTGGTTAAGTTTGAGACAGGTCAGGTATATGTTGTTAAGGAATCCTGAATTTTAGAACTCTTTTAGCAGAAAATATTGCCCATAAACAAACAAATTAATTATTTTTATCGGTTCGAGTTCACAAGTTTACTAACCTTATAATAAAATGATATGACCATAACATTCAATGAACTTCGCAAGATAAAAGACAGCTTGCCGGATGGAAGCATGACGAGAATAGCAAATGAACTGAATCTGAGTGTTGAAACAGTCAGAAACTATTTTGGAGGAGCAAATTACAATGAGGGAGACACTGTCGGCATCCATCTGGAAAAGGGCCCGAACGGAGGGATAGTTGTATTGGATGATACCACCATACTTGAAATGGCAAAGGAGATTCTTGAAAAGGAGGGGGTAAACTAAATCCGGGAATTAAAAAAAACTCAAAGCAGAAAAGCCAACTTTTCTGCTTTTTTTATTTTTCTGCATGACCAGACCCATTGAAAAAAAAATACAGGAGGCAGAAGCAAAATTACTTAAGGTTCTGCTTGAACATTGCCGGTTAATATTCGAAGGTATACATCTGCCATCACATGACCACCTTCATCATTTGAGGGTCTGGTATAATGCCAGGAGATTAATAACAGAACTATCAAATTCCGGCAAAAAGATTTCTGCTGGAGATGTCTCACGATTATTACTGTCGGCCATGTTTCATGATACAGGGTTAACAAGAACACTTAGCGAGGCTCACGGGATAGAAAGCCGGGTTATTTGCGAAGATTTTATCAGAAGGAATCCTGATCTGATTGATCCTGATGTCGATGAAGCGTTGCAAGCAATTGAGCTTCATGACAGAAAAGAGAATTTTACTCCTGAACCGGATGACCAGGAGATAAACATTCTCAAGATCCTTTCCATCTGCGACGATATAGATGCCTACGGGTGTATCGGAGTTTTAAGATATGCGGAGATTTATATACTACGCAAAGTTCCCGTTATTATGCTGGCAGAAAAAGTCCTTAATAATCTGACATACAGGCTTAATCACATTGAAGCGCAAAGATGGATACCGGATCATTTTCTGACGGAGCAAAGAAACAGATATCAGAGGACTTATAATTTCTACAAAACACTTGAACAAAAGGATAAATCATTGGAGTACAGGAATTGCCTTTCTGTTATTGAGTCTTACATGGAATTTGTTTTTCACGGAAAAAAAAGCCTGAATATGTTTGCCCTGGAATTGTTAAATTGCCGGGAGAAATACATTTCGGAATTCGGTTTGTCTTTATCGTTGGAATTAAAAGAGTATTAATTATCTTGCAGTTATCAGCAACCAGGTCATGACCGATAAATTCATCAAATTCATCAATAATGAGAATCTTGCGGATAAATCCGGGTCTTTGCTGCTTGGTGTAAGCGGAGGTGTTGATTCCATGGTCATGATGGAATTATTCCTTGAAACCGGTTTTAATATCTCAGTGGCTCATTGTAATTTTGGCCTTAGGGGTTCAGAATCAAATGATGACGAACTTTTTGTTGCCAAACAGGCAGAAACGAATAGAATTCCTTTTCATTCAAAATCTTTCGATACTTTTAACTATTCTGACGAGAGAGGAATATCAATTCAAATGGCCGCAAGAGAGCTGAGGTATTCCTGGTTCGATACATTGATGGTTGAAAACGGATACTCAGCTGTTGCCATTGCCCACAATAAAAATGACATTGCTGAAACTTTTATGGTAAACATTTTAAGGGGTACAGGAATCAGGGGCTTAACAGGGATTAAGGCTAAAACCGGAAATATCATAAGGCCTTTGCTATTTGCCGAGAGAAAAGAAATTGTTGAGTACGCCATAAAAAATAATGTTAGCCACAGGGAGGATTCCAGCAACAGTGACATAAAATATAAAAGAAACCGGATCAGGCACAGGATTATTCCCGAATTTGAAAATATTTCAGGGGGATTTATAAACAGTTTGTATCAGACTACCTGCAGGCTGAATGATGTTGAGACAATTTATTCAGATGCCATAAACAATAAGTTCAACGAGTTGTGGATAAGGAACAGAAAGGAGTTCAGAGTCGAGATCAAAGCCTTGCTAAAACTTGATCCTCTCCCCTCCTATCTATATGAGTTTCTGCGAATCTGGGGTTTCCCGAGGGAACTGATCGCCCGCATTATTAAATCGCTTGAGGCAACACCAGGGAAACAATTCTATTCAGCCACACACAGGCTCGTTAAAGACCGGAGCCATTTAATAGTAACACCAAAAACAGCTGAGGGGATTACCAGGTACTATATTGAAGAAGGTGCCGGTGAACTGAGCGAACCGGTAAGCCTGCGAATATCAAAGATTAAAAATTCATCAGTTTTCAGAATCCCGGCAGACCCAAAAGTTGCATGTCTGGATCTCAGCAATATTCATTTTCCGTTAATGCTCAGAAAATGGCAAAAGGGTGATTATTTTCAGCCGCTGGGTATGAATGGCATGAAGAAGCTAAGTGATTTTTTTATTGACAATAAATTCTCAATTGTTGAGAAAGAGAATACATGGTTGCTTATGTCCGGAAACAGACTTGCCTGGATAATAGGCCGTCGCATTGATGATCGTTTCAAGATAACTGACCGGACTAAAGAAATCCTTATGATCGAGCTCCTTGATTGATCTTCTCAAATGTACGCCTGCCGAGTTACGCTCTTCAAAAAATACTCATTTACCCCATATAAACTCCGCTTTTTTTGACTTCGCAAGCCTTGCATCAGATATGATTTTTGATTCAGACACTGCCTTTAAAGACGGACTCTAATAACCTTTCTTTTTGAAATATTCGAACAGGGTTATATTCATCAATATTAAAAGCAGTCCGTAAAACAAATCTTCCACCGGAATGGTAAACAACCTGAAAGACAGATTGTGACTATTGTCATACCAGACAACTTCTTCTTCAATAAACGAACCAGTCAGAATACCATTAATTATAAAAAACGGGACCATCAGCACCAGAAAAGAGAAATAGAACCTCCCGAGATAGGTCGGTTTAATAACCAGTTCATGAAACAGAATGAACGATGCCGTAAGTAAAAAGGTAACAGAAGTATAAAGCTTGCTGAGATTAAAAACCGCAACAACAAAAAGCAAGGTAACGAGAGTAAATGAAATTGTCCTGGAGGCTTTTCTTAAATAATCATTTTTAACAAGGTATATAAGTGTATCGTATGTAAATACAGTTGCAAACGGTATTGTAATGAAAAACAGAACCTCTTCAACAGGAAGGTTGAAAATATAAATGCCTGTAAGATATCGGGGATTAAATCCCCAGATTCCCAAACTCGTATAAAGAATGTCCCATAAGATGAAAAACAAACCAGTTACAGCAATTGCAGGAAACAGATATTTCCATCTTGAAAAAAAATAGTTTCTCTTGTCAAAGCTGACAATGAATGGGATCAGAATAGCAAAAAAATTTATAAGCAGATATGTATACACAACTCACATTTAAAAGATTAAACCAAAATGCCGGCAAGATGATCTTTTACCTTTGGAAAGGCAATTCTGAACCATACAGTGTATTTTTCCGGGTTAACCTTAATATCCTCCGAAATGAAACCCGGGTCAAGATATTCGAAGTCGGCAACTTCATCAATATCAGGAACGGGTTCATCATCACTTACACCGATCAGCACATGATCAAATTCATGTTCAATAAGACCATTATCAAACTCTGCCCTGTAGATAAAGGAGAATGAATGTTTTAGAGGACCGGTCATCCCCATCTCCTCAAACATCCGCCTGATGGCAGCATCATTTACAGACTCACCGGGACGTGGGTGACTGCAACATGTGTTGGTCCATAATCCCGGGGAGTGATATTTTCCTGATGCTCTTTTCTGGAGCAGCAGCTTTCCTGAACTGTTCATTATGAATACCGAAAATGCGCGGTGCAGAAGTCCTTTCATATGAGCTTCCATCTTTTCCATGGTGCCGGTCTCCCGGTCGTTTTCATCCACAAGAATTACCATATCCAACATCAATTAACTCAATTTAAAAATTTGAAATATGACACCATCAGCAACCAGTATTTCCTGATATCTGGTATCCTCACCCTGGTTTCCAGAAGGGTTGTTGTTGATGTATTTTTTATTTTGGTAAACAAGCTGTAGTAATAAACATAAGCCACATAAACACCTCGTCTGACAGTTGCCGGTAACATCTCAATACCTTTGCGACCATGTTTGAAGTCCTTTTCAATATCATTTTCAACAGCATGCCTGTCAGCATCTTTGAAATTATTAATATCAACTCCCGGAAAATAAGTTCGTCCAAGTGTATGATAGTCCGCCCTGAGATCCCTTAGAAAATTTATCTTCTGAAATGCCGAGCCGAGACTCATAGCATGATCTTTAAGTTCAAGATATTTTTTCTCATCTCCCTCAAGAAAAACCCTCAGGCACATAAGCCCTACAACTTCGGCCGATCCAAGAATATATTTCTCATATCCGTGTTTATCATAATTCTTTTTATCAAGGTCCATCTCCATGCTAAGGAGAAAAGTGTCAACAAGCTCTCTTTCTATGCTATATTTGTTTACAACTTCCTGAAAACTGTTAAGGATAGGATTCAGGCTTATGCCACGGTCAATTGCTTTATAAGTATCTTTCCTGAATTCATCAAGTAAGAGTTCTTTTTCATAGGAGTGAAAAGTATCTACAATCTCATCAGCTAAACGGACGAATCCGTAAATTCCATAGATAGGATAATGAAACCGTTTACTGAACAATTTTATCCCCATAGAGAACGAGGTACTGTAGGAAATAGTCGTCAATTTGCTGACTTCAAATGATATTTTGTCAAAAAGTTCCTTCATTATTAATTTACATCTCGTCTGCAAAAAAAATTTTCATGGACATTTACCTTGTTGCAAGCAAAATTTATGTTTATTACTGGTTTCACTTCCCTGTCATTTTAAGCACTTCTCCGGCTGCAACCTGACCGCTTATTATTGTTGGCGGAACTCCGGGACCCGGTGTTGTAAGCTGTCCGGTAAAGACCATGTTTTTTCTTTTTACCGAATGAAGACGAGGCTTAAAGATAGCAGTTTGCAGAAGTGTATTTCCAAGACCATATGCATTTCCTTTATAGGCATTGTAATCGGC
>SKND01000302.1 GCA_007120695.1 Bacteroidales bacterium | reverse complement strand
AGGCATCGTTTACAGTTTTTGCAGCAAGTTCCATTCTCCAGGCATCAACATCATTCACTGCAATAACCTGGCAATTATCAAGTTTTAAAAATCCGTTTATCAGGTTTACCCCGATGGCCTGCCTTCCAGTCCCCACCATTCCGACATTGATCCGGTTACTGGGAGCATTTTTCCCAAAAACCGATGAAGGCAGGATGGTTGGCAGAATTACTGCTCCTGCGGATAAAAGAGATGATTTTTTTATAAATTCCCGGCGTGAATTATTCATTGTTGTTTTTATTAAAAAAACATTTAAGTTAGTTAATCAGGTGGTTATTACCCAAAAGATGTTTTTATCTTTTATATTATTCGTTTCGTTTATAATATTAGTTCTGTCTATAATACTCTTTCTCTCTATAATACTCTTTCTCTCTATAATAATCTTTCTGCCTATAATACTTGTTCTGCTTGTTTATCAATATGTTGCCAGGGAGGAATTATGAACTAAAGTTTATCCTCTGCTTAATAATTCTTGATCTGGTTATATGTTTCCCACATTGCCATAACATTTTCAGGAGGAACATCACCCTGGATATTATGAACAGTTGCAAAAACGTATCCTCCACCGGGTGCAAGAGCCTCAATGTTCCGTTTTACATTATCGGCTACCTGTTCCGGCGTCCCCGAGGGAAGCACCCCTTGCGTATCAATGCCACCTCCCCAGAATACGATATCCCTGCCAAAATCATTTTTAAGCTGCCGGGGTTCCATACCGGTTGCAGTAATATGTACCGGATTCAGAATATCAACGCCCATTTCAATAAAATCGGGAATAAGGGGGCGCACATTGCCACATGAATGAAACATAATTTTTGCATCCCGGGCTTTTTCCCGAATCGCTGAAATAACTCGTTTTACATGAGGCTTGTAATAGTTCCTGAAGTGTTCAGGATCTATCAACTGGGACTCCTGCGAACCGTAATCATCCCCTTCAGCTATTATATCTACTACTCCGGCCAACTCATCAAGAGCCATTTCCCAGAATTCAATTTTGAGATCGGCAATTTTACCTGTTAGCTTATCAGAGAACTCAGGGAATACAAATGGTTCTATAAGGGCATTTGTCATCCCCCTAACCCTCTGGTGCATCTCAAAGACACCGGCACAAAGGCCTTTAATTATAACAATCTTCCCCTGATCTCTGAACTTTATTGCCTTTTCTTTCAATCCGGCAATTCTTCGTTTATCATCAGCCCGGGGCCACTCAAACTGTTCTATATCTGAAATTGCAGGATTGTTAATTTTCTCCATTGGATATTCGACCAGCGAAAACCAATTCCCGTTATTTTTGGGGAAATGGTGGGTGAAGTTCCATTCGTCAAAATATTCCCAGTTATCTCCCGCATCAGTTAATTTATCATAAACATTCCAGTTATGGCTGGTTAGCGGCATTAGTCCCCGGGTATCAACTCCAAGCTTTTCCAGGACTCTTTCTGAAGGTATTACTATCTGCTGGATCACATCTGCCCATTCAGGATTATCCAGCTCCAGGTTCATATGTGATAGCAGCTTTTGGTATGCGTTACTGGCAATACCCGTCCATGTGGAACCGGCCAGGTCAAATGGCACCTGGTCTGGTTCTTCATGACTTAAGGTTTTTATTATGCGTTCTCTTGAGTTCATTTATTTTTACGAGAATTTTCTTATTTAAATATCATCTACAATTCGCTTTCTGTTTCCATTGAAACAGGTTCAAACCCTGGCGAAAGACGATGTATTACAAGTAGTCCAATCAGATATCCAAAAGAAAAAATCACAAATGGGAAGGCATACCCCCGCAATCCTGCTTCATTGAGAATATAACCAATAAGCAACGCTGTAACCATACCTCCAATAGAACTTATGGTAGTGGAAAAACCTATTACAGACCCAACTGCCTTCCCCGGAAACAGATCAGATGCCACGGTAAAAATGTTAGCCGACCATGAATTATGAGCAGCTGCAGCAAGGGCAATGAGAGCCACAGAACCATAAAGGGAGTCGATAAAAGGTACCGTCATAACGGGCAACACCAGAATACCACTACCCAGCATAGTCATTTTTCTTGCATAATTCGCCGATTTTCCTTTTTTCAGAAACCATGATGAAACAGCGCCACCGGCTATACCACCACCATAAGCCACCACATAGATAACTATCAGTGGCAAGGCAAGTTCGGCCAAATTTATTCCAAACTTTGAATGTAAAAACTTAGCTCCCCAAAAAAGGTAAAAATACCATACAGGGTCAGCAAACAATTTACCAAGTGCCACTACCCAGGTTTGACGGTAGGTCACGATCTTTTTCCAGGGGACCTTTATTTTTTCTGTTTTTGCCTGGTCACTTTTTATGTGATCCAGTTCCTTGCTGTTTACGAATCTCGACTTTTCGGGTGTACTGTACAAAACCAGCCAAACCAGCAAGAAGATTCCACTCAATATAGCAGAAAATACAAATACATATTGCCATGAAAAAAGCAGCATAATAATAACAGGGATCATTAACGGGGCAAACACCTGCCCCATATTGCTGCCTCCGTTGAACAAACCCGTAGCAAAAGCCCGTTCGCTCTGAGGAAACCATTCCGAAATAATCTTAATACTTGCAGGGAAATTACCTGACTGGCCTATTCCCAGTCCCAGCCGGGCCAGCGCAAAACCGATCCAGCTTTGGGCAAATGCATGCGAAAGACTGGCAAGTGTCCAAACCACAACTGCAAGCGAAAAGCCGGTCCTCGTCCCCAACTTATCAATAATATATCCGGCAATGAAAGGTCCAACTGCATAGGTAAGTTGAAAAGCAAATACTATATATCCATATTGCTGTTCACTCCAGCCAAAAAGTTCTTCCAGCTGAGGAGCAAGAATTCCCAGTATAACACGGTCAAAATAAACGATGGTTGTAGAAAAGAAAAGCATTACAACAATAACCCATCTGAATCTGGTTGCCTTCAATGCCATGTCTTAAGATTATAAGAAATAGAAAAAAAGATAAAGAACACAACGCAAGTATATATAAAAATACACATTAATTGACTATGAAGGAAACAACATTTGCCATTTTTTTGATATCTTTGATATTAGGATTATGGCATTATTAAGTCTTAACCCCCTAATTGCCTGTACAAAAAATAATAAAATACGCTCCAAAAAAGTTGTACACTTCACTCCAGAAGCGCCGAATGCTTACACACTATTTGTCTTTAGAATACCTTTGCAGCATAAATGCAAAAGTATCGAGGGTGGTTACAAAACCTACCGGTAAAACACTTTTTGATCAAGATAAATTCCATGTCAATACCATAATCAAATTTTAAACACTCTGTATATTATATTAATATGATAAATTTTTAAACCAAATATATTTCAAACTTTAGGATGGCAGTAGAATAATATCTTGGCTTTGGAAAATAATAATGAACCTGGTTTTAATAAACAACCTTGTGAAGCTTGACGTTTTGTAATAAAATTCCGGTAATATGAAAAGAAGAAAATTCATTGGATCTGCAGCACTATTAAGTGGTATGGCAGCAACAACTTCACTGGTCGGCTTCAGTTCCGTTCGGTTGTTCAAAACTGATCGTTTTCATGAGCACAAACAACGTGAATACACTTCCGATCTGGTCATTGCAGGCGGAGGACTCGGGGGTTGCGCTGCAGCACTGTCAGCTCTCCGGAATAACCTGACAGTGGTCATTACGGAAGAAACAGACTGGATTGGCGGACAAATGACCTCTCAGGGAGTGCCTCCTGATGAACACAGGTGGATAGAGACACATGGTTCTACAGCTTTGTACCGTGAATTTCGTAACAGGATACGTAACTATTACAGAAATAACTATCCGCTTACGGAAGATGCAAGGACCAGAGAAAACCTGAACCCTGGTGACGGGGCAGTATCAAGATTATGTGCAGAACCTCGTGTTGCCCTGGCTGCTTTGAATGATATGATGGCACCTTATTTAAGCACAGGCAAGCTCACAATCCTTAATGAATATAAGATTAGCAGTGCCGACACAACAGGTGACAAAGTCCACGCCCTGGAAGCAGTCAGTCAGCAAACCGGCATGAAAATAATACTGCGAGCCCCATATTTTGTAGATGCCACTGAGTTGGGAGACCTGCTTCCTTTGACAGGAACAGAATTTGTGAAGGGGGCGGAGTCCAGGGAAGAGACCGGCGAACTTCATGCTCATGAAAAGGGTGACCCTGATAACCACCAGTCATTCACTGTCTGTTTTGCAATGGATTATGTCCCAGAAACAGAAAACCTAATTGAAAAACCTGCTGAATATAATTTTTGGAAAAATTATGTTCCCGAACTGATACCTCCATGGCCTGGAAGGCTGCTTGACCTTACATATACACACCCACCTACCCTTCAGCCAAGAGAACTGGGTTTTCACCCTGAAGGAACAAGAACAGGTGACACCCTGAATCTTTGGGTATACCGGCGCATTATAAACAGGAATAATTTTCTGCAAGGCACCTATAAAGGTGACATCACCGTAGTAAACTGGCCACAAAACGATTATATGCTTGGAAACCTGACGGATGATTTTGACTACCATTTTGAACGAGGTAAACAGCTCAGTTTGTCACTTTTCTACTGGCTGCAAACAGAAGTACCCAGGCCCAGTGGAGGCTATGGATGGCCGGGATTGAGATTGCGTGGAGATATTATGGGTACCAAAGATGGAATGGCAAAATATCCATATGTAAGGGAATCCCGTCGTATAAAAGCAGAATTCACCGTTCTGGAAGAGCATGTAGGAGCTGAAAACCGGGCAATGATAACAGGGAAAAAAGCAGAAATCGGGGCAGATTTTAAAGATACTATAGGCATAGGCTATTATCATATTGACCTGCACCCGAGCAGCAGGGGCATCAACTACATTGATTTCCCATCTCTGCCTTTCCAGATACCCCTTGGTTCGCTTCTGCCTGTGAGAATGAACAATCTCATTCCAGCCAATAAAAATATCGGCACAACACATATTACAAATGGGTGCTACCGGCTCCATCCTGTGGAATGGAATATTGGAGAGTCTGCGGGTATGTTGGTTGCATGGTCACATAAAAATAAAGTAATTCCCCGGGAAGTAAGAAATAATAAAAAAATGCTTGCGGAATTTCAGGATTTCTTAAGATCACAGGGAATTGAAACGCACTGGAAATTTTAAATATATATCTGGAAATAATCGAAGGAACTCAAAACCCTTTATCATTACAGGCGGACTCTGGCCGATAAACGTGACAGGGTAACAACTGAAGAAGTAAAAAATATGTTTTAAGCTTTTTCATTAGCCACTCCTTTTCCAGTTCCGTCGCACCTTTGGAAGTTTCCACCACTGAACGTAAGGAAATTCATGATGCTCAAGGTGGTATCCGAAATGGTAGCAGCTAAGAAAGGATAGAAGAACAGGGTAATCGTTGCTTGTTGAATTATGCCTGTTGGTATATCCTTCGGGTGGTTCGCGGTGTGGAAGGTAGGTGCCGAAGTAAAACAGTTGCAGGGTGCTGGCTATTGCCGGAAGCGCCCAGAACAGGATCAGGTTTGCAACAGGAATATTCAGTCCAAGATGCAATATATTGAAAATGGCGGCCATGCCAAGTATCTGGTACCAGCTCAGGTAGGTGACCATGAACTTAAGGTACCAGGGAATAAAACCGGGTCTACTGCCGTCATGGTAGTCCGGGTCCTTTTCACTTGCCGGATGTTTGTGGTGCTCCCAGTGTTTTGTGTGAAGCTTATTGTATGGGAACAGGGCATATAACAGAACGGATACAGTACCGATTAATTTGTTGATCCTGAGATTCTGCGGAAATACAAGACCATGCATTGCATCGTGGGCAGTAATAAATAGTCCCACATAAAGAAACATCTGAACGAATATGGCAGGGATAATAATATAAACAGGTACCACCGACAGGTCAAACTGCAGGAAAACTACCAGTCCGCCCATCCATAGACCCATTATAGCCAATCCGGCAGCAAGTCCCCTGTATCCGTCAGTCCTGGTTGGATTATACATTTGCCTTTTTGTATTTGTTCTGCAATTTAATGAATAATAACAAACAGTCAAATTATTTGTCTTGAAGATTATATATAAAAGGAAGTTATAATTCTTTAACTTTGGTCCGGAAATTATGCATAAGGGTAAAATGACCAAAAAAACACCCGTGCTCCTGGAAGTAGCATGTTTCAGCCTGGATGCTGTAAAGGTTGTCGCCGGAAGTGACGCCGACAGGATTGAGTATTGCAGCGACTATGTTTCCGGAGGAGTAACTCCTCCTTTAGCCGACTTTGCTAAAATCAGGCAGATTACTGAAAAACCAGTATATGTAATGATCAGGCCACGAGATGGAGATTTTGATTATAACAATGAAGAGATAAAAATGATGCATGCCCTCATAGCAGAGTTCAAAGCAGCAGGAGCAGATGGTTTTGTTTTTGGGATAACCAACCCTGATAATGAATTGAATATGGAAGAAAACCGCAGGTTGATTTCCAGGGCCAACCCTTTGCCATGTACACTGCACAGGGCTTTTGATAAGGTACCTGACAAACACAAGTCACTGGAGCAGGCTATTGATTGCGGGTTTTCAAAGATCCTTACATCTGGAGGGGCAGGTAATGCAGTTGATAATATCGGGGTTCTGGCCCGGCTCGTAACAAAAGCCTCAGGCAGGATTAATATTATTCCCGGCGGAGGATTGCGAAGTTACAATATAGATATTATTATTAACAGGTCCGGTGCCGGAGAATATCACAGTGCGTGTATAACAAATACGGGGACCCTGTTACCGGATCCCCGAGAAATTAATATCATCAAGGTAAAGTTACGATCTTAAACTTTCCATGAACTTTATTGTCCGCAATTACAATTTCCTTCTCCCGGATTGGATTCACCTCCACCGCACGGGTGCGTACCTCCACCCTGATGTATATGACCATGGCTGATCTCCTCTTCAGTTGCATTCCTTACACCTGCTACTTCGCCCTTAAAATGGAGTGTATCTCCGGCAAGTGGATGGTTGAAATCCATTTTGACAGTTTCATCGGCAATTTCAAGCACAGTACCGTTCAGCCTGTTGCCGGAATTATCCTGCATGGGAATGGTATTTCCGATTTTAACAAGACTCTCATCTATCTTCCCGTCTATTTCAAATATGTTCTTTGGAAGATCAACTATGGCTTCGCTGGAAACCTGACCATAAGCCTTTTCCGGCACAAGGCTGAAACTAAAGGGATCACCCTTTTTGAGTCCGTCAATATTAGCTTCAAAATCGGGCAATAAATTTCCCCTTCCGTAAAGGAATGTCAATGGTGCCTGTTGTTCAACTTTTTCAACTATTTCACCTTTCTCATCGTTAACTCTCAATTCATAGGTGAGTGAAACTACTTTGTTCTCTTCAATATTCATTATAAAATTATCTTTAATTAAAAAATGGGTTCATACCGCTAAATACCCTTTAATTCAATAGCTTTAATTACTATTGAGAAACAGACTATTATGCTGCCTGAACGATACAAAGTAAGTGTTAATTAAGGGAATAACCAAAATATGTCAGTACAAATTGATAATAAACAACAGCATGACTTATGTAACTTTCTTTAAAACATTTTTCAATTTCTGTT
>SKND01000083.1 GCA_007120695.1 Bacteroidales bacterium | reverse complement strand
CGCGTTCTAACTCAGGGGATGTTGCAAACATAAAACCCATTGCAACGCATAATAAAAGGTTTACAGATTTTTGTCCCTGGCGGGGTTTAGTGGTTATAGCCGGTTGCAGAAATGATTTGCAGCAGGATAGTGAGCATTTTCGCGTTAGTGATGATGGTAAAACAGGGTTGTGGCTTGGGGATTACGATGATCTATGGAAACTCGGAAAGCCAGTTGGAACAGGTGGCCCGTTAAAGAATACGGATGTTCTTGCTCATATACCATCTGATCCCTATTTAATGACAGGCTATGATAAGAAGAAAGTGCAGATATCTCATAATTCCAATGGCCCTGTTGAATTCTCAATTGAAATATGCGTAATAATGAACTTGATTGCTGTAAGTGATGAATTTGGGATATGGAACCGGTATGAAACTTTAACTGTTGAACCCGGAGAACAAAAAGAGTTCAACTTTCCTGACGGATTCAGTGCACATTGGGTAAGGCTGGTGGCGGACAAAGATTGCAATGCCTCAGCTATTTTTACTTATTCCTGATTTCTGTAAGAACAATTGTTCCTGTTTTTTCTTAGGGGTGCTCACTAATAGTTAATTTAATATAACAGAATAAAATATTAAGAACATCAGAATTTGATTTAAGGTTAGGTGGTTAAGGTTAAGCTCCTGTTTGGCGAAGGGTTTGTGTTGCTCCTTCAACAAACAGGGGCTTTTATTTGGTCAATTTCATGGAGGAACTTCGAATGTTTAATTTACCACTTAACGTTATCGTTTGAGGGATATGTACTCCTTGGTTTTCAATTTGTGCAATTAATAATTTTGCGGCAGTTCGGCCAATCTCAAATGTAGGCTGGGCAACGGATGTTAACGGAGGATCGACATGTCGCGCTAAAGTTTGTTCTGAGAATCCTACAAAAGCTATCTCTTCCGGAATTTTGTAACCATGTCTTTTAAATACTTTCATTGCACCAATAGCCGTTAAATCCCCTGCTGCGAATATGGCATCAGGAATATTTTTGTTTTCAATCATTTCCATTGCAACCCTATCACCATCTTCTATTGTAAAACCAGAAGGAATAATGTGGCTGTCAGGAACATCTAATCTGTGCTTTTTGTGCGCATTCTGAAAGCCACGTATTCTGTTTTTTGCGAGAGATAGATTGGCTGGGCCAGCTAAATGAAATATTTTTTTATAGTTTTGATATATAAGGTGTTCTGTTGCAAAGAAAGCCCATTTGTAATCATCAAATACAACCTTTGATGTATTAAGTATGTCGATAACACGATTAAAAAATATTACTGGTAAACCTGATGAAACTAATTCCTTAAAACATTCAATGTTTTTGGTTTGATGGGAGAGGGAGATAATAAGCCCATCAACCATGTTTCTTTCAAGTAACTTAACATTTTCAATTTCCGTCTTATAGCACTCATTAGATTGAGTTATCAGTAGCTGATAGCCTTCTTTAAACAACACCTCCTGTGCACCAATAATAACCTCCGGAAAGAAACTACCAATGAATTCAGGGATTACGATACCAATATTCATAGACCTTTGCTGGAGTAAATTCCGGGCAATGGGATTTGGTCGATAACCCATTTCTCTGGCTTTATTTAAAATGAGTTGCTTTGTTTCTGGCCGAATATCATATTTATCATTAAAGGCCCTTGATATTGTTGAGACTGCCAGGTTTAACTCTTTAGCAATGTCCTTAATGGTTACATGTTTCATTTTTAAGTTTTTGTTTTATGTCAATCAGATTTATGCAGATTAGAATTCATTTTTGGTTTTTAAAGGTAATTATTTTATAGTTTCCGGTAACGTTTCCGAAAAAAATAACGTTTCCGGTAACGTTACCGGAAACTATCAACCGTTATTAGTTGCAAAAAATAATCTCCCAATGTTTATTTGTACCAATAAATAAATATTGAAATAGAAAATGGGAAACATTGATATTTGGGTAGTTATTATTTTCTCTGCACTGGTTTTTATCTGTGGAATGTCCTTCGCAAAGTCAGGAAGTAACATGAAGTCCTTTTTTGCTGCCGGAGGAGCATTGCCCTGGTGGATGAGTGGATTGTCTCTTTTTATGAGTTTCTTTTCGGCCGGGACCTTTGTTGTGTGGGGTTCCATTGCTTATTCCAGTGGCTGGGTGGCTGTTACCATTCAATGGACTATGGCCATCGCCGGTTTATTGATAGGTTTTTTTATAGCTCCCCGCTGGCGAAAAACAGGTGCCTTAACAGCTGCACAATTTATTACAGAAAGATTGGGCTACAAAACCCAGAAAGTATATACATATCTTTTTCTTTTTATATCCATATTTACAACTGCATTTTTTCTGTATCCCGTTGCAAAAATTGTTGAAGTATCTTCTGGCATTCCTATAAACCTAAGCATAGTGGTCCTTGGCCTGTTGATTTTGATTTATACGGCTGTAGGAGGTCTATGGGCCGTTATTGTTACCGATGTTTTGCAATTTGTTGTCTTAACAGCTGCAGTGTTGATTCTGGTCCCTCTTTCTTTCAACGCTATTGGTGGATTAGATGAGTTTGTAACCAAAGCTCCTGAAGGTTTTTTTTCTTTGGTAGCCGGGGATTACACCTGGGAGTTTGTTGTGGCCTTTGGGTTTTATAATTTGTTTTTTATTGCCGGCAACTGGGCTTATGTGCAGAGATACACCAGTGTTTCTACACCGAAGGCGGCAAAAAAGGTAGGTTGGTTATTTGGCGCACTTTACATGATAAGCCCTGTTATCTGGATGATTCCTCCAATGATTTACAGGGTACTGAATCCTGAACTTGCCGGATTGGCAGACGAAGGGGCCTATCTGCTAATGGCAAAAAAAGTATTACCGGCCGGCATGCTTGGATTGATGCTGGGGGGTATGATTTTCGCCGCATCCAGCTCTGTTAACACCACGCTTAATATATCTGCCGGGGTTATATCCAATGATATTTACAAGCACTTCAAACCGAATACCTCCAGTGAGAATCTGGTACGGGTGGGGAGGACTGCTACAATTGTTCTAGGATTGATTACCATTTTTATTGCATTGATGGTTCCGGCTATGGGAGGTATTGTGGAAGCAGTCATTAGTCTGGGAGCAATTACTGGCGGTGCTTTGTTCTTACCTCCGATCTGGACTCTTTTTTCAAAAAGACAAACCGGGCAGTCCGTTCTCTTAACAACCATTATTACTCTTTTAATAAACGCTTTTTTTAAGTTTATTTCTCCAGTTTTGTTGGGCTTTTCATTGTCCAGATCAGCTGAAATGATGCTTGGAGTGGGACTTCCTGTTTTTCTGCTGACAATTTTCGAATTGTGGTTGGCATACCATCCAAAGCGGAATCATTTTTATGATGAGTTTACTTTAAGCCGCTCACAGGTAACACCAAAATCAGAGGATGAAGCAGAAGTAGATAAAAAAGGGAACCTTCATGGACTTAAGGTGCTTGGATTTGGCATCTTTTCTACCGGAATTTTAATTAGCATACTAAGCATAATTTCTACCGCGGGGCGGGGAATGGTGCTTACCATAGGACTTATTGTCTCGATAATCGGGAGTATAATCATTATAAAAGGAATCATTAATAAGCGAAAAATATAAACAATATGCTTTTAGAAAAATACACAGATAAAGGCCGGGAAAACCGAAATATAGACCTGAAATCTGATTTGGTTATTGCCGGAGGAGGTATGGCTGGTTCATGTGCTGCAATAACAGCTGCCCGCGAGGGACTTCGGGTCGTGCTTGTGCAGGACCGGCCGGTGCTGGGTGGAAATGCCTCCAGCGAAGTCCGGTTGTGGATTCTGGGCGCTACCTCGCACATGGGTAACAACAACCGATGGGCAAGAGAAGGTGGCGTAATTGATGAAATATTGGTTGAAAATCTCTATCGCAATAAAGAAGGTAATCCGCTTATACTGGATACAATTATCCTGGAAAAAGTAAAAGATGAATCAAATATTACCTTGTTGCTAAACACAGCGGTTTATGAAGTAATTAAAAAAAATGCAAGGGAAATTGATTCCATAAAGGCCTTTTGCAGCCAGAATTCTACCGTTTATACTATTTCCGCTCCTTTGTTTGTTGATTCTACAGGTGATGGAATAGTTAGTTTTCTGTCAGGTGCTTCCTTCAGAATGGGTGCTGAAAGTAAAGATGAATTTGGTGAAATGTTTGCCCCCGACGAATCATTCGGTCAATTATTGGGGCACTCATTATATTTTTACAGCAAGAAAACAGACAATCCGGTTAAGTATGTGGCTCCTTCTTACGCTTTAAAAGACATTAAGGAACTTTCCAGATATAAAATTATTAGTAAAGATGATCAGGGTTGTCGTTTTTGGTGGGTTGAATATGGAGGGAGACGCGACACCATTTATGAAACCGAAGAGATCAAGTGGGAATTATGGAAAGTCGTTTACGGAATTTGGAACTATATTAAAAACTCTGGTGATTATGAAGATGTTGATAACCTGACCCTTGAATGGGTTGGGACAATTCCCGGTAAGCGCGAAAGCCGAAGGTTTGAAGGACATTATATGTTGAAACAGCAAGACATTGTAGAACAAAAAGAGTTTTACGATGCGGTGGCTTTTGGTGGTTGGGCTTTGGATCTGCATCCTGCTGATGGTGTTTACAGTGATTTGCCAGGCTGCATTCAGTATCACGCTAAGGGTGTTTATCATATTCCTTTGAGGAGCTACGTAAGTAAAGATATTGATAACCTGTTTTTTGCTGGCAGAATAATTAGCGCTACTCACGTGGCATTTGGATCATCACGGGTAATGGCCACATGTGCATTGGGGGGACAGGCTGTGGCAATGGCTGCAAAGCATTGTGCGGAGAAAAATTTGATGCCCGCTAATATTCTTGATCAGGATAATATCAGGGAACTCCAAAATAGATTGAATTATAATGGTCAGGGGATTACGGGAGTTCCTCTGGATCAGGAGAAAAATTTAATTAAAAATGCAAAAATGCATGCTTCCAGTGAATATAAACTGGAAAGACTTCCTGGTGATGGGCCGTGGCTGAAACTTGATATTGGGGCAGCCCAGTTGCTCCCGTTAGAAAATAACACACCCTATACTTTTTCCTTTCAAGTGAGTGCAGGTGAAGACACCACGGTTCAGATAGATTTGAGAGTCTCCTCGCGCATGGGAAGTTATACCCCTGATGAAATACTGGAAAGTAAAACGCTTTCTTTGAGCAAAGGTGAGCAGACAGTAGAGGTGGCTTTTGAAACAGTGTTGGCAGAAGACCAGTATGCATTCATCACCTTTCATAAGAATGAACATGTCAGTATTTTATGTTCAAAACAAAGAATGACAGGAATACTGAGTGTTTTTAACGGAAAAAATAAAGCTGTAAATAATAACGGGGTGCAAACTCCGCCTGAGGATAGCGGCATTGATTCATTCGAATTCTGGATTCCCAAAAGAAGGCCGGAAGGATACAATCTGGCATTTTCAATATCACCGGCATTGAATCTGTTTGCCATTAATAACCTTAGAAACGGTTACGTGCGCCCCTATAAAAAAACCAATGCATGGGCTGCAAACCCGGATGATGCAAATCCCCAGATTCGTATCGAATGGGACAATAAGCAGGTAATCAATGAAATAAAACTATTCTTTGATACTGACTATGATAATGCACTGGAATCCGTTTTGATGCAGCATCCGGAAAACGTAGTTCCGTTTTGTATTCCTGCTTTCCGGATTTATGCTGATGATCAACTGATTCACCAGGAGAAAGAAAATCACCAGACCATTTATCATGTTAAATTCCCAAAACCCCTCTTTTCTTCAAAACTCACCATAGAGCCAGAAGCAAACAGCTCAGGAAGTCCTGCTTCAATCTTTGAAATTCAAATCAATTAACTTAAAGAAGAAAATTATGAAAAGAGTATTATTTTTTTTGACAGCTTTATTAATATTTGCGTTTTCAGCAACTTTTGCTCAAAAAAGTTTGACCAACGTGGCACTTAATGCCTCGGTTTCGGCTTCATCGGAAGAGCGCCCGGCATGGGCGGCTGTGGACGGAGACCACACGAGCTACTGGCAGTCTGGTAGTTTTGTGGGTAGGCACTGGCTGAAGATTGACCTAGGCCATGAACATGAAATTGACAGGATTCTGCTGCCATTGGTCACGGGTGTTAATCATCTGGTAATGGAAGTGGAACTTGAAAATGGCGTTTGGAAAGAGGTTTATTCCGGCGACACCGATAATCCCCTGATCGGATTTGAACCGGAGCGAACCCGCCGCATCAGGTTAACAAGTGTTGACGGAGGGCAGATGCGTATCTATGAAGTCCGGGTGTATGAATATGACCCTCAGCCGGTGTTCTTGAATCAAAGCGGGTTTGATCTTTATGGCATTAAACGATTTACGGCACCATTGGCAAAAGATGGTGCAGTCTATACCATTACCCGAAAAGGAAAAACTGATGTTCTTTACAATGGTCATATCTACAGCCATATCGGTGATTTCTCAGACTTTCGTCCGGAAGCCGATTACGGTCCATACGTGGTTCATGTGGATGGAGAAAACGGCCGGGGATTTTCGGTTCCATTTTACGTTGGCCCAAACTGGGTGGAGCGGGTTACCTACCAGCCGGCTATTAATTTCATGGTTGATACCCGATGCTGGTTTGGCGATTCCCGAATATTTAAACCAACTGATCAGAGTCCGGGCTGCCCGAGTCTGGGCGTGGCATGGCGGGACAGCCATCAGATGTCGTTTGAAATACAGTCACTGCTTAATTTATACTTCTCCAATCCTTCGGCATTCCGAACAGACCGGATGCCAGTTCAGGGGTACTATCTTGGCTTACGTGAGGAACTGCCAGAGCACACACCCGAGGTTGTCAGGCTAATCTATTGGGCTACTGATATCTACCTCAGGGGAGAGGTGAACCACACCCTTTTGAAGCAGCAACTTGCCTGGTTTGTCTATGCCTGGCCGTGGCTGTCTGAATACATCCCTGAAAATGTATATCAGGAAGCACTGGAGTATGTGTTCAGAATGTGGGGTGATGAGAATATAAACCGATGGCAGTGGCACGATGTGGAGCATACAGCCAATTTGTTTCAGACCTATACCATCATCGGTACAGGCAAGGGGGAGCTACCAACTGGCCATTCCATTGTACCAAATTTACTAATGTATGAAATCGCAAAACGCGAAGGCAAAGAAAATCCTGAAGATTATTTCCAGGCGGCCTATAATCAAACGCAATGGCTCATTGAGAATCTGGATTGGAACGATCCTCTCACCACCAAAGGGCAAAGGCAGGGTGAGTGGGTAGCGATTACATCCTTTGTCCATTTTCTGAAATACTATCCTGACAAAGCTCCTTCCGGACTATTGCAGAAAATAAAAAACTGGTCGGAAGTTGCCATTCACCGATCCGATAATTTATGGGATTTCAGAAGGTATTCTGATGAACGCTGGATCATTCCCGGTATTGGTCATCATGGGCTCGACCGGCCTTTAACCGGATTTAACGAAGTTGGAAATGTTGCCGGTTTTCCTGCCCCATTAATAGCCGCAACAAAGGTAATCGAAGACCAAAATGCAGTGGATCGGCTCAATCAGATTGCCATTGCACATATCGATCATGTGTTTGGCAGAAACCCCACAGGGCGGCACTTTTCCTTTGACGGCCCCCTGGAT
>SKND01000334.1 GCA_007120695.1 Bacteroidales bacterium | reverse complement strand
CAAGCTCCTTTTTTGAATCGTTGATGTGCATTCCCCGCAGGTAGCCGAAACCGATCACGGCGTCAAATTCCGCGAAAGCTTTCTCAAAGCCTTCGGCCGTCCTGATATCATATCCTGCCGAATAGGCATGGGCTGTGTCGATGCAAACCCCTGCCCTATCACTGTCTTCTATATGGTCAATAATAAACTTTATCTGCTCGAAGTTATGGCCCAGGTTGGTGCCCTGACCGGCGGTATTCTCAATCACGGCGATCACCCCGCTGGTTTTGTCAAGGGTTATGTTGACCGATTCGGCAATGGTGAGCAGGCATGTCTCCTCGTCTGTTTTGTTCAGATGGCTCCCGGGATGGAAATTCAGCCGGTCCAATCCCAGTTGCTCACACCTCTGCATCTCATCCAAAAAGGCGGCGCGCGATTTTTCTAGAGCTGCCTTTTCGGGATGCCCGAGGTTTATCAGGTAGCTGTCGTGGGGAAGTATCTGGAAGGGCTGGTAGCCGTATTTTTGGCAGTTCTCCTTAAAAGCATCGATACTCTTCTGCTCGAGGGGTTTGGCCACCCATTGCCGCTGGTTCTTCGTAAACAGTCCGAATGCCTTCGCGCCTATCCCGTGCGCATTGACAGGGGCATTTTCAACGCCTCCCGCAGCACTTACATGTGCTCCTATATACTTCATTACAATTATATTAAGCTATCCACAGCTTCTGCCTCCTCCCATAACCAACTTTGTAAATATACATTAAATTTTTTCTGCGTAAAATTACACACAAACGCATGAAAAAATTTTTATGTTAAAGCGCAGCGGTTCCGACTGTAAACAGAAGGTGTTATAGTGTATTCCTTTACTCCTGTTAATCAGATTAAAATGGAGACAATTGCAATAATTGATACAGGACACTACGCCTGTTACTCAGATACCGCTTCCGCTGAACTGCAGAAGCGTGCCGCGAATAACCTTCTTGCGATGTTAAGAGGTGAGAAGTGACGGTCTGAACTGAATGCATCGATAATCTTTACGGACTCATCTTCATTAAAGTATTTCAATAATGTTAATGCTGACGGGAAAAGTGAAGAAGCAAGTTGTCCCTGAAGCATTTGAGATATTTAAACAATGCTGAAGTCACGATGTTACATTCGATCAGTAGTCTGAAAGCGGCAATTTTTGTACTCTGTAAAAAATGTATTAAGTTTAACCTTCGGAGGCCTTGATCATTTTATTCATATGGAAAAAAAAGGCATATTTACTACCCCAAATATTCTGGGGTTTTACCGGCTTTTAGCCTTCCCTTTTATTCTATGGTTTGCTCTCTCGGGCAAGGAGAATCTCTTTGCAGTATTTTTGGTCATTAATTTATTAACTGACGTTGCTGATGGTTTTATAGCCCGTAAATACAAAATGGAGTCAGATTTTGGGGCAAGACTGGATTCATTAGCAGACATTTTCACCTACCTCCTGGCATTTACGGGCATTTACATATTTAAGCTGGAAGATTTTATTCCGCACCTGACAAGCTTTGTTATATTTTTGGGAGTGATGTCTCTTATCGTTATCGTTTCACTGATTAAGTTTGGGAGATTCCCCAGCTTTCACCTCTATTCAACAAGGATAGGAGGGTATATCCAGGGTGCATTTTTCATTGTGCTTTTCACATATGGCTTTATCTCCCCTTTTTACTACATTATGGTTATCTTGGGTATAATATCAGCTATTGAGCATATCACAATTCAAATAATCATACCTCGAATGCGTTCCAACGTAAAAGGGCTTTACTGGGTTCTCAGAGATAAAAACACAGATAATCAGCCAGCAAATTAACCCGAATATATGATATTCTACTCATCATTTAAATATAGCTATCGCTGGTTACCCCTTCTGGTTATCGTTATTCGCGTGTTGGCCTCCATGATTGGAGGTGGCTGGGGCTTTTTTTCCCGCCTTTGCTGATCCTTTTCTTTAAAGTTCCCGCCCAGATAGCGGTAGCCACCTCACTTGCGGCCACACTGCACATATGTATTGTCGGGGCTGCAGTTCATTACCGTAACTGACCTTACAGTTGTCTGGTTTCTGACGGCCGGCACTATTGCAGGCTCGATTGCCGGTCCGAAACTGACTACCAGAGTATAAATCGGCAGCAAGGAAGGATTTATAAAACAAACCTTTGCATATATTGTGTTTGCTTTCGGAATAATACTGATATTTACATAAAATTTAACAATAAAACAGAATTACCTCAAATAAGATGATAGAGCCGCATCGGACAAGTTTAACAACAGATTAGCTTAATAACTGATGAGCCTAACAACAGATCAGCATAAAACATGATCATTACCATTTATATAATAATTATTTCATATTTCGTTTTGGGAGGCATCGGATTTTATTTTATAAATAAAACAAAAGACCGGCAGTCAGCAAAGAATAACCGGGTAAAATATATCACCTACTTTTTCATCATTCATATCTTATTCTTTGCCATAGTGTTCAATCCATATGTTTTTCACTACCTCAGTATAATTATACTTATTGTTGGCCTTGGTGAAATAATCAAACTATTTAAACAATCCGGGTATGCCAGGAAAGGTTTTTTCTTTTTATCAGTGCTGTTTTATATGGTTTTATGTGCGGGGTTTTTTAACTTCGGGCGGCTTGAAAAGGGCCTTATCCTTTTTACTTTTCTTGTACTTTCAATTTTCGACGCTTTCAGTCAGATCAGCGGACAGTTGATTGGCAGAAAAAAGATCTTTCCATCGATAAGCCCGGAGAAAACCATTGAAGGCTTAATTGGGGGTGTACTGATAGCTTTAGCAAGTTCGTTGTTTCTAAAAGGTCTTATCGGCAACAACATCCTCAACACGTTGCTTATGGCAACAGGAATTGTATTATTTGCATTTATTGGCGATGTGGCTACCTCTTTCTATAAAAGGCAGTACAATGTTAAGGATTTCAGCAGTTTGCTCCCGGGTCACGGAGGCTTTCTCGACAGGTTCGACAGTTTAATATCCGGAGGTGCCTTTGTTGTTATAATTGTATTATCAGGGGGTTAAATGGATCCTGGTCTTGACCGGGTTTAAAAATAATAAAAATGGATAATCAGATTGGTTTGGCTGTAATCTTTTTAATCGCTTTTTTGTTATTGCTGACCTTCAATGAAATTGTTTACCGGCGACTCGGACTTAAGGGAGAGATCACCCGTAAATTTGCCCATTTCACAGCCACACTCTCCACAATCACCTTCCCCTATCTTTTTAACGATCACTGGTATGTGCTGGCTCTGGCTATCATTTTCTTTGTTTTACTTTTTATAAGCCGAAACACAACCCACCTTAAGTCAATACATGATATAAACAGGATTTCAATCGGAAGCTATCTTCTGCCTGTATCTATATACCTGACCTTTCTGGTATCGAACCTGATGAATGATAAATTCCTGTTCATTCTGCCCATGCTTGTGCTGGCTATTTGCGATCCTGTTGCAGGTATCCTGGGAATCAGCCTTAAGGAATACAACCATAAAATCCGGATTCTAAAATTGAGACTGGATAAGACCTGGCTGGGATCATTTTCTTTTTTTGTCTCATGTTTTATAGTGAGCTTTATTGCACTTTATTTTCACCTGATGACCTTTGACCTGAAAATATTCTGGCTTTCCCTGATCATCTCGGCCACCGGCACTATTGCTGAAATGTTCAGCTGGAAAGGGTCTGACAACCTGTTCATACCAATGAGTGTTTTGCTCATTCTTATAATTTTTCTTTAATTGGTTTAATAAAACAGCTAATACCTATGCCCCTTATCTACAAAGAAGAAAACATCCTTAATGTCCCGAATGCAATTAGTTTTTACCGGCTAATAACATTTCCTGTAATCCTCATACTTGCACTCACCGGGCACGAACAATTATTTGTTATTCTGTTGTGCATAAACCTGGTAAGCGACATCGCAGACGGATTTATTGCGCGGACCTTCAAGCTGGTCACACGCTTTGGCGCAGCACTCGACAATCTTGCCGACATCGGCACTTATATTTTGGCACTGTATGGAATATTTGCTTTCAGATGGAATGATATTCAACCCCATGCCTGGTTACTATATCTTTTCCTGGCAATTTTCGCAATCAGCTATTTTGTAGCTTTTTTCAGGTTCGGTAAAATTCCGGGACTGCATCTGTATTCGGCAGTATCGGCAGGATACCTGCAGGGAGTTTTCTTTTTTGTGCTCTTCGTATGGGGTTTCAACCTCTGGCTCTATTATATTGCAGTAGGATGGGGTGTGCTGGCATATACTGAGAAAATCCTTGTACTTCTCAAAGCAGATGACATCAAACCGGGACTTAAAGGTTTGTACTGGATTATTAAAAATAAAAAAGAATAATTTCATTATATGGCAATAGTTATCTTCAGCGACATAGAAAACATCGATCAGTGGATTGATGCATTGAAAAAGGAAGATCCGTCAGTAGATGTGATACACAGGGAGGAAATTAAAGATAATACTTTCGTGGAATTTGCCCTGACATGGAATTATCCTCACGGACTTTTCAGGGAGTATCCCTCAGTAAAAACCATAATGTCGATGGGCGCAGGAGTTGACCACCTGGTAAATGACCCTCTGCTTCCTGAAAACATTAATATTGTCCGTATTATTGACCCCACATTATCACAGGACATGTTTGAGTTTACTCTTGCAGTAATCATGAACAGGTTACGGATGCTGACCCATTTCCATGAGAACCAGCGGCAGAAAATATGGAAAAGAAAACGGTACCGGCGCATTTCAGATATAAGTATCGGAGTAATGGGTACTGGCGTGATCGGCAACCATATAGCAACGCAACTCCATAAAACCGGCTTCAGGGTATCCGGATGGAGCAGAACCAGGGGTGGGTCTGTACCCTACAATAAACTCCATGGTCCTTTTCAGCTGGATGACTTTCTCAGAAACACTGATATCCTGATCTGTCTTCTTCCGCTTACTCCTGCAACGGAAGGGATCCTGAACCGGAAAAACCTGGAGACACTACCTCACGGTTCCTGGCTTATTAACCTCGGAAGGGGCGGGCACCTGGTTGATGGTGACCTGATAGAACTTCTGGACTCAAATCACCTGGCCGGTGCCAGCCTTGATGTTTTCAGGGAGGAGCCGCTGCCGGCAGATCATCCGTTCTGGAGCCACCCGGACATAAACATAACACCACATATAGCAAGCCTGCCCGATCCATGGTCGGTTGCCCCGCAGATAATGGAGAACTACCGGAGAACTCTGGATAACAGGCCATTGATTAATGTAGTGGACAGGAAAAGAGGATACTGACCCTTTTCAGGCTTAATAATATACAGCGTTTGTCTCCGGCGGTGTGTCAGGTATGAATTTATTGGTAATATTATTGCAAAGCAACTCAGGATGGCACTGGTTGTAAATAAGGCGGGTCAGGAGCAAACTGGTATTCACGGTAGTTCAATAAAAAGATTAATCTTCTTCAGGCGGTACAGGCATAAACCCATAGGCTATTCCCCGCATGGTAATGGAAGGAACATCACCATAGCCTCCCCTGAATTCGGTATGGGTAACCAGTATCATGTTAGCTCCTAAAGCTACTGCCTCTCTTTTAAGTCTTATTTCAGCATTTCTCAATGTAGTCGGCCGGTTCCTGGCCGCGGCGGCAGTTACCTCTACAGGCCCTCTCTCATAAAGCCCCGCAATTTCCTCCTGATCCTCTGTAAGAAAAACATGCCGCCAGTTATCCTCTGAGACCATTTCAAAGACCGGGCGGTTAAACACTTCAACCCTGCCTGTCCGGTATATTATTTTCTCCACCTGTTTTCTGTCAATCTCACTGATCTCCGATTCTCCCTGTCTGGTAAACTGGATCCTGTTCGATGTCATATTTACAATACTTACCGGCGCAGATCTGCCTCCGAGATAGACCAGTGTATCGGCAACTCTATCTTCCTGAACCGGTTCCTGCGAAAAGGAGCATATGCTGTTCGTAAAACAAGCAATAGAGAGAAACAATATCGGAATATTCATAACCATTAATTTTCAGTTAAATACGAACTATTTTCGATAAAGCCACATAAAAGAAGCATTGTTCAAAAGCCATGCCGTATTTACACGGGCTAAAAATAATTATTTTTTATTATCCTGATGCAAGAAAAATTGATTTCCCTTTCGGGGAAAATCTTAAACCTGTCTGAAAATGATAGCAAACAAATCATCGGATCACTGCAACTGACTTTATAGACTAAATAGAAATATTAAAAAACCGGGAATCCGGTTCAGCCAAGCCTGCTTAGTGTCTTAAGGATATCCATGCTGATAATATCAACTCTCTTACGTTCAAGCTTTATGATGTTGTCATTTCTGAATTCGGTCAGTGTTCTGATAAAACTCTCCTTGGTAGTACCGGCAAATTCGGCCAGCTCGCGGCGTGTAAGCGGGAGTTCAAAACCCGGGCTGTTAAAGATCTTTTCGGAAAAAAACAGGAGGACATCTGCAATTCTTCCGGATAGTTGCTTGTGGTAAAGGTTCATAAGCTTATCCAGCATAAATAATCCTTCTTCACTGATCATCTTCAGAAGATGAGCCGCGAATGCGCCGTTATGATTAATTATCTCCCTGAAAACGCTAATATCAATGAATATCATTTCGGTATTTTGAATGGAAGAAGCATTGTACTGGTAAAGCTCATCACCGAATACTGAAAGCAAACCAATATATGAACCAGGCAATGCAATTTTGAGATTTATTACCTTATCATTTCTGCCTTCCTTAAAAACCTTCACCAGTCCATTTTTGATATACATTATGTGTGACGTACGTGTATCCTGTTTGATAATGACATCGCCGCCCTTGTAAGTGACCTTGTTGCTGTACTTACCCAGAAGCTCTTTCTCAGAATCAGTCAGCGTATTGTACCCGGGTATAGTCAATACATCCTTATCGGCAGTGATAAAGTTTTCCATATTATGAACTCAGTTTTCTCAGAATAATAATCACTAAATATACACTAAATTTTTTCTGCGTAAAATTACAAAATGCACTGACCATAGCATGCAAAATCGACCACAGGTCAATTTTTTACAGCTTAAATACACACAGACAAAACTATTGGCGGTATAGCACGAAAAAGAGCTGCAGCTTCAACTTGTAACCCTTTCAGAGCAGGTAAACAAAGACGTTGCATAACTCTCCGTTCCGGTATAAAAAATATTATAAATCAATTTCAAACTCAAATTTACAGATCCTCATAATACTGGTATCTCAAAGGACAAAATCCTGGAGAACCTGAAAACCAATATACTATGGAAAGTGAACGCCTTATACATGAAAGCTTTTCACAGGGGATAAACAGTAATGGACTTGCTGACCCGGTTTACCCGAAAGACGCCCAACAGGACAAGTAAGACAATCTGGAACTTTTCAAAATAAAAATAAAGAGTGATGAATAGAGAAAAAAAGAAACAAGAAAAAGAATTTAACGTACAAAAGAACTATACACACATTGAAACATCGAAGCTTATGAGCAGAATTTCAGGCGAACTCAGGAAAGGCCAGATAAAATTGAATACATCCTGTTTCGGGGCAAATGAGATTATTCAGTTTAAAAATTCTGAAACAGATTTATAAGATATTGATTAACTATTACTTGTTAAAAAACGGAGGACTTTTTATGAAATTTAATAATTTAAAAATCGGGACCAGGATCATGTCTGGCTTTGGTATAGT
>SKND01000153.1 GCA_007120695.1 Bacteroidales bacterium | reverse complement strand
TGGTAAACAGGTTGAGCATTGGCTAAATGGAAAAATGATCCTGAGCTTTGAGCGGGGTGGTGAAGAATTTCTGAAGCACATTGCCGAAAGTAAATTTAAAGATCGTGAAGGTTTTGCGCAAATAGATAAAAGCCCGATTCTTCTGCAGGATCATAATGATGTTGTTTATTTCCGGAATATTAAAATCAGGGAATTAAATACTGAATAGAACAAAGTATCCAATATCGCCGACCCTGTTTATATTGTAATCTTGCCTCTAATTCCGGGTAATTTGATCGCATTTGTGTACTTGCAGGGTTTTGCCCGGATTGCATTATATGAAAATTTACAATTATGAGCAGCAGGCTTGATACAAAACTGATGCATCCCCGCGACCAGATAGTGCTTATAATAAGCAGGATATATAATCGGGGAATGACAACCACTTCGGGAGGCAATATATCAGTTGCCGATGAAAACGGTGATATCTGGATTACTCCATCTGGAGTTGACAAGGGTGCGCTCAGGCCCGAAGATATTATGTGTATAAAGAAGGACGGTACAATTTTGGGTCTCCATAAACCTTCTTCGGAGTTTCCGTTTCACAAAGCCGTGTATGAGTCCCGTCCAGACCTCAGCGCCCTTATCCATGCCCATCCCCCGGCACTTGTATCATTCAGTATTGTCCGCAAGATACCGGATACAAATATTGTTGCGCAGGCCAGGCATATATGTGGTCCTATCGGGTACGCGGGCTATGAATTGCCGGGAAGCGAGGCGCTTGGAAAGAAAATTTCAGCGGCTTTTGATAAAGGGTACAAGGCTATTATCATGGAAAACCATGGGACAGTGCTGGGGGGATCAGACCTTGCAGATGCGTTTCAACGGTTTGAGACACTCGAGTTTTGTGCACGAACCATTCTTAAAGGAAAACGCCTTGGAGAGCTGCGGCACCTGGATGATAAACAGATAGAGTCATTTGAATATCAGGAATCATCTTTACTGCCTGAATTGGAAAATGTTACCTATCCCTCTGATGAACGTGAAAGACGCCAGGAGATATGTGATATTATAAGACGGGCTTGCCGTCAGGGACTGATGATCAGTTCCTACGGAACAGTCTCCCGGCGATGGCGGAACAATGACTTTCTTATTACACCAACCAGCGCACAGCGCTGGGATTTAGAGCCTGATGATATTGTTCAGATACGAAGCGGTAAACGCGAACCCGGTAAAATACCCAGCCGTGGTGTCCGCCTCCATCAGGAAATATATAATAGAAACCCGGGTATTAATTCGATCATAATAACCCAGCCGCACAATCTTATGGCATTTGGTGTAACCCGTTCTGTATTTAATGTACGGACAATTCCGGAAAGCTGGATTTTTTTGCAGGATGTTTCATTATTGCCGTTTGGAACTCAATTCGATGATTTTTCTGAAATATTGAAAATTCTTTCTGAAGACAGTCCTGCGGTTATAATTGAAAATGATGCGGTGCTGATCACCGGCGATTCGTTGCTTCAGACTTTCGACAGGCTTGAAGTTGCAGAGTTCAGTGCCCGTTCAATCATTATGGGCAATTCCCTTGGAGAAATGGTGCCTATAAATGATGAACAGATTGAGGACCTCAGAAGGGTGTTTCTGAAAGGCTGATAGCTGCTCTGCTATTGCGCATTATTTGTTCTATTTTGACACGTTTGAACCCAAATTTATGATGGTTAAAGAGTGATATATGTTATTTATAAATCCAGGTTCAAAATTTTCAAACGGGATTGTTAAAATTTATATATATGTTTCTTAAGCTATTATCAATAAGCTTTTTATTATTGTTGTTTGCTGGATGTAGTTCAGACAACAGTGCTCCAATTGTTCGTTATTCGTTTGTTAACAGCCATAATATGACAGTAGAGAAATTTGATACTCTGGCATCCTTATCGGTTGGAAACGGCAACTTTGCATTTACGACCGATTTTACTGGTTTGCAAACATTTTACAAAGAATACGGCAATGGGGTGGCACTTGGTACTCAGTCAAACTGGGGATGGCATACCTCTCCTAATACCGGTAATTATGAGATATCTGAGACTTACAGGTATTATCAGGTGGAGGACCGGATGGTTCCATTCATGGATCAGTTAAGCACATCTGAACGGGCCGTGGAAGCAGTAAAATATTTTCGCGAAAATCCTCACAGGTTGCATTTGGGACTGATACGGTTATTGATCGAAAAAGATAATGGTGAGGAAATTCAGATTCACGATATTGAGAAAGTCTGCCACCATCTTGACTTGTGGCGTGGAGAAGTTTCAAGCGATTTTATTATTGAGGGATATCCGGTCAGTGTCCGTGTGTTTGCGCATCAGGAACTTGATATGATTTCTGCACGTATTAAATCACCCCTGATTGATGCCAGGCGTCTGTCGGTTGAATGGCTATTTTCATATGGTAATCCAATACATACCCATCCCGGATATGATTTAAACTCACCCGAAAAACATACTTCCACACTGCTAATTGCCGGTGATGATAAGGCTGTTATAAGTCGTGAACTGGATAATGACAGATATAATACCACCGTTACATGGAATCAGGATGCGATACTGGAAAAAACAGGTGCGCACCGTTTTGTTCTAAAACCTTCTGATGGTTCTGGTATTCTTGAATTCAGCTGTCTGTTTTCAACAGAATCCATTAACAGCGAATTGCCGGATTTTGAAGAAACCCTTCACAACAATGAAATTCACTGGGAGGATTTCTGGCGGACAGGCGGCGCGGTTGATTTTTCTGAATGTACCGACCCGCGGGCACATGAACTTGAAAGACGGACTGTTCTTTCACAATACCTGACTAAAATTCAGGGCACCGGGAACCTGCCTCCGCAGGAAACGGGCCTGACCTTTAACAGCTGGTTCGGGAAATTTCATCTGGAAATGATATGGTGGCACAGTGCCCATTTTTCTAACTGGCAACGGACACAGTATATGGCGGGACAGTTGCAATACTACCGTGATATCTATCCCCTTGCACGGGAAACAGCTGAATTGCAGGGTTATGCGGGAGTGCGCTGGCCCAAAATGGTGGGCCCGAACGGACAGGATAGTCCTTCATCAATTGGGACTTACCTAATCTGGCAGCAGCCACATCTTATATACCTTGCCGAACAACTGTACCTGTCGGCGCCCTCAGAAGAAACACTCATCCGGTATGCTGACCTTATTTTTGCCACAGCCGATTTTATGGCCGATTTCCCAATATACGATCCGGAGAATGATGTGTATAATCTTGCTCCGCCACTGATTCCTGCCCAGGAGCACTGGAACCGCGAAACTACTGTGAATCCTCCTTTTGAACTTGCTTATTGGTATTGGGGACTCACAATTGCTCAGAAGTGGAAGCAGCGTCTCGGAGAACCGGCTGACCTGAAATGGGAAGAGGTTCGAACTAAGCTGCCTGAGCTTTTGGCAATAGATAGCCTGTATATGGGAACCGGCAATGCACCCGATTCATATACCGATCCTTCTAACATGCGTGACCATCCGATGGTGCTAGGTTCATTAGGCATGTTGCCCGGATGGGAAAAGATTGACCATGAAATCATGAGGAACACCCTGAAGCTTATTATGGACCGGTGGAACTGGCCGAATACCTGGGGCTGGGACTATCCCATGGTGGCAATGTGTGCCACCCGTCTTTATGAGCCTGAACTGGCATTGGAGGCCTTGCTTAAGGATGTACAGAAAAACACATACCTTGTAAACGGGCACAATTATCAGGATGAGCGGTTACGGATCTATATGCCTGGAAATGGAGGCCTGCTTAAAGCCGTCGCCCTGATGTGTGCCGGCTGGGAAGGATGTGAAGTCGATAATCCCGGATTCCCGTACGACGGAACATGGAACGTTAAATGGGAAAACCTGACTCCTGATTTTTAGTTAATCTTTATGTTATAAACCTGCCTACTTTTATTATATTATTATATGTATGAGTGGGGCACTTAATAAAGATTGAGATATCAGGGAAGTTAATGCTACTGGTGATAGATTCTCGTATATTCTCTAATCTGCTATGCTATCTTTTATTTAAAATATCTCTCTCATAAGTTTGTATTTCTTTAATATAATCAATACCGGCAGGAACATCATTAACCATACAGTAATAGTCCCATACCGCACCAAATGGCATGGTCTTCATTATTTCAAGCAAAGCAAGCCTTTCGAAATATTTGTTTTCATTCTCATAAATCTTAAGCTGATCTGATGGTTCGAGCAAGCTTATCAGGAAAGCCTGCTGTGCCGCCCTGGTTCCGACGACATAAGCTCCTATCCTGTTCAGGCTGGCATCAAAAAAATCCAGTCCTATATTAACTCTTTTCAGTGAGTTTGCCCTGATTATTTCCTGGGCAATATGAAGTATTTCATCGTTCAAGACCACGACATGATCGCTGTCCCATCTTACTCCTCTAGTTAAATGAAGCATTATTTCATCAAAAAATTGCAGGCATGCAGAGATTTTATCCCCAACTTGCTCTGTGGGATGATAGTGGCCGTTATCCAGGCATATCAACTTGTTGTTCTTTAGAGCATAGGGAAGATAAAAATCGTATGATCCGACAACCATTGATTCGGAACCTATTCCGAACAGCTTGCTTTCAACAGAATCCTTGAGGTATTCTTCAGGATATTCTGTTTCGAAGATCTCATCGAGTGATTTTTTCAGCAACGAGCGATTGGTATATCTGTCCACCGCCGTGTCCTTTGAACCATCAGGTATCCAGATATTATTTATACATGGTGTATTCAGTTCTTTGCCCATAACCGCGCCAATTTCCCTGCATCTTTTGACGTGTTCGATCCAGAATTTCCTGGTATCCTCATTTTTGCTTGATAAAGTATAACCTTCATCAGCTTTGGGATGTGAAAAGCAGGTAGGGTTAAAGTCAAGCCCTGTTTTTAATTTTTTTGCCCAGTCTATCCATTTTTCATAATGCTTTGCATCTATTTCGTTGCGGTCCACAAATTTGTCTCCAAAGTCCCCGTAAATAGCATGAAGATTCAACCGCTGCTTTCCGGGAAGCAGGCTCATTACCTTTTCAATATCCTGCATAAGATCATTCATATTCCTTGCCTTGCCCGGATAATTACCCGTTACCTGGATACCTCCGCCACCGAGAGCCGCATCCGGCTTTTCAAAGCCGCCAACATCATCAGTCTGCCAGCAGTGAAGGCTGATTACTGCATCTTCCATTTGTCTTATCGCCGCATCGGTATCGATATCCAGTTCGGCATACTTTTCTTTTGCTACTTTGTAAGCTTTTTCTATTTTTTCGTTTTTCATCCGTATAAAGTATGGTTAATAATCTATTTAATTATGTTACCAATTCATAATTAGGATATTTTGCTTTTCAAATCCATAAATGTCACATCTGATTTATTTTGCTAAAAGTGAATCTTAGCGCATGTGAAATTAACGAAATCAATCATCCATGCTTTATTCACCTTCGGTCTACTTAAAATGCATTATACTGTTCATTTGGAAATATTTTCCCGATGTGAAATTCATGCATTTTTGTATTATGAAGTAGCATGAGGAATTCATTATAGCAATGTAAAAAAATATTTAATATTTCGGCAAACTTTAAGGATTTCAAAATTGGACCACAAAAGTAGAAAGAATAAGCACAAAAATTCCTATAATTAAAACTACCATTGTTTTTATACCGACTCCCTTCCATTCATTTAACAAGATACCCCATATATTACTAAAACTGATATTTAAGGCCATAAGGATACTCCAGCCATAAACCGCCATCTCCGGCGGTAGCTGGCTTCTTCCCATTCCGTAGAAATGAAGCTGCATAAACCATAAAAAACCTGCAAGAAATGTGAAAAATATGTTGTTTATGAATACTTGTGGACTAACCGAAAAGTAATCTTTTCCTGTTTTATTTTTAATGTTGAGATATACACAATAAACAAAGTTCGTGGCAAATCCTCCAATTAAAATAAAGATCATCACAGGATTGTTTGCATATAAAATATCCGTTCCATATTGTATTGCTACTTCGGCAATAGGAATACCCGCCTCAATACCATAATTAATGGATGCACTCATTATTCCTGCAATTATTGCAATAAATACACCTTTTTTTAAGGCAAATTCCTGAATAGCTTTTTTTCTGTCTTCGTTCATCATATTCTTTTCCTTGAGAAGCCCTGCATAACCAATAATTGCAATTCCTGATAAACATATGGCTACACCGATAATGGTCAGGATCCCTGAATAGGTACCTAAAAGATTTTCACCTGCAAAAAGCGGTGGTAAAAGGGTTCCGAAAGCAGCAGAAAATCCTAATGCAACACTCATTCCAAGAGATATGCCTAAATATCTCATGCTAAGTCCAAAGGTCAAGCCTCCAATACCCCACAATGCACCAAAAAAGATTGCAAGCCATTTGGCTGTGGCCGGAGATTCACGCAATATGTCCATAAGAGTTCCTGAAGGAACAGTGAAATAGGCAAAAATCCAGGGAGCAATCAGCCAGGCAGCAACACCCTGACTAATCCAGTAGGACTCCCATGACCATATTTTGACTTTTTTAAAGGGGACATAAAAACTTGCAGCACAAATACTGCCAATTGCAATTAAAACAATTCCAAGAATTGGGTTCATGATATTTTAGGCTAATTAATCTTATGCAAACCTAAAATTATGATATTACATATTCAATATGTTTTTTTATTATATACTTGTGTTAATTGACTATTTTTATCTCTTTCTAATATCTAATTCTAAAGTTTGATTATGTTATAATAATCTATATAAATCATTCAAATAAAACCTCCCCCAATGGATACTTTTAAAGATTGTAAATCATTGCCATTTATTGTGCTTATTTGTATGCTTGCCTTTATGGCTTGTGAGGCAGACAGTTATGAATTGGCATATAAAACTGAGATTAGTGATTATAAAAATCTTATAAGTCTATTTGAAGATCCTCCTTCTGAATTCCGTTCTGCTCCTTTTTGGATATGGCACGAAATTATCACTGAAGAAGAAATAAGACAATCCCTCGAAGACCTTAAAGAACAAGGATTCGGTGGAGTATTTGTGCATCCCCGATACGGCATGGTAACTGAATACCTATCAGAAGATTGGTTTGATTTGTTCAAATTTACAATGGAGGTGGCTGAAGAACTGGATATGTACGTGTGGATATATGATGAGAATTCTTATCCCAGCGGTTTTGCAGGTGGACATGTACCTCACCAAATGCCTGATTCATACAAGCACGGGCAGGCTTTGCGCATGCATAAAGCGGACCGTTTTCAGCCGGACCCTGACCTCCGGTACCTGCACTATTTTGAAAAAGATGCTAGCGGAGAGATGGTTGAGATCAATAATATTGATGAAAGGACCGGGGATACAGGACAATTCATAATGTTTGAAATCGTCACTTACCCGCAAACCAAATGGTATGCAGGCTATTCTTATATTGATCTGCTTTACCCTGGGGTAACTGAAAAATTCATGGATATAACAATGCAGGGTTATGAGGAAAGATTTGGCGAACATTTTGGAAAACTTATTCCCGGAGTGTTTACTGATGAGCCCAATATTGCTCCACCGGGAGGCCGATCAGTTGTGAGGTGGACACCTGATCTATATGAAGAATTTGAAAAACGATGGGGATACCGGCTTCAGGACAACCTGCTTTCACTTTTTGAAGAGGCTGGTGACTGGAAAAAAGTCAGAC
>SKND01000351.1 GCA_007120695.1 Bacteroidales bacterium | reverse complement strand
TCTGCAAGGGCAGAGGCTATGCTGAAAGCATGCAATGCAGAGCCATCTACAATGGCAGCTGTACTGGGACTGGATGACAGCGCGGTTGAAGAGGCCTGTGCTGAAATCGATGAAGTGGTTGTACCAGCTAATTATAATAGTCCGGGACAAATTGTAATTTCCGGAACAATAAAAGGAATTGATCTTGCAATAGATAAGCTTAAAGAACTTGGTGCCAAACGGGCCATGAAGCTTATGGTGGGGGGTGCATTCCACTCTCCCCTGATGGATCCTGCCAGGGAAGAGCTGGCTGCAGCAATTGAGAAAACACATTTCAGCAAACCCTGCTGCCCTGTATACCAAAATGTTACAGCATTACCGGTGACCGACCCGGGTGTTATAAAAATGAACCTGGTTAAACAGCTCACGTCACCGGTAAAATGGACTCAGACTGTATTGGAGATGATAAAAGACGGGGCAACCTCATTTACCGAAGTAGGGCCGGGCAATGTCCTTCAGGGCCTTGTAAAAAAAGCAGACAGGAGCATTGAAACAAACAGTGCCTCAGCTATGATCTGAATTAACCGTAATATATTAGTGTCTGTCCAGATACTGACTTTATAGACGGACTCCAAATAGTGTCTGTCCATACAAATTTGACGCAAAAATGAAAAAATGAGGAAAAACCAATAAAAGTTTATTCCTCATTTTTAAAAAGTGCTCTATTTTGCGAATATCCCTAAATAGAGACTGCCTGGTTCGGATGCAGCCTCAGGGCTGCAGGGCAGGTTTCAGCTTTCCGGCTTGAATATTACCCCCTTATTATGCCTGCCGTCAATCTGTACCTTTATTGGATTCTCAAATCTGACATGCCGCACATGCTTATCCTCATAATAAGCCGGCTGTGAATCAAGATAATTTACATCATAAAACCCCTCCCTGAAATGAGGATTGACTGTGAAATACCCTACCCTGAAGGCAGTCAGGTTCTGAAAGAAATGGGTTCCCTGGCTTGGATCAATATGATAATTTTCAAGACCTGATTCGATTATTACTCTCGCCATTGATATCTGTGGCCATTTGATAGGTATGCCAAGCCACGAATCACTTGACCCCCACCGGCCCGGACCTGTAAGGATATAGTTCCTTCCTTCATTAATAAACATTTCGTTTATCTTTTCAAGTTCAAGCGCTATCGAACTGTTTTCGGAAGCCCTGAACTTGTCAGGCTTTATGTAAACAAAATCATAAATATTGTTTATAGTACCGTAACCAAGTGCTGATTCAGAATATACAATCGTATTATTATTGTCAATTTCATCAAAATTGACATCAACCTTCTGTTCACCATGAACAATTGGTCTGATCTGGAGAAAATAGAACACTTTTGGCTGACCCTTCGGTGTGTCCAGGTCAACGGCAAATTCAATCTCAATTGGGTTATTCATCTCCCTCTGGCCTGTCTCAAGAAGGGTCTGAAGTATTTCTGCAAGCGGAAAAACGTTGTGATTAAGAATGTTTGAAAAAGTAATAACCTTTTTACCCTTGTGATCGACACCCTCCCTCATCATATTATACTCATAATCATATGTTGAGGCTGCATGACGCAACGAAGGCTCTTTTTCAGCCTTCCTGATATCAAGCTTCAGAATGTTCACTCCGTCATCTATTGACGGCACGAAGCTATCAACATTCAAATCGAGTGCATAATACTTTTTCTGGGTTTCTCTCAGCGCCTGCTCAGGTGATGATAGCTGCAGTACCTTTTTGGGATATCTGGGTGAAAATCTCAGTGAGATCCCCCCGTCAACAATAAGTTTTCCAAGTCCGTAAGCTATTGAAGCTATTCCGTCTTCCGGTTTCTCCGGGGCTATGGGGTAGAAATTTATAGACCGGGCAACACCTGATAAAGTGGGATAAAACTTCTTATCGTACTGCCTGCCACAAACCTCCTGCAGGATAATCCCCATTTTCTCCTCATCTATAACATTTGCGGTTGCCGTCATGTAAGCCTTACTGCTTTTAAAATAGACTGATGCATAAACCGACTTTATTGCTTCAGTAAGCGTTCTGATCATAATTGTACTGTCCGCAACCCTTGGTATCATATAGGTGGAGTAAATTCCGGCAAAAGGCTGATAGTGACTATCTTCTAACTTACTGGAGGAGCGTATTGCAACTGGATTACGTACAACTGATATAAAGGCATACAGATCCTGGTGTACCCTTCCCGGAAGACTGGCGGCAATAAAGTGTTGCAGGATCTCATCATCACTGGCATTTGACAATCCAATCCTGTAAAGCTCGTTAGATTCCATAAACTCATCAAAAATATCGGTACTAAGTACCACGGTTCTCGGAATTGTCACAATTACTTCAGGAAACTTTCCGAATAACCGGTTTTTCTGAAGGATTGAATTTATAAAAGCTAGTCCCCGTGCCTTCCCCCCTAAAGATCCTTCCCCTATACGCGAAAACATCAGATACTCATCAAAACTGCTTTTATCGAACTTGGCAATTACACCCCGCCCTTTTGATGACCTGAAACTTGAAATGGCTGAGTACATATACTTCCTGGCATCTTCAATTGAATTAAAATCCTCTACCCTCACCAGCTTGAACATCCGGGCGATTGGAAACAGTGCACGGGCATTCAGCCACTTTGAGAAGTGATTCTTACTCGAGTGATAATAGAGAACATGTGCCGGCACTGTAATGATTGCCTGTTGCATAGCCTGAAGGTCAGCTGCCCGGCAAACCTCCAGCTGGGTTTCGGGGTCACGGAAAATAAACTCGCCAAACGAGAATTGCCTGATTACAAAGTTTCTCAGTTCTATTGACAGGGTTTTGGAGTATTTATGAATAAACCCGGCATTAAGCTTATCGGCATCATTTTGGTTTTCCAGATCACTCGATTGCAGAAGAACCGGCATGTGAGGATCATCTTCCTTTACTTTACGGCAAAGGCGGAGACCGGCCTTGTGATCTCTTTTGCCTTTCCTGTCGTATGATATATCTGATATAACCCCCAGAAGGTTGTCTTTGTATTTATTATAGAATCCAAAAGCCTCTTCATAGTTTTTCGCCAGCAGGATCTTGGGCCTTCCCCGCATCCTTAGGTTTTTTTGATGCGCATTAAGCGCCTCACGCGCAAAATCAAGGGATTGCTTGAGGATTATCTTATACAGGTTTGGAAGGTAGCTGGATATGTACCTGATTGAATTCTCAACCAGCAAAATGGTCTGGACACCTCCCTGCTCAACATCATGATCCGCATTCATTGAGTCTTCAATCAGCTTAATTATTGCCAGAAGAAGGTCTGCATTACCGAGCCAGCAAAATACATAATCGATCGACGACAGGTCCTCATTGGCCAGCCTCATTGAGACCTCACGCGAAAAATATGTAAGTACGACAATCGGGATATCCGGATATTCTGACTTAATATCACCTGCAAGGTGAAATATATCTGAGTCTCCCCCGACATGAATCATAGAGATAATAAGATCTATTTTTTCTTCCCTGAGACATTTAAAAGCATTCGGACCATCAGTGGCCATAACAAATACCGGAGGAGTACTCAAGTTAAGAGAAACATACTCGTTGAAGATCTGCTCATCTATCCTGCCGTCCTCCTCCAGCATAAATGCATCATAATTGCTGCAGATCAGCAGCACCTTGTGAATTCGCTTCTGCATCAGAAGATTGAAGGATGTATCCTGAAACTTGTAGCTTTCAAGCTCTTTGAAATGACCGTGTAATTTTTCCATATTGCAATAAAATACTTTTAAGCTTTAAGGATCAATGCCGCACCTTTCCTTCCATCCATAAGGATCTGCAGTGGTTCCGTAAACCTTGCGTGCCTCAGAAATGCCGTCTCCTCAATTGTATCTCCTCCGCCAAGTTTATCCAGTCTGATGATATCGCCGGGGTTGGTATGGTTGACTGAGAAATATCCAACATTCATAGATGTCAGATTATGAAAGAAATGTGAACCGAGCGAAGCATCAAGCGGAAAACCTTCCATGCTCATCTCCACAATGACAGCTGCATATGAGATCTGCGGCCATACAACGGGGATACCAATGAAACGGTCCCTTGTTCCCCACCTTCCGGGACCTATCAGAATGTATTTCCGCTTCTGCTTTAGCATTACGGTATTGAGTCTTTCAATTTCAGATGCAATTTCCCGTGTTTTCATCTTGTCAAAACTCTCCGGTTTCACATATATCACTTCTGTAACATTATCTATTTTGCCATTGCCCATGCTTTTACCTGATTTTACAATTACCTTATCTTCATCAACTTTTTCATAGTCAATACTATATTCACTCTCGTCACCAAACAGTGGTTTTATCTGCAAAAGATAAAAGGATGGCAGGTCATTCATATGCCTGTTAAGGTCGACTGCATACTCAATTTCAACCGGGCATCCAAGCGCCTCCTTTACCACATCAAGCGTAACCGAGAGAGCATTTGCAAGAGGAATATAGTTGTATTTCAGTATGTTTGCAAAATTTATTATACGTGGACCGGCATTTTCAATCCCCGGTATGATCCTTTCATTTTCTGCGTCATATACCGATGCGCAATGTTTAAGGTTTCCGTGCTTTTCTGCTTCTGAAATATCCAGCCTTATCAGTCCCGCATCCTCCCCCTCAAGCAGGTTGATATCGGGTTTTGCCAGATTAACAGCATAAAACTGCAACTGTGAATTCTTGTAAAGGTCTTTCGACGAACTGATCTCAACATCCGGATATGCCGGCGAGAACCGGTAGGCCTGTTCACCTGCCACAACATACTGACCCAGTCCCACGGCCATTACCGAAAAGCCCTCCTCCGGCTTCATATGTGCCACCGGGTAATAATTGTGTGACTGAGCCGTTCCGCTTATGTGCGGATAAAAGCAGTCTCCGTACCTGTTACCCGCAACCTCCTGGATGACAATTGCCATTTTCTCTTCCTCAATCTTGTTATCTATTGATTCAAAATAGGTTTTGGCATCGTTTGAAAATATCGAGGCATATACAAGCTTGATTGCATCCATTGCCTGCTTAAGCCTGACTTCAAAACTCGAATGGTTGTTGGGCAAAAGGTAGGTGCCGAACACTCCTGAGAAGGGCTGCATCAGAGAATCTTCGAAAAGGCTGGATGATCTTATCGCAATCGGCCTGTTTACCAGCTTAAGGAAAACCTTAAGTTTTTTTTCCAGGTTATAGCTCAGATTGCCACCGATAAACAGTTTCTTGATCCTGTCATAACTCTCCTCTTTATAGACAATATCATATAGCTTGTTAATCTCAAGAAAAATATCAAACTCCTCAGTCCCGATTATTCCCGTAACCGGCGTACGAACATTGATACCACTGATAAGCTCCGAAAACTTGAAACTGTAGATCAGTGAATTCACAAAAGCCAGTCCCCTGCCCTTCCCTCCCAGCGATCCCGACGCGAATGAAACAATATTTGATTCCTCCAGGATAGCCGACTCTTCAAAGTTGACTATCTTTCCCATATCCTGTTCGTTTCGGTGGGAAGAAATAATTTTTAGAAGAAAGCCCCGCATCTCTTCGGGACTGCCGAAATCATCAACTTTAAGCGGGTTGATCGTTCTTGCAATCTTCACCTCACCCCTTGCCATAAGCCACAATGAGAAATGGTTCTTTACAGCATGATATACCAGCGATTCTGCAGGTACTGTTTTCAGGTAAGACTCAAATTCACGCATCGACTTTGCAACAGCAATCTGACGCCCTTCGTTATCGCGATATACAAAATGGCCGAAGCCAAGAAAATAGTTTATAAAGCTTTTCAGGTCCTGTAAAAGTGTTTCAGAATTTTTATTTACGAAGCTTGTCTTGAGCTCATGAGCAATCTTCTGGTATCCGGGATCGGCCGACTGCAGCATAATAGGCAGATTGTCTGCCTGGCTCTTTACATATCTGACAAGCTCCACACCTGCCTGGGGATCAAGTTTTCCCTTCCGGGGAAACCTTATGTCGGCAATAATGCAAAGAACAAACTCCCTGAAACGGTTGAAAATATCCATAGCCTCCTCATAGGTTGAGGCAAGCAGGATTTTTGGTCTTCCGCGCAGCTTGAGCACTTTATACAACTCATCGGTATTGACATCTTCAATAAGATGTCTTGTCTGCTCCAGTACAATAGAATATATCATAGGAAGGTAGCGGGAATAGTACTTCGGGGAGTCCTCAACTACAAGGATAACTTTGGTAAATCCCATTGCGGTGTCATTCTCGACATTTACCTGGTCCTCCAGAAGCTTCACCATTGCAAAGAACATCTTCGAATCACCGTTCCAGATAAACACCCTGTTTATGAAGTCAAACCTGTTCTCTGCCTTTTCAAAGAGCTCTACGTCTCTGTTATTATTAACAAGGATAAATATCGGTATGTAGGGGTACTCCTCTTTAAGATTCCTGCTAAGGATCAGTGGTGTCTGCTTGTCTACCCCCATCATCACAATCACCATATCATAATGTTTGCCATGAAGTTCATCCAGAGCTTCTTCAAGTTTCGACACCCCGGTAACCCTTGGAAGTGGGGAGAGATTCATCTGATGGAATTGTCCGAGCATATGGTCGGAAAAACGTCCCTCCTTCTCAATACTGTATGCATCATAAAGAGTTGCGACAAGCAGTATCTCCTTGACCTTGAAGGGCATCATGTCGTGAAGAAGATCCCTTTCTGCATTATGTTTATTCAGAAACCTCTGCAGCAGCTGCCGGCTGTTTGTGATTTTCTCCTGTTGTTCTATATGACGCTTCTGCTGTTTCTCTTTCCGTTTGGCCCTGAAGAGGATTGTTCTGGCCTTGTAACTGTTGATATATCCAAGAAGAAGGCTGCAGATATTATCTATCAGGTGCCTCTCCTCCTTCAGAAAGGGCCCCTCGTCCATTTCTGCAAATTCCCGGGTATAGCACACTTCAACCATACCCTCATGACCGTCAATTGAGGTGAATGTCTGGTTCAGTGACCATTTTGTCGGGCGAAAACGGGGACTCCTGTACTCACGCTCTTCAAAAACTATTCTTGATATTGTATACTCGGGATATTGCCACGCTGCAGGCAGAATAAGTACAATCTGGTGAAGCGATTCCTCAATGGGCTTACCCTCCTTGAGAATTGCAGTTGTCTGGTTTATGCAGGAGAGTTCCTTGAGCCGTTCCTTCCTGTCTTCCAGCAACGATTTAATATACGCCTTCCCGGTAAGTCCCCGCTCATCCATTTAGATCTGATTTTAAAGCCCTTACTGCCTGTAGATTATTATTTTTTTGAATGCTAAAAATTACTTAAATATACATGATTTTTTTCAGCTTAAAATACTCACAAACAAGATGAAAAAAATTGACTTCGTCGATTACATATACTGTACTCAGTTCTTTCAAGGATATATTCAGATATGTAATTCATGTGAAATCCTCATCCATCGCTTCCTGCAAAGGAATAATATAGTTTGCATGAGGATTCCATACAGTTACATAAACATGCTTTGTTCGGATGGAACCCGCATCAGACTACGTCAGACAAAATAACATGTACAAACCATGCGGGTTCCATGGGATTTGAAACACTATATAATCTTTAACATGAAATTGTAACAAATTGTTAAATAGACTGATAACCATACTTTATACGAATGAATCCCCATGATACTGAAGTCTCACAAAATAACATGAACAAACCAGGGGGATCCATCCGTTTGAAATGCTGAATATGAATTACCTGTAAAATATAACTAATTGAATATTAACTT
>SKND01000001.1 GCA_007120695.1 Bacteroidales bacterium | reverse complement strand
TAAAATTTGAACAGAGAAATGGCTTCCTTGCGAAGCTTTGTTTTCACAAAGGTTTTAATCTCAGGGTCCATCAGCTCACCAAGCCCTTGCAGCAAGCCCCTGTCGCTTATTGAAACAAGTTTATCAATACAATTTTGAATGTAATCAGCATACGGCATTTTCATCCGTGCTTCCACCAGCTTTGTGTTGATTGGGGTTTGCCTTTGCATAAAAAACCATGAATCAAAGATGTCACGGTTGGTCAATGCGTTGCGATCAAGCAAAGCACAAACTTTATGAGCAAACATATCGGCTTCTGCCATCACCATAATGTTAATCCCGAGAAAATTTTTTATCTCGTATTGATTGTCAAATTCCCGGTTTGAGATCTCCACCTTGAGCTTTCGTTCACCCGCACCATAGTCCAGAACTAAAACAGGACCGTAAAACTTTTTTGACTCATCTGCTATTTTACCGTACTTCAATAATATGCTACGCACTTTATCATATACCAAATCCTGGTTATCACGGGTAATCAGGTTAAAGTCCAGATCAACACTAAACCGGGGCAGGTCGTAAAAAAACATCATGGCGGTACCACCTTTGAAACCAAGCGTCGTGGCCAGCTCAATGTCTGAATAAATGTCTTTCAGTATCTGAACAAGAAAAAACTTGTGGCGGTTTATTTCAAGCATAGGAAAGGGTAGATTTAACCCTGGCAATTAATGCTTTGGAATTGTATAGTGGAAGCAAACTGAAAATTGAATCCACATCCAGGGGGTTGAGATTGTCAAAATAATACACAGGATTCAGGTACATGACATCTAGAAAGGCCCGTTCGGGTGTAGCAATATTTATATGATTATCCAATCGCTGAATACCTCTGGTATCGACCAGTACCGGGCTTTTAATTTTACGAAAAACGTATGAATTATCATCAATGACAAGTGTTCGGCTCAAATAACTTACAGTTGTAATGGCTGGATTATACTGGAAAATTACACCGGCTTTTTGTAGTACGTATTCCAGTGAAATATATGCAGGAGTGAATATATTACAAGCCAGTTCTTCCTTATTATAATCCTTTTTGACATAAATGCCTTTACGGGGGTTCTGCAATTTGCCTTTCTGCACAAGGGAGTTCAACTTTTTATTGATCGATTCAAAGTTTCTTTCACCTGTAAGCATTGCAATATCTCTAAGACGAAATACCGAATTTTTGTTCTGGTACACGGCCAGAATAATATCAGGTTTGTTATTTTGTAAACTGTTCATGCCGCTATTGTGGATGTTTGGTTCACAAATATAATAATATTTCTTGGTTAATATCAACAAGGGTGGGACATTCAAAAAATATAACCGCAAACACAGCAACTTAGTAAGTTAAAATTCCCTTGTTATTTGCAGTCAGAAGGTGCAGGTCCATAATGTAAGCAGAAATTATTAATATAATTGTATTGGATTACAAATTATTCTATTTTTTTTGTACCATATTACACTTTTTCAACATTTTTCCTGAGAGTTACCTATTCAGGATCATCAATTATCAAGCTTAACAAAGGCAAAGGAGATCTTAGCCGCAGTCGCGATGCATATAATCTTCCCGGATTATCATTCCGTGAATACCTTGAATTTAACAACATCTATAAAACAGTTCCGGTCACATTGGAAGACATAAGCAGCAGACAAACAGAATTAGCATGCGATATTTTATCAGGAGTCAAACCCATCCCACTTATAAAAAAATACTGGACAAGTGGCTATTTCCCTTTCTATAATGAGAACCCGGAAAAACAGGTTTTGTCACGCAAAAAACCCTGTAAACCAGTCCGGCCTCAACTGATCTCCATAGCTAACAAATATTTTATGCATTTTACGTGTAATTTTACACATATTTAGCACAAAACAATGTCAAAATTGGGAAAAATCATATCTTTCGGTGAAAGTAAATTCAGCCTCTGATCCCATTTCAAATTCGCAGTATCAAAGTATATTTCACCACCCCAAAACCTTTATCCGGTCCAGCAACAGTAACCGGTATTTTTCCTTCATTACCGGTTGGAAAGTGCAATCGGGCAGTATAAAAAACATTACATCTGTTTCCGCAAGCTGACTCCTCTTAAATAAGAAAAGCACCTTTTCACCCGGGGAACTACCAAACCCCTTAAAAAAAGTGCTGTTTCCGTTAACCTAACCCACTAACCCTGAAAACCTAACCTGAAACCTAACCTGAATACCTGCGTAAAACCTAACCTAAAAACTAACCCTAAAAACTAACCTGAAAACTTCTTTAAAACTAAAAGCTCTACTGAGGTTTTTGAGAACCATCATTGTGAACTTCTCACCTGCAAATAACGCCAACATAGATTAGCTGAATGTTAAGCCAACAATAAAAAAACAACAAAATTTTTAACAATAACATAATCCCCTGTTAATGACCCTGTAACAAATATTCGCTTCCTTTGGAAACAAAACCGATGCTCAAAAAGGCCCATTATAAAACGATCGTAATATCAGACCTGCACCTGGGTACAGAAAATTCAAAGGCAAAAGAGGTGCTGAGGTTTTTGATGACCAATACGTGTGATACCCTGATACTCAACGGAGATATTATAGACGGATGGCAACTGAAACAAACAGGTAAATGGAGGAAAAAGCATACCAGGTTCCTTAAATTGGTTATGGAAACGTCATCCTCACTGAAGACAAGGATCCTCTACATCACCGGAAACCATGATGATTTTCTGAATAATATCGTTCCTTTCCACTTTGGCAACATATCGATCCTCAGGGACCATATTATTGAGAGCGGGAACAAAAGGTATTATGTGACCCACGGCGATATTTTCGATACCATCACGACAAATTTCAGGTGGCTCGCCAACCTTGGCGATACAGGATATACATTTCTTCTCTGGCTCAACAAGGTATACAACAACAGGCGCCTCAGAAAAGGCCTGCCCTACCACTCACTTTCGAAAATAATCAAGTATAAGGTCAAGAGGGCCCTTTCCTACATCTCCAGATATGAAAAGGAGCTTGTAAATATTGCAAGGGTAAAAAAATGCGACGGTGTCATCTGCGGCCATATCCATACACCTGTAATAAGCAGGTATGACAATATCACCTACATGAACTCGGGCGACTGGGTTGAATCTCTCAGCGCACTCGTTGAGGACTATTTCGGCAACTGGAAAATTATCTACTACTCCGAGCTTACGGATGAGGAAAAAGATGCCGGGATGAACGGGCAATCCCGCAGTCCGCTTCAACCAGCAACTGCGGCACCTGCGGCACCTGTGGTACCTGAAGCATCTTAAGCATCTTCGGCGACCACTGCCTGCAACAAACCGTTGCATTTCGGGTAACTACCTGTATAAAATGATAATCTCCATTACCCTTTCGGGAAAAGTCTCATCTGACTAATGCAACTAAAAATGGTAAGTACAGCATGAGAGTTCGACCGAAGGTCAAAGTCTCATCTGACTAATACAACTATAAATGGTATGTAACACAGGCAGGCTAGCTCCTCGAATAACAAAAGGGATCTAAACAGGATTGACTGTCCGCTTTTAGCGGGATTGACTGTCCGAAATCACAAAAATACGCTACCACGTTTCCAACCTTTGAAAATTTCACCGTCTTTTAAGCAGACAGAAAAATCAACATATCATTTTTTCACTAAAATCTCAAATTATGACAACATTTACCAACTTCTCAAGCATGCTTAAGACGGCCGGACTATTTATATTCTCACTGGCTGTAATGTCATCATGCAGCAAGGATGATACAGAAGTCAAAAACGGAACATCCATTAAGTTTAAATCCACCTATGAGGCACCTGTCGGCACTGCAGGACTAAAAAGCACTGCAAACGAAGGCGTAATAATTGAAAGCTTCAAAATAAACATTGAAGAAATAGAAATTGAATTCAACGATAACGATCCACTTTTTGCTACAGATTCAGTTGCCACTGATTACGAACTTGAGGGGCCCTTTGAAATAGATCTAATTGCCGACGGCAACGCACTCGAGACAACTATCGTAAATAATGTTGAGCTGCCCGTTGCAAACTATGACGAAATAGAATTTAAATTCAGGGAGAGTGAAAATTCGATTTCAGAGATGCTTGGCAAATCACTTTTAGTTGAAGGTACCATAAACGGGATACCCTTCATATTCTGGACAGATGAAGAAATTGAAGTAGAAATAGAGTTTGAGAACGTCTTTACTCTCGATGAAGCAAGTATAGCCCTTCTAACCGTATCTTTCGATATCGCTTCACTGTTTGATCCTGCAAAAGGCGGCGTTGACCTGGCCAATGCATCAGATCTTAATGAAAATGGCATCATCGAAATCTATCCGGGAGATCCCGATGGAAACAATGACCTGGCAGATCTGTTATGGGAAAGGCTTGAAGATATCATAGAAGCTTTTGAAGACAGCATGGATGAATAACAGGCTTTGCAATTAGCAAACTAAAGTTTAATTAAGGTTCGCAATGCGAACCTTAATTTTTTAGATTATCAAATCTACCTCCATATCAGAAAAATAGTAAAATACTACCAGCCATATTGTAACAACTTAAGAATATGCTACGTAGACTCAAATAATTATATTCATACTTTATTCTTACTAAACTTAAAAGAAATGATTCGAAAAACATACACAGCAGCAGCAACATTATTTTTTCTTTTGGTAACGGTTTTTTCGAGCTGTTCAAAAGAAGAGGAAACAATCGGGAACTGGATTATTGGAACATGGGATATTGATAGATATGTTCAGCTAAACTACGATAATGGTGAAGTAATGGGAGATAGCGAAAGCCTGAACCAGGGCAAAATAGAATTTAAAGCAGACGGAACCGGCAATGACATAGGGGGCAATTTCATCGGTGGCGAGTTTACATGGACCAATACGGCTAAAAGCCTTTCATTAACTACCGGGGGTGGTCTGACCACTTATGTAATTGAAGAGTACTCAAATTCTGCTTTTATTTTCAGCATTACTGATATAAAAGGTGACAATAAGGACGTAGAACGCTGGTACTTATCAAAATAAGCAGATAACCGGAATAACACCATTATTGAAGAAGAGATTGCTTTAGCTTTAATGACCCTGTCAATACCGGGCAATCCCAATTACTAACAGTGCTTTAATTCAAAAGATCAGTATCTGCTTTCACAATAAACCACCCGGTTTTCTTTGTCACTATGATATTTATACTTCTCTTTCTTATAGGAAAGAAGAATCCTGTAACCGGGGGTAACGACCTGTGCATACATCTTTCCGGGCTCCGGGCAACCCAGACCGGCATCCGGCCAATCCACCGGTTCTATATTCACAACGGTAATATCATCCTTATCCATTCCCTTGCGGCTGGCAAGATCTTCTCTTGCCAGCTTAACAACCGGTTCAGCGTCACCGGGAACCGGAACGCTGCTTGATGAACCGGAAAAACAACCATTCCCGAATGATAATATCCTAATAATTATTACCGAAAAATACCTTCTTTTCACATTTTAATTAAGGGTTATTGATCTGTTTTCAGTAGCTGTATTATTATCAGTACCGGTCACCGTTAAAGTTATCTTATAGGTTTGTCCGTGCCCCCCGCGGTTGCGCAGATCGTGCGTTCCGCTGGCATCGGAGCCGCTAACAGAGGAGGTTACAGAGTCAATCAATTCATCCTGTTCGCCGTCCACCACCAAAAACATCTCGCTCTTCACGCTGTCAAGATTGCTTCCAGAAACTGCCCAATCTACTGTTACCGTGCCCACGCAGGGTTGCTGGTATTGGCAAGCACAAATTTATCAATAGTCAATTCACCACCGCCAGTACCACCATCACCTTCTGATACAAATGCAGCATGAATAGTATGGTTGTCTATCACTTTCTCAAAAGTATAACTTGTTACCGAACCAACCGACGTATTATCGACTGTAACATCGCTTATCTTATAACCGGTAGCGGGAGTGATGGAGAAGGTCTGATTTTCACCTTCGTAAACTATTACTTCACCTGAAGGATCAATCGTTCCCCCTTCGCCTGCTGCAGCGGTGATAGTATAGGTTACTGCCGGTTCAGACCCTGAATCTGCAGCCACTGCCAGATCGGCCCGGGCCGGTGCTTGAATAGCTTGCCCGGGTATCGTTTGCTGTTGAAGCAGCAACGGCAATTACCGACTCATAGGCAGCCGGATAACCGACATTATCTCCCCTGCCCCCAGGGTTGCCGCTGTTGCCGGCTGATGCCACCAGCAGTTTACCTGCCCCATAAGCAGCATCACAGGCGTCCTTTAGCGTTGTTGAAGAACTGCCGCTTCCAAGGCTCATATTGAGAACAGATATATTCTCATTAATTGCAGCCCATTCAATTCCCGCAACAACCGACGATACAGTACCGCCTCCACCATCATCTAAAACTTTTACCGCATAAAGACCGATTTCCGGGCCAACTCCAACTACTCCTTTTCCATTATCAAGCGCTGCCACTGTCCCCGCGACATGAGTTCCGTGGCCATTTCCGTCACCCCATTCTTCATTAGATTTTAGTGTATTCCATCCACCAACAACGGTGAGATCCTCATGATTCCCATCTATCCCGGAATCAAGAATAGCAACACCGATTCCAAAACCAGTTGATGTTTTCCAGGTTAGCAATCTATTTTCTTCACCCCCAAACACCCTGTCAATACCACACGGCACGGTCTGGCTGTGCGCAAAAACCTCATGGTCAGCTTCAACATACCGGACATTGGGATTTTTTTTAAGCGCCTCAACTGCCCGTGGGGATAACCGGGCTGCTACCGCCGGCACAATTGTGAAAGTTCTGTACACCTCGCCGCCAGCACCCCTTACCACGTTGATATCAGGTGTTTTGTGAAATCCAATCAGGAATCTCTCCCCATCAGGGATTGAAAGAGGACTGATTTGTAAATCAATACCCTCAAACATCTCATGCGAACTCAATTCAGGTTCCAGGAATCTCTCTCTTTCACAGCCCAGGGTCATAACCAACACCACCAAAATGGATGCTAAAGAGTAAATCCAAAAATGCCTGTTTACTGTTTTTATATTTTCAGGATTATAAGTATTAGGTGATAAATTCATAACATCGTTTACACCTTCGTAGCATGACATCGTTTACACTTTACTCTGATTTTGCAGCATAAGATCGTTTACATTTTAAATAAGGTTTATAAAGCAGTAGAAAATTAGAGTTTAATAAGCAGTGTACATTTTAGTAGCTTAAAATTAAAATTCTTGCTTATTATACCAGAATATTATGAAAATATTTTTAATTCCGGTTATGCCAGGTCAGGGTCTATAATACTCACATTCCGTTCTTTAAGTAAAAGTACGGAATTAATGTATTTAATGCAACAAAACCCATATAATCTATTTTAAATATAGCAAAATGCAGGGTGCTTGTTCAATAGGCCGGGGGATGGACCCCGGAAATATTATAGACAATCATGGCATTCCCGCGCCTGACATACAGCCTCCCGTTATATATTACAGGATGGGCAAAATGTTCTTCGGTACCAATGGTGACGGATGTCTGGCTGATAACATCAAATTTTTCCTTGTCGGGCCTGACCAGGGCCAGTTCTCCTCTTTCAGTATATAAATAAAGCATGCCATCGGCGTAAATCACCGCTCCCCATGCTAACTCACGAGAATTCCATAGCGTTTCACCACTGTCCCAGTCAACGCAGAACCATCCCCTGTTTCTGTATCCCGAACCATAGATATATCCATCCAGTATTACAACCCCTCCCTGCAGAGGGTCCATCTCGT
>SKND01000073.1 GCA_007120695.1 Bacteroidales bacterium | reverse complement strand
CCGCTCTACTTCAAACTCTCTTTGATGATGTTCTTCCAGTACATGCTTTTTGCTGTTTGGTGGGTTCCTCTTGCTGCTTATTTAGCAAATATGGGTTTGTCACGTGCGCTTTCATCATTAATTCTCAGCTCAATGGCTATCGGGTGTATGGCCTCGCCAATTGTGGGGATGATAGCCGACAGGTATTTCAGGGGACAAATGGTTCTGGCAACAACAAACTTTATTGTGGGTATTATGTTGCTTGCGGCCGGACTGACCAATAATCCCATACTGCTGTTTATATTCCTGCTTACAGCAATGATTTTTTATATGCCTTCCTGGGGACTGACCAGCTCGATCACAATGAAGCATGTTGATTCTGATATTTTTCCCCGGATCAGAGTTTTCGGATCAATAGGCTGGGTTTTTGCCGGGGTCTTCAGTATTTTTACGGTAAGATTCCTTAATCTCGATTTTGACGGTACGCATATGCCGTTTTTATATGCTGCCGGTATAGCGATTGTAGCCGGCCTTTTCAACCTGGGATTGCCGGACACACCTCCACTTGCGAAAGGACAGAAGGCCTCTTTGATCGACATAATGGGTTTCAGGAGTGTGAAGCTAATGAAGGACCGTAACTTTGCAGTCTTTATTTATATCTCCTTCCTCTTTATGATTCCCTTTTCAATGTACTGGTCTTATTTTTCAGAGTATCTTGCCGACAGCGGATTCCAGTTTATTTCTCTTACAATGAACATGGGGCAGTTACTGGAGATGTTCATTCTGTTAACCGTACCCATATTCATAAAGAAATATGGTTTGCGTAATACTATGATTGTGGGTCTTATCGCACTGGCAATTCGCTACGCCTCACTTATATTCGGCGATGGTGCCCTGCAGTTTCCAATGATAATGATTTCAGTGCTGGTACACGGAGTAATATTCGGTTATTTCAACCTGGGCGGACAAATTTATATTGACCGCAAGGCCCCTGCATCACTAAGAGCGCAGGGACAGGGCTTTATATTCTTTGTGACTTTTGGAGTTGGGCTCCTGGTAGGAAATTTTATCAGCGGTGAAATAATAAGATTTTTCTCCGTAGAGTCGGCCGGTGCCACGATTTACCAATGGGACTACATTATGGGTATTGCAGCCCTTATGTCAATTATCTGCCTTGCCGCATTTATGATACTATTCAGAAAGGAAGACTACAGTGTAATTGAACTGAGCGAGTCCGAAATGTCCTGATAATTAAGGTTTTTAATCATATATTTTTAACGGATTTCAAAAGCTCCTGCAGGACACTCTGCAGGAGCTTTTTTCTTACTAAAGGTTTATCTTACCACAAACGGTAAAATTCTGGATTCTGCCATGATATTCATGTAGGATTGATAAAATTTTAATACTTTTAGCAACTACAACTTCATCTCTATTTAATCTTCAATCCTTAATAAATCAATTAAAAAAATTCAATAGCTCATTAATTTTAGTTTCATTAAAAAACCCACCGTCTAATAAGGTGGATATTTACTTAATCTTTGAAACCCGTCTCCTCTAATCGTGATAATATTCTGGCGGGGCGTTGTCCGAAAGGCATGTGTGATTTTTAAAATGATAATTCTTATGAAATGGTATAAGATTGGATTTGCCGCAACAGGAGTATTTGCATCAACTTGTTCATTAATTAGTTGCCAGTATAATATGGATGCAGAAGAAAAGAAACTACCCAATATCGTTCTTATCAATATTGATGACATGGGATGGCGTGATGTTGGATTTATGGGGTCGGAGTATTATGAAACTCCCAATCTGGATGCATTGGCAGCCCAGGGTATGATCTTTACCAATGCTTATGCTGCCGCCTCCAACTGTGCTCCCAGCCGGGCCTCTATGTTTACCGGACAATGGAACCCGCGTCATGGAGTATATACTGTAGATTCTTCGGAAAGGGGTAAAAGTGAAGATCGCCGGCTTATTCCCACGAAAAATACTTTGTTCCTGCCCGAAGACCAGTTTGTTTTTTCCATGGCACTTAAAAATGCCGGATATGTGACCTGCCATGCCGGCAAATGGCACGTGAGTGAAGATCCCACCGACTATGGATTTGATGTAAATATCGGAGGCTGGCATTCCGGCAATCCGGGTAGTTATTATCCCCCTTATACGCTTGTACCCCTGGAGGCTCCGTCGGACGATTATTATCTTACGGACTTAATCATGGATAAAACTCTTGAGTTTTTGGAAACAGTGAAAGGCCAGCCTTTTTTCCTCAATTATTCCCCCTATGCCGTACACACACCCATTCAACCTGTGAGGGATCTGTTGCCCAAATATGAAGATAAGCCTTCATGGAAAGGACAGAATCATGCTGAATACGCCACAATGGTTGATAATCTGGATACTCAGATAGGAAGATTGATTACTAAGTTAAATGAAACCGGCAAAATTGACAATACCTTCATTCTGTTTATTTCTGACAACGGGGGGCATTTGGGGTACACTACCATTCCTCCACTACGATCGGGAAAAGGTTCATATTACGAAGGGGGTATACGTGTGCCCATGTTTGCCTGGTGGAATGGACATATTACTGAAAATACAATCTCTGATGTTCCGGTTACAATGCTTGATTTTTTCCCAACGTTTCTTGAATTAGCCGGTATTGAAAAACCAGAAGGCAAACGTTTGGATGGTCAGTCTCTTTTACCTTTACTAACAGGTTCAGGTACTGTTGAAGAGCGTCCGCTGTTCTGGCATTTCCCTGTATATCTGCAGACTTATCTGGGAGAGAGAGACCCTACACAAGATCCCCTTTTTCGTACCCGGCCCGGTTCAGCTGTGAGGTTTGGTGACTGGAAACTAATCCAGTATTTTGAGTACAATGACATGGAACTATATAACCTTGAAGAGGATATCGGCGAAATGAACAATCTTGCAACTGTTAAACCGGATAAACTTAAAGAATTACTTGGAATACTTGAAAGCTGGAGAGAAGAAACTGGTGCGCCTGTGCCGACTGAAATGAATCCTGACTATAAAGGAGATATTAAATAAAAATGTTTTTTATTGATGCATTAGATCTGTAGGTATTATTTTATGAAAGGGACGAAACAAATGCGAAAAGAACGAGTTGTGGTAAGTGGGTTGTTACTTCTATTGGGAACCGCGGGTTATTCGAATTCAGATCGGCCGAATATTGTCTTTGTTTACAGCGACGACCATGGTCCGTGGGCCATTGGGTTGGAGCATCCGAACGCACACACTCCGAACATCGATCGGTTGCTGGGCAATGATGGGGCCCGGCTGACCAACGCTTTTGTCACCACGCCGGTTTGTAGCCCCTCGCGCGTCGGTTTGCTCACTGGTCGCTACGGTACAGAAGTGGGGATACAAGACTGGATCAGTCCAGATGAAGAGGATGTGGGCCTGAACCCGGCAATGGGAATACCCACCTGGCCCAAACTTCTTAGTGAATCTGGCTATATAACAGGGCTGATGGGGAAATGGCACTTGGGATATCCTGATCATTCCCATCCCACAAAGCACGGTTTTGATGAATTCGTTGGCTTCCTCGGTCACGCACCACCAGCCGATCCCACGATAGAAAAGAATGGTGAGCTAACACAAGTCGAAGGCCTTACGATGGACATTCTAACCAGCCACGTTCTCGATTTCATAGACCGTCATGAGCACAAGCCATTTGCGGTAATGTTGAGCTCGCGCTCCCCTCATCGCTCCTGGCTTCCCGTTGCCGACGAGGATTGGGCGCCATACGAGGGAGTCGATCCGGAAATTCCGGATTATCCGGGAATAGACGAACAACTTGTTCGACGGATGACGCGGGAGTATCTTGCCAGTATTACTAACTTGGATCGCAATTTGGGCCGGATTCTCGATCGGCTAGAGGAGAGGAATTTAAGCGAAAAAACAGTCGTGATCTTTACGGCCAACGAAGGTAATGCACTCGGACACCACGGTGCATGGGGCAAAGGCAACGCCGTCTCGGTTTTGATGGATCCGCCCCCTGGGACTAAGAACATACCCGGCAATCGTCGTCCAAACCTAATGGACGTTGTTTTGCGTGTGCCAACGGGAGTGCTGTGGCCGGGAGTAATAGAGGGTGGAAGCATCGTCGAGCAAACGATCAGCAACCTTGACTGGTTTCCCACTTTGCTGGCAATCGCGAATGTTGAATTCGATGTACCCGAACAGTACGGACGAAATTTTTTACCCTTGCTTAAGGGTGAGTCGATAGTTGACTGGGATAATAGTCTTTATGTGGAATATTCTCCTCATCACGGTATCCGGGCTGACATGAGGGCGATTCGCACTCCGCGCTGGAAATTAGTGCGAGACTTTCTTAATCCCTGGCGGGACGAGTTCTACGATTTGAAGAATGACCCCGAAGAACGCGAGAACCTCATATTTGACAATCGCTTTGAGGTGCAGGTCGCCCGGCAGTCACTACATGAACAGATAATAGAAAAAATGCACCATCTAGGCGACTCTGTGTTGAAGTATGTCGAGGATGTGAATCTGATGATTTTTTGACTTATTTCAGGACAAGTCAGTTGATATTATTTTGTCTGCCGTAGGCTGATGTGGGTTTTATAAGAAGATTGCATACAACTTCAGTGGTCTCTCGTAAGTTGGTTTGATAGAATATATCAGTTTTATACCCTCAATTAATTGTCAATAAATCCTGCATGATTTCTTTCAGCAGGATTTATTTTTTTCTATTTTTAACTTCTCAACTTTGCATAGCTGTTCGGTCGATTATTGAACGGTTATAAGTACATTGAATTATAATTTCATTAAAAGAAGGTAATGATAACTATTGAATTGTTACAAAAAAAGATAAATAACGGTGAAAATGACCTGTTCAGGTCTTTGTACGGAAATGATCATCTGATACTAAAGAAACAAGCTGATATTTATGCCAGGCTGATCTCAAGATTTGAAACACAGTTCAAAAAGAATGAAGCTTACCTTTTCAGTTCTCCGGGGCGGACCGAGATAGGGGGGAATCATACCGACCACAATATGGGCCGGGTGCTTGCCGGTTCAGTAAGTCTCGATAATATTGCGGTTGCAGCTCCCAATAATTCAAGCATAATAAGGATTGACTCTGCCGGGTATCCTGCTTTTGAGATCGATTGTTCTGATACGATTCCAAAAGATGAAGAACAATATACCACTGCATCACTTGTAAGAGGAATGGTCGCAGGTATGAGAGATGCAGGATTCCGATGCGACGGTTTTGATGTATGCATAGAAGGCCGGGTTCCAAAGGGATCCGGCCTAAGCTCTTCGGCATCGTTTGAGGTTCTTATCGGAACCATTATAAGCCATCTTTTCAACAAGGGGAAGCTTGACCCGGTAAGAAATGCCATTATAGGACAGTATGCCGAAAACAACTATTTCGGTAAGCCATGCGGATTGATGGATCAGACTGCCTGTGCGGTTGGGGGACTTATCACCATTGATTTCAAGGATCCCGGAGATCCTGTAGTTAAAAAGGTTGATTTTGATTTCACTTCCACCGGGTACTCCCTTGTAATAACTGATACAGGGGGTGACCATGCTGATCTCAATGATGAGTATGCCTCACTGCCCATAGATATGAAATCTGTTGCTTATGCCTTGGGTGCTAGTGTTTTAAGAGAGGTGACAATGGTAGATATTGTAAAGGCCATTCCGGAATTAAGATCCGGGGCTGGCGACAGGGCAATACTACGCGCATACCATTTTCAGGGTGATAACCAGCGGGTAGTAAGGCAGGTTGAAGCTCTTGAGAAAGGAGATTTCAGGGCTTTTCTTGATATGGTTATTGAATCCGGTTACAGTTCATATATGTACAACCAGAATATTCATTCACCGCATAGTGTAAAGGAACAGGGTGTTGCACTGGGACTGGCTATGAGTGAGATGGTTCTTAAGGGTGAGGGTGCCTGGCGCGTACACGGCGGAGGGTTTGCAGGTACTATTCAGGCTTTCGTTCCTGATACCTTGCTGGATGAGTATGTCAATACCATGGAGCACATATTCGGAAAAGGTGCATGCCATAATCTGTTTATACGGAACAGGGGGGCTTTTATGTTGGAGCTGTGACCTGTATCAGCCTTATAGGAGTATTCAGGGTAGAGCAATAACGATTGCATTTTTTCATGTAAGGGGACCTGACATAAACGATAAATTTGAAATAGTATTTGCTAAACCTAAAAATTCAACAATGAAAAATTCTTTAATTTTTATCAGCCTTGTTTTATTGGTTGTCTTTTCGTCCTGCAATACCGGACAACCAAAATGGGAGAACCTTTTTAACGAAGAAGATCTTTCCGGTTGGATTCAAAGAGGAGGTAATGCTACCTTTGAGGTAGTTGATAATACTATTGTCGGCACCTCTGTTATGAATACACCAAACAGTTTTTTGTGTACAGAGCAAAGCTATGGTGATTTCATACTTGAGTTCGACTTTAAAGTCGATCCACTCCTTAACAGTGGAGTCCAGATCAGAAGTCATAGTTTACCCGGTTATATGGATGGACGGGTCCATGGCTACCAGGTTGAAATTGATCCATCGTCAAGGGGCTGGTCTGCCGGCATTTATGATGAAGCACGCAGGGGATGGCTATATCCTGTGTCCGACCCTGAACAGGTGGATGCACGTAATGCATTGAATTCGGGTGACTGGAACAAGGTGCGTGTCGAGGCCATAGGAAACCGGATAAAAACATGGTTGAATGAGGTTCCGGTAACCAATCTGTATGATGATGAGACCAGTGAAGGTTTTATTGCTTTACAGGTTCATTCAATACGGGACGCTTCACGTGAAGGAACACAGGTCATTTGGAGGAATATCCGGATTATTACAGAAGAACCGGAAAAATTTACTACAGAGACAACGGCACCTGAAATTTCATATCTCACAAACAAGCTTACAGAAAAAGAAATATCTGAAGGCTGGAAATTACTTTTTGACGGAGAAACAACCGACGGATGGAGGAGAGCGTGCGGTGATAATTTCCCTGAGACAGGATGGGAAATCGAGAATGGGATACTGACTGTATTATCGTCAAGAACAGGAGATAGTACACCCGGAGGTGATATAGTAACCGAGGAGATCTTTTCCGACTTTGATCTGCGACTTCAGGCCAGGCTTACACCAATAGCGAACAGCGGTGTTAAATATTTTGTTAATGAGTATCAGAGTGATAGTGGATGTTCTCCGCTGGGACCTGAATTTCAGATAATAGATAACAATACTCCCGGTCTCAATGAAGATCAGAAAATGGGCTCCCTATACGATTTAAAGGAGGCTCAAAATGTAAGACTAAATCCTGTAGGCCAATGGAATATGATCCGGATTCTGGTTAACGGAAATCATGTGGAGCATTGGTTGAATGGATTCAAGGTAGTTGAATATAACAGAGAAAGTGAAGACTTTGATCTCCGCGTTGAATCGAGTAAATTTATGGATATAGAGGGTTATGGGAAAATAGATGGCCACATTCTTCTGCAGGATCACAGAGACGAGGTATCTTTCAAGAGCATCAAAATAAGGTCTTTTTGATTTGATGAACCAGTTCAGTTATATACTCATATTGCTGAAAATTGGAAAAAGACTTTTGCTGATTATTTATAAATGGTTGGCTATCGGGTACAAAATCTTGTAATAGAGTTTTAATCATCTGCAAAGTACCGGCCAAGATAATTTACTATATCCCTCTTCACCGTAAGAGGGTTTATAACTCCTGCGTATCTTACCAGAATTTCTCCTCCCGGGGCGATAAGAAGTGTATGGGGAAGTGCACCCTGCCATTCTTTATCAACGGCTT
>SKND01000199.1 GCA_007120695.1 Bacteroidales bacterium | reverse complement strand
CTTTGAATTGATTGTTGTCATAACTTAAATTTTATGTGGTTTATTTATTTGTAAATATACCACTATTATATTAGTTTTACAACTATTGTTTAAGGTATTATTTTTTATCTATTCTGATTATCCCGATGGTAATAAAAGACCCGCCGGTTATTTACCAGGCAGAATTGAAAGAATAACCGATCCGTTTAAGGATCGGTTTATGATTTAACATGGATGCAAAAAATACTGTATTAACCAATCCGGGGAATTGGCTAATACAGTATAAAATTCGCTAAAATAGGACTATCCGCCACCGGAGGGGTGGCTTTATACCCGGTTTTGAATCCAACAGATTTGAACGGGTGGATAATTACCTGATTGAAAAGGTAACCCTTCTGGCTAACTGATATGCATCGGGCGAGGAAGAATCAATGCTATGGTCCTCTCCTCTGCCTTCGGCATTTATTCTTGATGAACCAATGCCAACGTTAATAAGCGCCCTGGCAACTGCATCAGCCCTCCTCTGTGAAAGCTGCTGATTATAACCTGCAGGCCCCCTTTCATCAGCATAACCGTACAGGTCAACATTTACGCCCGGATTGTTTTCCAGATAGGTTTTAAGTATATTAATTGTGCTGGCAGCAATTTTGCTGTACTGCGAACTGTCAAAATTAAAGTAGATATTGAAATAACCGTCACTGATCAACTGGGCGATTACATCATTTGCATCAACTACCCTGGTTGAAGCAATGGATTTTACCTCTTTGTCCATCTCATCAACCTTGTTGCTAAGCTCATCCACCCGGCTGCTCAGATCTTTATATTCATCATCCTTAGCTTTCAGGCCCGACTCCACTTCAGTGATCCTGGCATCAATTGCATCATACTCAGGTGTATCCTGAATAGAACTTTGTCTAACATACCAGTCTGCATGCGGGATATCCCTGTTTCTGCCCAGGGAAACTGACACACCAACACTTCCCTTGTATACAACCGGTAAATTAGCATAACTGCCAGACCCACCATCAAATGCGCGATCCTGGCTAAAATTCTCCATAGCGGTAATATCTCCGTAAAGAGTTACTCTTGGTGACACCTTAGCCTGAAGCGTTATGCCGCCTACTCCATTACCCACCCAATCAGTCCAATCGACATTTTCATAGTGCATCATACTAATGCCCAACCCATAATGAACCAACAGGTTAAAAGTTTTGGTCCACTCCTCGACCTTCAGAACACGGCCCAGGTTGGCCACTCCCCTGATAGAAAAACCATACTGATCTGTGCTGAAAGTTCCCCGGCTGCCATCGGCTGAAGTGTAACGGTCATACATTAACCCGAGTTTCATCCCGAAATATTCATTGATCATGTACCTTACCCCAAGTTCTCCCATGAAGAAGTCAGGGGTAGCAGAATAGTAACCCTGTGAAAAGTTATTGTAAGGCCGGTGAAAACCTACACTACCTTCAACCGACCACTGGTTGAAATCAGGGTTGCTGAAAATACTTTCCTGGGCATAGATTCCGCTGAAAATAAATAGAGAAAGCGCTGTTAATAAGAGTTTATTTTTCACAATTTTTTGGCTTTAAGTGGATAATTATACTTACTTCTTGCGAATGGATATTTTTCTGATTATTTTTAACTATTTCCAATAGTCTCCCAATCAATAAGATAATCTTTCCGCTAAATAATTATTTTTTATATAGTGTTAAAACATAATAATTATTGTATATAGCGATAAAGTTAAATAATTATTGCATAACAATAGCAAAAAAACAGCAAATCTATCGCACAAAAACGGTCTTGATATTAACAAACTCTCTGATTCCAAAGCAGGAAAGCTCCCTCCCATATCCGCTGTAATTGATTCCGCCGAAAGGCAAACGCGGATCTGACCGGACAAGGTCGTTGACAAAGCAGCAGCCGGCATGCAATTGTGTTTCTGCAATGTGCCGCCCTCTTTCCGGGTTACCTGTAAATACAGCCGCACCCAGTCCGAAATGTGTATCATTGGCAATCCTTATGGCATCTGCCTCATCTTCTGCCGCGATAATCGCTGCAACGGGACCGAAGATCTCCTCATCATAAGCCGGCATTCCGGGCCTGATACCTGTCAGCACAGTAGGTGGATACCAGGCTCCGGCATTATCGGGCACCTTCCCACCAAGCAGACATTTTGCACCTTTATCAATACTGGAGGTTACCTGGTCATGCAGTTCATCACGTAAGTAAACTGATGCCTGCGGACCAAGATCATTGTTCCTGTCCATCGGGTCACCCATCTTTTTGCCCTCCATCAAGGTAATGAACAGCTTTTCAAACTCTTTCAGACGGGATCTTACGACTATGAAGCGTTTGGCCGCAATACAACTTTGTCCGCCATTTACCAGTCTGCTGCTTACACACAAGGGTACAGAAGAATCTAGATCGGCATCGTCGAGTATCACATACGGGTCACTCCCGCCGAGTTCAAGCACGGTTTTCTTGAGTTCAGCACCGGCTTTTGACGCAACTGCTCTTCCTGCGCCAACACTGCCTGTAAGTGTTACTGCCTTAACAACAGGGTTTTCAATGACCTTTCCCACCTCACTACTTGCAATCTTAAGTGTCCTGAAAAGATTATACGGGAAACCCGACTCCCTGAAAAGGGTTTCAATGGCAACGGCCGAACCGGTAACATTGGAGGCGTGCTTCAGGAGGACCCCGTTTCCGGCCATCAGAGCAGGGACAGCAAACCTGAATACCTGCCAGAACGGAAAGTTCCAGGGCATCACTGCCAGTATTGTGCCAAGCGGCCTGAAAGCAACAAAACTTTCACTTCCTCCTGCTTCAATATATTCTCTGGAAAGGAATTTTTCAGCATTTTCAGCATAATAGTCACATACCGATGCACACTTCTCAATCTCTGCCATGGATTGCTTTATGGGCTTACCCATCTCCATCGTGATAAGCGTGGAATGTTTCTCAACTTCACGACGCAGTAGTTCTGCTGTTTTTTTCATCAACACCGACCGCTCACTGAAACCGGTTTCTATCCAGCCTGTTTGCTCCCGCTCTGTAAGCGATATAATCCTCCCGGTTTCAGCTGCAGAGTGTCGCTGATACTCTCCGACAACCTGCTGATTGACAGGATTCACAGATCTTAACAGTTTTGTTTCCATAATCAATTACATATTAAGTTTTTCAGTTTAAACTACACTCAGGCCGGATGAAAGAATTTAAACGCACATGGTAATCCTGTAATTGATAAACATTACCGGGTATCTCTTTAATTAACAAAGCTAATAAACCTTGACGGGAAATTAGTATTTTTACTTTTTAAACTTACGCCAGCAAAAATCAGATATAGTAAAATAATTGCCACATCCCGTTTCTTAATCATAAAGAAGGAGGTGTTTGCTGAGTTGCTATATAGTCGCATAATTATTAATGACAGTCACATCAGAAAAACCCGAAAAAAATAAAAACATTTAATATGAGCACAAAGATTACATTCTTCGATACAAAACCCTACGACAGGGATATATTTGATGAGCTCAACAAAGAGTTCGGATATGAAATAAAATATTTCAAATTCAATATAACTGCAGACAATGCAATTCTTGCCGAAGGATCTGATGTTGTTTGCGTTTTTGTGAATGACCTTGTTTCACAGGAGGTTATCAGCAAATTACAGGAATGTGGCGTTAAGTTAATCGCGCTGCGCTGTGCCGGGTATAACAATGTCGATTTCAAGGCTGCTTATGAAAAAATCCATATTGTCAGGGTACCTGCATATTCGCCAAATGCAATTGCCGAACATACCGTGGCCCTGATGCTCTCACTTAACCGAAAAATTCACAGGGCGTACTGGCGGACCAGGGATGCGAATTTCTCGCTGGGTGGACTGATGGGATTTGATATGTACAAAAAATACGCAGGGGTGATCGGAACCGGTAAAATAGGAAAAGTGCTTATCCGCATACTGAAAGGCTTCGGAATGGAAGTGCTGGCAAATGATCCTTACCCCGACAGGGTGTTTGCCCGGGATCACGGTTTCACCTATCTGCCCCTTGACGAGCTTCTGGCAAAATCTGATATCATTTCCCTCAATTGCCCGCTCACCAAAGAGACGGAATACATGATCAACAAAAACACTATCGAAAAAATGAAGGATGGTGTTATGATTATAAACACGGGAAGGGGTAAGCTTATAAGGACATCAAACCTTATCGGGGGATTAAAAAGCGGGAAGATAGGAAGCGCAGGACTTGATGTTTATGAAGAAGAGGCAGAATACTTTTTTGAAGATCTGTCAAACAGAGTAATGACCGATGATATTCTTGCCAGGCTGCTGACCTTCAACAATGTAATAATAACCTCGCACCAGGGCTTCTTCACCAGGGAGGCTATGCACAGTATAGCAGAAACAACCATGAACAACATAAAGAACTTTCTTGAGGGTAAGGTACAGGATACCGAACTCTGCTACAGGTGCCTGAAGGAGCCGCAGGAATGTCTTAAAAATCAGGGCAAACAGTGCTTCTGACCACCATCAGATAAGCCTGGTTGAACCTCCTTTTTCAAGATTGATATCCATCAACGGTGTGTTGGTTTGCCATGATCCGCCAGTAAAGTCGGGTATATCAACAGATGCTGACCGGTTGGCTACAGACCATTCGCTGAGAGGAATGACCGCACTCCATAAAGCTGCATCATAAACATCCATATCAAGAGGTAATCCGTTACGCAGGCAATCAACCATTCTCCAGTCCATCAAAGTATCCATCCCTCCGTGGCCCCCAACCTGCCTTGCCATCTCACCTACTCTCCTGGTTATTTCAGGTGTATACTTCTCCTGCAGCTCATTGAACTCTTCATCCGAAACCCATCCGTGGTGACTTCTGGCTATCCTTGCAGGACCGGGCCATTTGCGGGCAATTCCCTTTGTTCCGCTGATAAGATGAATACGTGTATAGGGTCTGGGTGATGTTACATCATGCTGTACCAGCATAGACCGTCCCTTATTGGTGCGAATAAGTGTTGTATTCATATTCCCACGATAATCCCTTCCCACGTACTGGTGCCAGAAATCATCATCTTCAGCAAGCTCTTCTGCTCTTCTGCCCATCATAAAATCATTGCTCGACATTGATACAAGGTAATCCATCCTGTCGCCGTAATTAATATCCATCAACTGCGCAATAGGACCAAGTCCATGCATCGGGTAGAGGCTGCCATTCCTTTTGGAGTTTTCCTCAAGCCGCCACATGCCGGCATAGGCAGTTTTTGAAAAGTTCAGGTCCATCAGGTCATGAATATATGCACCCTCGCCATGTACCAGATCGCCAAAAAACCCCTGCCTTGCCATGTTTAGAGTCATCATCTCAAAGAAGTCGTAACATACGTTCTCAAGCATGATACAATGCTTTCGTGTTCTTTCTGATGTTTCAACCAACTGCCAGCACTCATCCATTGTTTGCGCTGCCGGTATCTCCGTGGCCGCATGTTTATCATTCTCCATAGCATAAATGGCATTTGGTGCATGTAGGCTCCAGGGTGTGCAAATATAAACCAGGTCGACATCATCTCTTTCACAGAGTTTCTTCCACTCATCCTCCCCGCCTGAATAGGTTACAGGTTCATGACCGTACTCCCTTACAAACTCCCTGGCCCGGTTAACTTTTGCCGGATCAATATCAGCAAGGGCAGTAATTTCAACCCCCTCAATCCTAACATGGCGCCTGAGGGCTCCACTTCCGCGATTACCAATCCCAATTAATCCGATTCGCACTGTCTCAAGTTTAGGCGCTGCATACCCCGACATATTGAAATCCTGGTTATGCGATAATCTGAATGGTGCTTCTGTCGGCGACTGGTTAGCACATCCGGCAAGTCCTGCTCCGGCAATTCCGGCTCCGGCGAGTCCGGTAAGTTTTAAAAAATCTCTGCGGGTGGTTTTCATATTTCTTGATTGATTAGAGTTTAATAACCTTTTTATCAGTAATATACAATAATATTTACCAGTAATACACCAAACTGTTCATAAGCAATATATTGTGTAAAATCACAAAACAATATTAATTAATTTTTTTAAAAACACACACCGGCTATTAAAATAATTTGAATAACAAGGCCATTTTCCGGTATCAGATGTTAGTGATAAAATAACCGAAGCCGAAGCCCCGGTTATTAAATTAAAAACAAATATCCTTTATATGTAAAGTTAGCAGGTTATTGAGATGAACTATACCTGGGGTAGCTTCCACGGTGATCTGTACTCAGGTACAAGATGTGAGTTAGCCTCATCGTCATTAATGAAATTCCTGGCGTCACCATCCCAGTATAACCTCCGTCCGGTTTTAAAGGCAATATTGCCCAGTATGGCAATCTGTGCAGTATTTGCACCAATATCGATGCTTGCAGCAGGTACTCTGTTCCTATCCTTTATGCATGCAACAAAATCTTCCATATGAAGATCCAGTCCCCTGCCTGTAGAGGGCTGCAGTTCAATTCTTTCCATTTCGGGTTTATTGTTCTTGTATTCCGGTATCACTTCCCAGCCGCCACGATCCACCACAAGGGTCCCGTAGTTGCCTACAAACCCAACTCCATGAGTCCTGCCAAAATAACCTCCATTAATACCTATCCCATGATCCCACAACATTGTGTAGCCGTCGAATTCATACAGGGCTTGCTGTGTATCTGGTGTTTCACAGGCATCATCGGGATAAGCAAACTTGCCCCCCATTGACATTATTGACCTGGGCGACTTTGCATTCATGCCAAAAAGTGCATAATCTATAATATGCACACCCCAGTCAGTCATCATCCCTCCTGCATAATCCCAGAACCAGCGGAAAGTAAAATGAAACCGGTTAGGATTAAACGGCCTCTTGGGTGCCGGTCCGAGCCAGAAATCATAATCAACTCCTTCGGGAACCGGACCGTCAGGCTGAACAGGTACGGAAGTCATCCATCCCTGGTATGACCAGGTGCGAACAGTCCGGATTTTGCCCAACTTGCCCGAATGGACAAAATTAACTGAATCCTGCCAGTGAGGATCACTCCTTTGCCATTGTCCTATCTGGACTACGGGATTATACCTTTGAGTTGCCCTGACCATGATATTCACCTCCTCAATGGTGTTGGCAAGGGGTTTTTCACAATAGATGTCTTTCCCGGCCTGTGCTGCATAAACAAACGGGATACAATGCCAGTGGTCGGGTGTAGCAATAATAACCACATCGATATCCTTATTCTCCAGCATCTTTCTAAAGTCGGTATAGGCAACAGGTTTTTTGCCCTGTAACTTTTCAGTATCGGCTACCCTCCTCTCAAGTTCATTGCGATCAACGTCGCAAAGTGCAATACACTCGGTGTTAGGTTGCCTCAGAAAAGCGCGGAGGTTGGAATAACCCATACCCTTTACTCCCATCAGTCCGCAGGTAATTTTTTCATTGGCTCCAAGAACCGAGGCGGAGATTTTGAAGGGTGAAGCAATCAGTCCCGCACCAGCTACAGCAAGTCCGGACTTCTTAAGAAAATCTCTTCTGTTTGTTATCATCAGTTATTAGTTATTCATTAGCAAACGCGTCATCAAAAGCAATATCAGAGGGTTTGAAATCAACTGCTTTTACATACTCGCAGGACTCTGCAGCACCCTGCTCCCTGTCCATTCCCGGATCCTCCCATTCAACAGACAGAGGACCGTTGTATCCGATATCATTCAGAGCACGGATTACATTTTCAAAATCAACACGTCCCCTTCCTACACTCCTGAAATCCCAGCATCTGCGATGGTCTCCAAAATTAGTATGTCCGCCGAAAACACCAACATCCTTAGGTCCGTCACTCCATGTAACGTCCTTCATATGGACATGAAATATACGGTCGGCAAAATCATAGATAAATTTAACATAATCAACGCCCTGATAAGCCATATGGCTCGGATCATAGTTGAAACCAAACGCCGGATGATAATCAACAGCTTCAAGCGCTCTTTTGGAGGTTGTAATATCAAACGCAATTTCTGTTGGATGCACCTCAAAACAATATTTCACTCCAAGCTTTTTATATTCATCAAATATTGGCCCCCATCTGCGGGCAAAATCCTTGTACCCTTCATCAATCATCTGAGGTGGCACTGCAGGAAAAGGATAAAGAAGATGCCAGATGGAGCTGCCGGTAAAACCAACCACATTCTCAATACCCAGTCTATTTGCTACCTCTCCTGTTTTTATTATCTCCTTAGCTGCTCTCTTTCTTATTCCTTCCGGGTCGCCGTCACCCCAGATGTAAGGAGGAAGTATAGCCTTATGCCTTTGATCGGGATTATCGCATACTGCCTGACCTACAAGATGGGTGGAAATAGTAAATAGCTGAAGGTCATACTTTTTCAGAATAGCTTTTCTTTGTTCGCAATATGACTGATCGGCCTTGTCGATCTCAATATGATCTCCCCAGCACCCAAGTTCGATGCCGTCATATCCGAATTCCTTGGTTTTCCTGCATATTGTTTCAATAGGCATATCGGCCCATTGTCCGCTGAATAACGTTACTGGTCTGGACATATCAATTTTTGTTTTAAAGGTTAATTATAGTTAATTACGTTGGCATTCAAATTTACCCTTTATTCTTTAAATTGCATAGAATTTTGAGCATTTTAACCTGCAAAATTGAGAGTTGTAGATAATAGTTGCTTAAATTTGTTGTTCGTAGTAGTCCCGGCAAAAACAATTGACTGGCATTTTAATAGTAACCCACAATGGTTAAAAGTTCTGAATCGGTAAAACGAGAAGAAGGCGCAAGCACAACCTATGCCCTGGTCACAGGTGCAAGCAGAGGACTTGGCAAAGAATTTGCTGTTGAGCTTGCAAAGAGGAATATCAACCTCCTTATGGTGGCTCTTCCTGATGACGGCTTACCTGAGCTTTGCGAATTTATCAGGGACAGATACAAAGTAGAATGTGCTTTCCATGAAACTGACCTGACCAGGCAACACAGCATCTCTGAAATGGTAAACTGGGCTCTTTCAAATTTCAGGATCAACATCCTGATCAATAATGCAGGAATGGGAGGTTCAAAAGAATTTGAATCTGCCGGGGCTGAGTATCTGGACAATATGATATCGCTGAATATCAGGGCTCTCACGCTCATTACCCATCAGCTGCTACCCGAGCTCAAAAGCCACAGGAGGGCATGGATACTGAATGTTGCCAGCATGGCCTCATTCATTCCCATAGGTTACAAAACCATTTATCCTGCATCTAAAGTGTTCGTTTTATATTTTACCAAGGGACTGTCCCAGGAACTTAAAGGAACCGGCATTCTTGTCAGCGTTGTTCATCCGGGCCCGATGAAAACAAACAGCTTTGTTACAAACAGGATCAACAGAATGGGTATGTTCGGAAGAATTGGCCTGCTCACACCCGAGTATGTTGCAAGAAAGTCCATTAATATGATGTTCAGGGGAAAATCGCTTATCATCCTTGGTTGGCTTAACCGGCTAACCTGGCTGCTTATGAAAACGGTACCCGATTCTATAAGGCTTCCGTTTATTACTAAACTTGTAAAAAAGGAGTTGTTCGCATCACAACAATAATACCAGGCATGCCCACAGTACTTGTAACAGGTGCAAACGGATTTCTTGCAGGCAATACCATTTCAGAGTTGCTGGGACGGGGGTACCATGTAAGGGGTATGCTGAGAAAAACAGCCAAAGTGCCCTTCGTTCATGTTAATCTGGAATATTTTTATGGAAATATCACCGAGGAGAAAGAGGTAGTTGAAGCTGCCAGAGGATGTGATTCAATAATTCATATTGCGGCGTTGACTGACATGTCTGTGAAGAATTTTGAAGGCTATGAAAAGGTTAATATAACAGGAACAAGATATATTATCGGGGCAGCCCTTGAACAGAGGGTAAAGAGTGTCATATATGTAAGTACTGTTAACGCCTTCGGGTTTGGCACAAAATCCAGGCCCGGCGTTGAGTCAATGCCCATGAGGCAACCTTTCATTAATTCAGGTTATGCAGTCAGCAAAGCAGAAGCCCAGAAACTTATCCTCAATGAACTGGCAGGTTCAGGAATAACCGCAACAGTGGTCAACCCTTCCTTTATGATAGGTCCCAACGACAACAAAATAAGCTCAAACAGGATAATTTTACGGGCACTGGGAAAAAGAATACTTTTTATTCCTCCCGGAGGAAAAAATTTTATTCATGTGATGGATGCAGCCAGGGGAATATGCAATGCAATGGAACAGGGTAAGGATGGAGAATGTTACATACTTGCAAATGAAAATCTTACCTACAGGGAATTCTACAAGAAGATGGCATCCATAACAAGGGAACCGCAACTGCTTATTACGATACCTGGCGTTATTCTCCTCCTGGCAGGCATCGCCGGTAATATTGCCAGGTATGCAGGAATCAATACTGAATTAAGCCTCACAAACATGAAAATCCTTTGTCTCAGAAATTATTATTCCTCTGAAAAAGCAGTGAAAAAGCTAAACCTGCAACTAACACCTGTGGATAAAGCAATAGAAGATACTTTATCATGGTTTGGAAAATATTTCTGAAAATTATATTACTAGTTTAAATGAACTTGCTATATTGCATGCTTTATAACATATATGCATTATCCCGCAGAACCTTACCGGAAATACTTATAAATCGTAACTAAATGGAAACCAATTACCTGACTGACATAATGCTGCCCCTTTCTCTTGCAATTATTATGCTGGGGATGGGTCTGTCGCTTGTACCATTTGACTTTAAAAGAGTAGCTTTATATCCCAAAGCTGCCTCAATAGGAATTCTTAACCAGATAATAATCCTCCCCCTGGTAGGGTTTTCACTCCTGTGGATGTTCGGGCTTAAGAGTCCGGAGCTTGCAGTTGGAATAATGATCCTTGCAGCCTGTCCGGGAGGCCCGACATCCAACCTGATAAGTCATATTTCACGTGGAGATACCGCATTGTCAATAACTCTTACTGCCATATCCAGCCTGGTTGCCGTAATAACTATTCCATTGATTGTAAACCTGGCACTGGCGTTTTTCATGCAACAGGGAGAATATATACCCCTTCCCGTTTTCAGGACCATAATAGCCCTTACCCTGATAACCCTGGTTCCGGTAGGTATTGGTATGATAATTAGAGCGAGGGCAATTAATTTTGCCCGCAAAATGGATAAACCCGTAAAGATTGTTTCAGGAGTTCTGCTGTTCCTGATAATATTTGCAGCAATAATGAGCAACAGGGATATATTTGTCAGTTCCTTCACTGATGTTGGCCCGATAGCTTTGTCGCTGAATTTGGTAATGCTTACCGTTGGATATATGTCGGCACGTTTTCTGAGACTTCGCACCCCACAGCGGATTACCATTTCGGTAGAATCGGGAATTCAGAACGGAACTCTCGGGATTACAATAGCAAGTGCTCTTCTGCATAATGATGTTATGGCAATCTCTCCTGCAATATACAGCCTTATAATGTTTATGACGGCAGGATTTATAATAGCAATAACAAACATTGGGGTAAAGAAGGTGGAGGTTGCAACCTGAATTAAATATCCGGGAAGGGAAGCATCAACAATCTCTTATTGAATAACAGACGACAAAATAACCGGCACCGCTATATAAAAGGGAGGAATGTACAGTATTATAGATATCGAAACAACCGGAGGAAGCCCGAAAACAGAAAAAATAACTGAAATATCACTTTTAATACATGACGGATCTAGTATTACTGATGAGTTTACCACACTTATAAATCCTGAAAAAAGAATACCCGCGTTCATTACGGGAATAACTGGTATTACCGATAAAATGGTTTCCGGCGCACCCAAATTTTATGAGATTGCAAGAAAAGTTATTGAGATGACCGAAAACCGCATCTTTGTTGCACATAACGCCTCTTTTGACTACGGGTTTATACGAGAGGAGTTCCGGCAACTGGGTTATACTTATTCGAGAGAAAAGTTATGCACTGTCAGGCTCAGCAGAAAAATAATACCCGGACTCAGGTCCTACAGCCTGGGAAAGCTTTGTTCAGAACTCAACATCAGAATTGAAAACCGGCACCGGGCCAGAGGAGACGCATTGGCAACCGTTAAGTTGTTTGAAATGCTTCTTGAGATAGATACTTCAGATCAGCCTCTTTACAGAGATTTCCTGAAAAGGTGAAAACCAGGAACCAAAAATATATGAGTTCCGGATCCGGGCTTCGGTAATATGAGGGGTTTCCATGATCAGTTCTTCATAAATAGTTTCTCTGCTTCAAGCATCCCATCTTTTTTGGCAAGGTCCATCCATATCGACTCACTATCGGGATACCCTCTGATATTATGCCTTGATGCAATCCTTAAATAAAGTTCGACAATTGAAAAGGCGCCCCGTTCGGTAATCAGGTTGAATAACCGGGGACTAACTATCTGGATCCTGCTGAAGGCATATGCATGTTTATTTCCATCATATGATCCCGCCATAACCGACTCACCGGTCAGTTTGTTCACCCAGCCGCACATCCTCATTTCCTCATCAAAAAGTATGAACCGTTCACTCTCCCTCCTGCGCACAACCAGGGTTGCAAGAGCCCCTGAACTACAATGATCCCGGTAAAGTTTTTGAAGATCAATATCGCTTAGAATTTCAAGATTATAGAGGAGGAAAGGCATACCGTCATCAAAAAACCAGCTAACCTTCCTGAGGCCCCCACCTGAATCCAGAATCAGGTCGGTTTCATCCGAAACCTCAACCCTGATTCCCGAAAAGTCATTCGACTTAAGAAAATCCGTTATTCTGGCAGAAAAATGGTGGACATTAATTATTATCTCATTGAATCCCGATTCGGCAAGACGCTTAATCAGGATAGAGAGCAGAGGCTCCCCATTGACTTCCAGCAGTGCCCTGGGTTTTTCACCCGGCTGGGGTTGTATGCTGCTTTCAAGTCCCCCGGTATATATCATAGCCTTCATTCCAGTCAGCTATAGTTTAACTGGTTTACACAGATGTTTCTTCTTTGAAGCCTTAAGCCCGCATTTTGAACATATATGCTTTATTGTAACCTTATCGGCCAACTTTTTATTGTCTATTCTTTCACATGCTTTCTTAGCCATCAGGCATCTATGTAATCCCAAGCACCGGCATAATCTCCGAAAGGGTTTAATAAGTAAAAATATGATCAACAGATATATCTGTCACTACCGGGATGATTTTTCGCCCGGCCATTCATCACGAAACTGAATCCAGTAATCGCGTATTGTCGTTTTTATCTCCTTGTGCAGCAACAGCAGTCCTATAAGGTTGGGTATGGTCATAAATGCAATTGTAATATATGACAGTGTCCAGATAATTGTGGTATCTGTGAATGCGGCAATGAAAAAGAGTCCGACATAAACTATCCTGTAATATATCACGTATGAAGAACCGGCCAGATAAGTCACCGCCCTGTCACCGTAATAAGACCATGATATTGCCGTTGAGAATGCAAAAAGTAGAAGGCCTATCGAAACAATATACTGACCCCAGTTACCGAAATGGCTCCTGGTAAATGCTTCGGCTGTCAATGGTGCACTGTGTATAAGTGAACTCCCTCTGAATGTGACTGCTGCAGACAATCCGGACAACCTCCCGTTTTCTGCCTGCAAAATCCCTGAGAAAGGTACATTTCCTACCATTACCCTCACATCTTCTGCAATTGACCGGGCATGTATGATAGTTACATTTTCTTCAATAGCGCCATTATCCACACTAAGGTTACCTGTAAAGTTCGGCAGGACTGCTTCGCCGTCCAGATAAGAATAAAGCCTCTCTTTGTCGGCAATACTTCCCTGATTGTAATCGCCTGAAAGGATAATCATGTCGGTCGACTGGAATGTATTCTCAACTTTGTCTTTCCAGACACCTGATGACAGGAGAACAAGACCGGTAAGCGTGCAAATGCATATGGTATCAATAAAAGGCTCAAGTATAGCAACCATTCCTTCTGAAACAGGTTCATGTGCACGTGCTGCAGCATGGGCAATAGGTGCAGAACCCTGACCCGCCTCATTGGAAAACAGGCCCCGGTTCACTCCGAGCTTGAAGGCATAAATTACCGAAGCCCCGAGAAATCCACCTGTAGCAGCAGTTCCCGTAAATACATCAGAAAAAATGGAGACTATGGATGGCAGAATATTATCATAATTAAATATCAAAACCGCTGCAGCACCAACAAGATATACCAATGCCATTCCCGGAACAAGCCGCGAAGTGACCTGGGCTATACGCTTGATACCACCCAGTATGACAAAAGCCAGCAAAACGGCCAGTATTCCTCCTGTTATTACATGAGGTATTCCGAAAGTGGCAAATATTGAATTGGAAATACTGTTTATCTGGGGCAAGTTGCCTGTCCCTATAGATGAAAGTATTGTAGCTCCCGCAAAAAATGCACCCAGCCATTTTCCTGTATTGATTACTTTCTTGTTCGGCAGTTTTATATTGAGCCTTTTCCGCATATAATACATCGGACCTCCGGCAATCATACCCTTTTCATCTTTCTCCCTGTATTTGTGCGAAATAGTCACTTCAACGAACTTTGTAGTCATTCCGACCAGTGCAGTTACAAGCATCCAGAATAATGCAGCAGGTCCGCCCATATGAATTGCCAGCGCCACACCGGCAATATTCCCTGTACCTACTGTTCCTGATAATGCAGTTGTGAGCGCCTGAAAATGGGAAGTATCTCCCTCATCAGTTTTCTTATCGAAACGGCCGGTTACAACCCTGATGGCATGTTTGAAATACCTGAATTGCGGAAATCCGAGGTAAAGGGTAAAAAAAACGCCGGTCCCAAGCAAAAGATATACAAACCAGGGACCGCTTCCGATATAACTATCAATCAAAAGGAGGAAATCATTCAGTTTTTGCATGATCGGTTCAGTTTATTTGCCGCTAAAATAATATTTTTTTAATGCAAACAGGAAAAACGAAAAATAAACCTTCTGTCCGTTTTAGGACACCCTGCATACGGTTCTGTACATAATTGTCTGTTTTCGCAAAAGCGACATTCACTATATGTGCCTGTTTTTATGTGCTTTACGCAATTTGGCATGTAATATGTTAAAAAACACTAAAGAAAACCTTAGGAAATGTAACAAAACAGGCGGGGTTTCGTCTAATCAGATAGAGAGTCAAAAGGAAACACTTAGTTATAAAACAAATTATAAACATAATACCATACGATCATGAAAAAATTAATAAACTCAGCAATTGTTCTGATTTTCATCAGTTCACTTTCACTCCCCGTAACGGCTAACCACAATACAGGAAAACATGATAAATGCTCCTCTTCATACGAACTAAACAGCTTTTCATACGCAACATGGAAAGACTACCATGGTATTGAGGAGTGGATGACTGATACCGGTTATTTCACTTATTTGCATATGGTTGATGCTAATGAGGCCCCGGTCGAAATTTCCGGCTGGATGTATGACCCTTTCCACTTTATCGATTTAATTTTCCATCAACATAGAGAAAATTCAGCCGACATTGAACAGTGGATGCTCAATCCGGCTTATTTTCAGTACAATGGGAATACAAAACTTAACAGGGCGGAAACTTTGTGAAGAAGAATGTTATTAAAGTGGGAAAGATACCAGCCCTCCGTCAACTGATATACTCTGACCGGTAATATATCCGTTTCTTTCCGATAAAAGAAAGGCAGCCAGGCCAGCCAGGTCTGAAGGATCTCCGAATTTACCGGCAGGTATGGAACTCTTTCTAATAGAGATAACCTCATCAACGCTTTTACCGGTGTTACCTGCAATTGCCTCATGGAGAGACAACAATCGTTCAGTATCAGTTGAACCAGGCAAAAGGCTGTTGATAAATACATTATCCTTAGCAACCTCTGCCGAAAGAGTTTTAAGGTATGCCCCCGCAGCCTGGCGAATCGAATTACTCAGTACAAGTCCCTGAATTGGTTGCTTAACTCCTGTAGAAGATATATTTATTATCCGGCCGAATTTCCTCTCCTGCATATTGGGTACAAAAACCCTGGTGAGACGAACGGCCGATAAAAGCAGAGTATTGACAGCAGTTATCCACTCTTCATCGGTATGACTCATTGCAGAGCCCAGCGGCGGACCGCCGCTATTTATGATAAGTCCGTCCAAATAGCCGAACCGGCTCTTTACAAACTCTCCCAGCGCTTCTACATCTTCTTTAACCGACACATCTGCCTGAAAAAGGTGCAGTTCGCCCTTATGTCCTCCTGCCCTTTTTCCTGCAATTTCAAGATTATGGGCTGTTCGTGAAGAAATAATTATATCTGCACCTTCAGAGGCAAGGACCGTGGCACAAGCAAGGCCAATACCCTTACTGCCACCGGTAACAAGGATTTTCTTCTTTTTGAGTAGAAGATCCATAAATGTCTAATAAGGTTGATAATAATATCTGCGTAATAAATCAAATTTTAATCCTGTTTATCAACTCATGAATCATCCATGATAGTAAAGTCTCACGAAATCATCATGTCATACAGTCAATATATTTATATATCATAACAAATTCCTGTTGGTTATGTTTACATGTCTGATAAAGGAGTCAGAAGAAATCTACTCCACCATATCTTCATCCCTTATTACCATGAGGATTGCTGAATGAGGAACAATTACATACTTTTCCTTATTAAACTCTATCAAATAAGAATTTTCCTGCAGGAAAACGGCCAGATCGCCTGTTTTTACCTGTAATGGAAAGTAGTTCTGTTTTTCATTATTTTTCTTCCATGGTTCCTCAGCTTCCTGCTGGGACGGTATTGGATAGCCGGGTCCGGATTTAATGACATAGCCGCAACTAACCTTCTGTTTATCCTCAAATCCTGGTGGCAGAAAGAGTCCTGACCTGGTTTTTTGCTGGGGACTTTTGGGCTTGAGAAGGACCCGGTCTCCAATTACAATGAATTTCTCAACATCTTGATTATCAAGAAAAATAGACATCGGCTATTTACATTTAAAATTCCCGGGTAATTTCCCGGTCGAACTCATGGTGATAAAGTATAATCCTTAACAGGCAAATTTAAGAAATACTAATTATAAACAGAACAAAGGCCGGCAAAATTGCCGGCCTTTGTGGTCATTATAAATATTAATCACAAGATATCTCAGGTTTCTATGCCCTCAGGCTTGATGTCGGTATATAGAAATCTGTTTCTAATTGACCACTCTGAATCATCACGATTCCAACCGTATACAGTCTCCTCTGAAAGCTCTCCTGTTTCCTCATCATAGGTAAAAGTTTTTCTGAGAGCATTGATCCATCTTCTTGTTGTATAGTCCCATCTCTGTTCTATATTTTCAGTCTTATCGTTCCTTTGGTAGGACATAAGATATCTTACACCGGGAACCCAATCCCTCTGGCTTTCGCTCCAGGTTGCCCTGGTTTCCTGGGTAACCTTGCCTCTGTGGTTATAAGACAGATTATACCGGCCAAAAGTCTGCCACCTGTTATCAGGTTTTCTCCATGTCTCAACATTAACCTCATAGGGTGGTCCGTAACCATCTCTGTAACTGAAAGAGAATCTCATATAATTATCCCAGGTGTTCTCCATTCCTGCGTATGTTCTAACAATCACCTCACTTTTTTCAAAGTCATGGTTATAGGAGATCAGGTAAACCACGGTGTTAAACCACTCTGCTGTTGGCCTGTGCCATTCCTGGTACAGGATCTCGGCCTCATTACCCCTGGGATCATAGGTGGTTGTCTTCATCTGAACATTAAGCCAGTCCTGTGCATCACGATTCCATTGCTGCAAAATTGACTGTACCACATTTCCTTTTTCATCATGGTTCTTCAGATTCTGTTCGAAGTTTTCCCACCTGTTGTCTTCACTGTACCACCTTTGTGTCAGAACACTGGTGACAAGTTCCGAATGGTCTATGAAATGAAGGCTTCGTGAATAAATCTCCCAGTTGGCAACTTCTTCACTCCATTCGTAGGTATAGGTTGTATCCACAACCTTTACATCCTGAGTATCTATCATCTCAGGCATCTCTATCTGCGCGCTTGTCAATTGCTGTAGAAACAGCAAGGTCAAAGCAATTCCAATTGTTTTCATACTACTAGGTCTATTAAAATAGTTTACAATATAAACGGACAATTTGTTCATTAAATTACACTTAGATATTAGTACTGAAACCCGGGTTTTACTTTTAAAAATATCTTTTACCATACACCCAAATTGTTATTCCTGGTATTTCCAGGTTGTTTGTATATAATAGACCGGAAAGTATGCAACTAACCCTATCAAGAAAGCGGCTTTTTTTGAACAGATTTATATTTAGATTGATCAAATGCATACCTGAAAGAAATTTTTCCATTATATTTGGAGGCAAAAGTAATTATAACTATGATTGAACTTACTGAAGCGAGGATTGAAGACAGGGAGAAAGCCTATAACTGGTTATTTCATTCTGACTTTTCTGATTTCCTAATGAATCTTGAGGGATATACAAAAGACACCATCCCCGCCTATGAAGAGTTTTGCAATGAATACTGGGATTTCTTCTTTGACGGCACCCAGCCGGAAAACGGGAGATGCTATAAAATTATCTCTGCTCCAAAAAAAGAAGAGATAGGTTTCATTTACTATACAGCATTTCATGTTAAGGAAGGAATTGCAGAACTTGATATCTGGCTGAGATCTCTCGATTATGCCGGGAAGGGTATAGGAACTGAAGCTATTAACCTTCTGGTGGACAAACTTCATAAAGAGCTTGGGTTTCACACTTTTTTTATGCGTCCCTCAAGGCAGAACACCAGGGCGGTAAATGCCTATACCAGGGCAGGATTCAGGGAAAAAGCACTGGTTCCGGAGGACTATTATAAGCCTGAGTTTATCGAGGAATACCGAAAAGGCGGATACGGAGAAGGCAAGGATGTTTTCCTCGTAAAAAAAATTAAATGACATAATTATTCCGGGACCATTTTGCAGCATACCCGGTAATAAGCATTCAATATACGACAACGCAAATTATGCATTGTTTGTAAAAGCATTTTCCGGCAAGTCGATTCATAAAATGCATAAAATCAATTAAAGTTTTTTTCTGCCATGATCCTTAGCGAGAACAGGTATAACCGTTACCATTTGGTTACTGAAATGTACGAGGCAATCGATTACATCAGAAACCACAACAATACACCGGCAAAGGAGCTTATTTCGGAATTACCACCGGATATGCCAATCATTCTTACCGGTGAAGGAAGCAGCAGGATATTTCCTGCAAAAAATACGGTGCATCACAGGTTGATGTATGGAGGTGGCCCGCTTTTCATGACTGAAAGCTCAACTGACCTTGCCGGCATGAACCTTGAAAAATTTGTAGTGATAGGTGCATCCAACTCGGGCCGGACAAAGGAGTTAATAAATCTTTTCAAGAAACTGAAGGATTCAGGACATAAACACCTGTACGGTCTAACCTGTAACGCCGGTTCACTTCTTGAAAAATACACAACCAGGACATCAATAATAGATGCAGGTGCAGAGAAAGCCGTGGCTGCAACCAAATCGGTTGTTGCACAGGCGCTATATTATGATGCATTACTTACCGGTTCGCAAAGCAAATACGAAATCCAGAAGGCCCTCCTGGCAAAGGCCTTTGAACAAGCTTTGAATGAGCAGGTAAAAAAAGAGATAACAGGGCTTGTGAACAAAGCACAAACGGTATATTTTTCAGGAAACAATAATGGTGTTGCCGAAGAGCTTGCTCTTAAAACCAACGAAATAATAAGGAAGCGATCGTCCTACCTTCCCGGAACCTATTTGCTTCATGGAGTAGAGGAGGTTATTTCATCCGGAGATGTGATAATAATGGTTGATGCCTATCCTGATGAATTTGAAAAGGTACGGTCTGTTTATACCGAAGGTATCGGAACTCCGGTTATTGCACTTTCATCGGGCTCCACACCTTTCCACACATTGACCATTCCTGATGCAGGTCCGGTAATGGAACCCTACATAAAACTGGCTGCGGGATGGAATCTGCTGGTTGAATCTGGCATTGAACTGGGTATTGACCTTGACAAACCTGAAAGGGCCAGAAAAATCGGCAATGAAGCTGCCGGCTGATAACAAAACTGCAAGTTCAGCTTTTCCCAAACGATCAAAAACATCAGACAGTAGCATTAAAATAAAGGGCTGCGGCACCCAGTATGGCAATTTCCTGGGTATCGGTAATCAGTATTTCCAGGTTTCCAACAGATTCCGGATAAGGGAAATCCTTTATTTCTGTCCACATAGCATCTCTGTAATGTTCATAAGACTCAGCAACACCTCCTCCCATAATAATTGCGGCAGGATCAACTGCCAGCATGATGGTCTTTATAGCTTTCCCAAGGTGAATACCAAACTCACTGAATGCTTTTAAAGCTTCGGGGTCTTTGTCCTTTGCCTTAGCGGCCATCACATCTCCGTTTACACCGTAAAAATGCTGAAAAAACTGTCCGCTGGCATAATACTCATAGATATGATCAAGATAAGGGATCTCTCCGAATTCACCTGAACCACAATTCCTGTCCGGCATCAGGTGTCCGTCTTTAACAATACCTGCACCAAGTCCGGTCCCGCAAACAAGTCCCACAAAATCTTCATAATCCTTTCCCTTCCCGAAGAATCTCTCACCTGTTGCAAAACAATTTGCATCATTGTTTATAAATACGGGTATATTGAATTCCTTTTCCAGAATATCCTTCAGGTGAACCTTTTCCCAGGAAGGAATATTCTGAACGTTGTACACAATACCCCTATCGGAATCAACCAGGCTGGGAACTCCGATACCGATGCCGGCAACATTCACATCCGCCACTTCTCTGATAACCTTTATCAGAACATCTGTAACTTCTGATTCTTTTTCTGTTTTAGGCACAAAACCGGATGCAGTTTTTTCAATCACATTGTTAGTTACCCTTCCGGCCCGGATTTTTGTACCACCCATATCAACGCCGATTACAGTTTTGGATAAAGTATAATCATTTAATTCCATATGAAAGATTTAAGTAAATAATATTATTTATTGCTCCATTCCCTGAGTTAAACCCGGTCATCCGCAAAAAGAAGCTACCAGTTGCTGTTCAGCTTATTTTTGATTATTAATCCGGGCAGAACCACCATTACCAGATGAGATAATAACGGAAAAACCTAACAGCATTATTTTATGTCATTTGCCGGTGTTATTGAATATGCTGATCCCACAGCAGTGCTGTATTCGGCATATTCAGGAATAATGAATTTCTTTCCAAACAGTTTGCCCAGGCGGTCGAAAATCTTCCCGGCCTGGGGGAGCCTGACAAGTTTTCCCGTTAAAACTATCTGGTCAACCTTCTCCTCTCTTGAGGCAAAAACCCCCATCATTCCAATACTCTGGCAAATCAGGTTAATGAGTCCCAGTGCCAGGTCAGCCTGTGTGGCTTTGTCCGAATGTTTACCAAAATTTGAAGCAGTGGCCGATAAAGGAATGTTGCCCATTTCAACCTGGCTGATATCCCTTATGTTAAGATCAACATTACCCAGGTTCCCCCCGCCTGCAAGATCTACAATGTTCCAGAAATCAGTTGAATTCAGAATATATCGGGATAACCCAATAAGTGTTCCTCCCCCAACTCCCGATCCGCCCAAATGCCTGATCTCCCTGCCGTCAGCCAGGACCATAGCTGTTCCGGTACCCATACTCACCACAACGGCCTTATTCAATCCCGCCAGAAACAATCCGCCGTGCCCGATAGCAGTGAATTCAGCTACCCTTTTCAGGGGTATGCCAAACAGGTCATTCCCGAGAAAATCTGCACCTACACCGGTAACTGCAATAGATTCAATATCTTTAAGCCTGAGGGAAAATTCATCGGTAAATTTGCCCAGTGCGCCGGATGCTGAGGTAACGGGGTCATCAGCCTGAACAGATATAACACCGCATACGCGGGTTTTTTTGAATCCGGCAATCTTTGTTGTAGTTCCGCCTATATCAATACCAAGTATCATAATAATTCATTGTGCCGCCAAGTTAAAAATAAATTATAATATTGTAATTAATAGTACCCAACAATGTTTTCAACACAAAGAATCACATCTAAATATTATGTACCGGCGCCGTTCCTGTTCAGCAGCCTGAAGCATCATGCAGGGTATGTGGCTGAATTCATCAGGACTTTCAGAAACCGGGAAGAGCCTGCCGGAAGGAAAACCGGATTACCCGGGCCAAAAAACCCTGATGCCGTGAATGAATCAGGGTCAGCCCTGAATCTCATGGAGGATCTCATTGTAATTGGAAATTCGCAAATGGATTTTTACACAGGCTATCTCTCGCCGGAGCAAATTGCAAGGGAGATGACCGGGTATTTCAGACGCCTAAACATCCTGGGAGAAAAGGAATACCTGCAATGGATCAGTTCAGCCGGATCATCGTACCGGGCAACCACGCTTAGTGACGGCTCAGTCTGGGTATTACTTCCCGGTAAAATTCCGGGCCGTCATATCCATATTCACCCGGGCCGTTATTCCAACTGCACGGTCAGGGTCAGATCAGAAACCCTCAAAAGTGCAATTGCTGTTTTATGCTACTGCAATAATTGCGACAGGAAGCAAATAAACCTGGATATGATTAATAAAGCAAGAACCAGCCTTCTGGGCCTGTCACCGGTAAAGGAGGTTCATCCGGATCGGGGACTGGGAAAAATGCTGGATCTGCTCCTGCAAAAGCTCCATTCCGGCTAATGACCCCGCTGCTAATCCATCTCCTTTGTAATAGATATGGCAGCTATCGTGCCATCTGCAACTGCCGTGGTTATCTGGCGGTATTTTTTACTGTTTATGTCGCCAACTGAATAAACCCCCTCAATGCTGGTCTGCATGTCTTCATTTACCTTTATGTAACCCCACTGATCAGTCTCCATTTTATCTGTAAATATCGTAAGGTTGGGAATCAGTCCTACAAAAACAAATACCCCGTCGGCTGTCAGCACTTTACGCTTTCCGGTTTTAAGCTCCTCAACTTCAACCTCCATCTTGTCACCTTTGCGCATGAACGACCGGGGTTCATGTTCAAAAAGGAACGACATTTTTTTATCGGCAAAAGCTTTTTCCTGCGCCTCCTTGTTTGCCTGTAGTTTATCGAACTGATGAACGACAGTAATTTTTGACGCAAACTTTGAGATAAATGCAGACTCCTCAACAGCCGAATTTCCGCCACCTATAACAATAACCTCCTTGTCCTCAAAATATTTGGCATCGCACGTAGCACAATATGAAATACCCTTACCCATAAACTCCTGCTCACCTGGAATATTAAGCTTTCGCGGAGAAGTACCCGTTGCGATAACTATCTTTTTGGCCTTTATTGTCTCGTAATCATCAATTACTATCTCTTTCCTGACCAGGTCGACTTTAGTCACATCAACGGCTACCTTGTATATGGTTCCGCATCTTTTTGTCTGTTCTGACATGTTGTGTGAAAGCATATATCCCGGCTGTGGCTCTATAAAACCCGGATAATTCGAAACCATATGGGTTGTAGCCACATATCCGCCAGGCAAAGCAATGTCGATAAGGGTAGTGTCTATCTTGGCCTGGCACAGGTACAATCCCGCAGTGAGTCCTCCGGGGCCGGCGCCCAGTACCGCCACATCAGTATTTGTAACAACAGGCTTTAAACCGGCCAGTAATTTGTCAGTCTTTTCTTTGCCGGCCACATGACGTATCTCTCGGATTATCTCAGAACGCTTAATACCTCCGGAAAGCCGCTGACACACCTCCCTGCCATCCTCATAAAAAAGCAGGGTGGGCGATGATTTGACCCCCAGCTTATCAGCCAGATCCCTGTTACCCTGCCTGAAGATCTTAACAAAAGTTACATCCTCGCTGAAAAGTTTCTCCAGGCTCTCAAGTTTAGGAGCCAGTGCATCACAGGGAGGACATTCAGTGGAGTAAAAATCAACCAGCACCGGTTTTTCGCTGCTGATAACATCGTCGAATTCTTTAGCGCTAATTTCCTGCATGGTTTAAATTTTTAGTAATACAATTTGATCATTTACGACAGATAGCTGCCTGACGGTATAAAGGTTGAAAGCAGCATTTAAGAATCCTCAGGGAAATAAGCCGCTATACCTAATTCCAGAAGCTCTTTTACCGGACGGCAATCGGGACTCCCGTTACAACCGGTCCGGTTCCTGGCCACTGAGGCACAACCGCCTCCGCATATCAGGCCAAGGTTGCACTCGCTACACTCCTTTATAGAAAGAATATCCCTCTCCTCCCACTCCTCAATCTTATCCTTATACATTTCCCTTTCGGGGAAAAACACGCCCAGCTCCTCCCCTTTTTTACCAACTGTAGCAGTACATGCATAAATATTACCCCGGTAATCAAAGGCCCATTCAGTCTTGGTTCCCGGACATGCATCGAAAAGTGGCGGAGGCAGTTCCCCGCTCTCATACAATGCCCTTGAAACAGCAAAAGCCGGCCTATGAAATTCCAGTATATGGGGATACTTTTTTATAAGCCTGTAAAGTTCGCTGTACATCTCGATGCGTGAAAACAGCCGTCCAGTCGTCTCTACCTGGCAATCGTGCAGCTCATAATTCCTGCCTATCTGGGTACTAAAGTGCCCGCAGGATGTCCATTTCCTGTCAATTGCAAACTGCGCGAGTGCAGGAAGGCTGTCAATATTATCCCTGTCGGCCACCATCCTCAGATTGACAGGAATATCATTTTTCAGAAGCAATTCTACTCCTTCAGCTATCCTGTCAAATGTACCTTCACCGTTTTTCAGGGTTCGCCGTTTGTCGTGCACCTCCCGGGGCCCGTCAAGGGTCACCTGGATCTCACGTATAGTGGACTTCTTCATCAGGTCCATATACTCAGAAATATGATAACCGTTGGTAACTATTGCTATTTGTATATTCCTTTCAGCAGCACATTCAATTATGTACCTTATGTTTTCACGATGATGCCCGCCATTAAGCAGGGGCTCTCCCCCAAAAATAGTTATATACCTGCGCCTGCCTGCGAATTCAATGTCAGTATGCCTGAAGAAAGCATCTGTTATCTCCCTGGTCAGCCCCCCGGCCATTCTCTCGTATTTACCCTGGTAACAATAGGAACAATTAAAATTGCAACTGTAGCCCGGCACAAAAAAGAGCTGGATCTCATCGTTATCTCTTTCATCTATGAACCTGAGGTATGCTGTCCGGAATGCGGCCTTCTCATTTTCGGGGTCAACCAGGTACCCCTTTGCAGATAACTCTTCACCCGATGCCTTCCCCGTAAGGAGGGCATTGCAGGTATCCTTGTCTATAATATCAGCACTCCCGTAAAGGGAATTAATTATAAAACAGTGATCAGAATCTTTGATCTCCGATATAATATTAAACCTGGATAGTTCCATTTTGCCGGAAAAGATCATATTGAACAAACCTGTATCAACCGGTGAAGTCAGTTTTATTACTGCCTCTTGTTTCACAGAAAAAAACCGGCAAAGGTTTCCTGTGGATTATCAGACTATCGCTAAGCGAATACTTAAAAGCTTCATTAAAATGTCCGGCCTGAAACTTCTCAATCATGGCAGCCTGCCACGATTTTTGATTTTTTGGCACAGCACTGTGCCTGTTCTTTTATCTCCTCTTTCTTCTTTACAGTCAAACTCTTCATACTTTATATTTTATAAATACAATTTCTGATTTTTACCACCATAAACCGCCAGTATCAGCACGGCTCAATCTGGTAATATTAATACAAATATACATTAAATTTTTTCTGCGTAAAATTGCACACAATTAAGATGAGAAAAATTGACTTCATCGATTACACATGCATTATTTAGTTCTTTTTGAAATGTTAGCCAAATGTCTGACTTATGTTAAAGCAAAGCGGTTCCTTCTGTAAGTCAATTTAGTATTTTCTAAACAAAATTTTGAGTGCTTTTTTAAAGAAGAATAGTACATGATCTCATTCCAATAGCAGCGGTGATCAGAAGATCCCGGTAAGGCGCAGGCTGAAATTCCGGTGAGGCATAATATCACCCGGACGTCCCATGTATTCGGTGTTGAATGCATTTTTGACGGCAAATGAGATTTTTATCCGGTCACTTAGTGAATAACCAAAATGCGGATCAACCAGGAAATAACCCCTGTCCGAGTTATTCCAGTAGTCATAGAATCCAGGCAGGATTGTTTCCCGTGTCAGTTCGCTTAAAAACACTTTATCAATATTCAGTACCGGAGATGCTGCCTGCATGCTGATTCCCATTTCAAACCGCCGGAATCTGGTGGTAAAATTGATTTTTGCAGAGTGTTTACGTCTGTATTTAAGGTAGGTACCCGTATCTTTGCCGGAATCGGGGTTGAATTCAACAGGATACATGAACACATATCCGCCGGTAACCGAGTTTGTGAATTGCCCGGCCGGGGCGGAAAGAGCAAACTCGATCTCAGTGCCGTACACCCTTGATTGTTCAACATTCGAGGCCATAAAGCCAAAACTACTATATTCCTCTCCCGCAACAGGATAGATGCCAAACAGATATTCAATCATATCGCTGTTTTCTGAATAGAAGAGTGCAATATCAATCTGCCCCAGGATACTGCCTGTCGATATCCCCTGTTTGAGCCCAAGTTCCGAACTCCATCCTGACTCAGGCACTATGCCGGGATTAGGCACAATCCGCACCGAACCCACGGTGGTTGCAGCATGCTTCTCGGCAATGGAAGGATACCTGTATCCCTGGCCAAATGAGGCTCTCAGAAACGTGTAATCCATAACCCTGTAATTTATCCCTGCCCTGAAAAGAGCTACCGGCCTGTCGCCTTCGCCGTTCAGGGAATTATATTCCAGTCGCAGGCCTGCCACCATCCTTAGCCTTCTGACCGGTGTAAGGTCGGCCTGTATATAACCGGCAAGATTAAGGGCATCATGATCTCCGTAAAAAGCGGAAGCAATGCGGCTGTAGTTCTCCAGCAATCCGGCATTTACATCAATCCTGTCAGAAATTTTTTGCCGGTACTGGTATTCTGCATAAAGTGATATTGCCCTGCTGTCATTATGCACTGCATCAGTAAAACCGTTGTCAGAAGCCTGGAACCGGGTACGCAGATCATGCTGTGATCCGCCTTCTCCTTTAAAAGTAATATAGGGATCGATGGTAACAAGACTACCCGTCATCTGCATGGCAGCAGACTCATCCTGTTTCAGTGCACCTGTCCAAGCATTTTCCCAGAGAATAAAGTCCCTTTTCTTTGTTAACCCGGCATTTATTGTTGTGCCGTATGAGAGCCCATCCACCTTGCGGTCATCATGTCTTATGAGCACATTGGCCCTGCCAAGACGCTCATCATTCAACCGGCGGTATCCGTTATCATTCATAATATGGATTGATGCCCCCAGATCGGTGTTGCCTGAACGCTGCAAATGAGATAGTGAGGTACTCGAGTAAGTCCTCGGGGAGTCCCACCAGACCCACTCATCGTTACGGGGCCGGTCAAACATGCCTGATTCAATGTAGAACCTGGTGACAGGTTCGGTACCCGGACGGGCTGTCCTGAAATTAATTACCCCGTTTAGTGCAGATGATCCGTACAGAACCGATGATGCACCTTTTATTACCTCTACCTGTGAGATATTTTCAAGCGGAAGAAAGTGCCATTTTATATTCCCGGCGTCAGCCGAAAGCACAGGTAGTCCGTCGATAAGGGCCAGCACCCTGCTGCCGGCACCATAACTATAGCCACTGCCGCCTCTTATTGAAGCCTGGCCGTCCATCACCTCGATTCCGGGTGTTTTGTTCAGCAGTTCGGTGGCATCGGTAATATGGGAGGATGATATTACTTCAGGTTTTATGATGTGTAATGAAACCGTCAATTCTGACACACGCTGCTCGATCTTACCGGCACTTACCACTACCTGGTCAATCTCAGCGGCATCCAGTTCCAGTCCCACTTGCACCAGCACAGTATCTCCGGGCGCTACAGAAACCGCGCGGGTAATGGTCCTGTACCCTACATACCTGAATGTAAGCACGTGATGCCCGGATTCAATACTTAGCAGGAAAAATCCGTCAATACCGGATGTTGTTCCCAGGTTCCGGCCATACAATACTGTTGCATGCGGAAGGGGTTCACCGGTTTCCCTGTCGTATATTCTCCCCTCTATGATTCCCGGCACATCTGCTGCGCTGACTGAAAGTGCAACAAACAGCAATAAAGCCGGGAAAACACGGGGTATCATTGTGCCTTGAATGTCATTCTGATCTTAAGCTGATCTACCGGATTTAAGGGGTTCGGAAAATTTGCCGTGACCTTGAGTGATGAGGCAGTCAGCTCAATAATTTTTGTTGTCAGGGCAAATGGCAACTCTTCAGTATTTATTATAAGTTCGGTCTCATCCTGTGAGAACGCCCACGTGCCGGTAATCCCTCCAAAACTTCCTGTTCCGTCTTCGTTAAACCTGGCAGTACCCCTGAAGTTTTCAAGCATCTGGCCATCGCCGCCTGCTTCCATCCCGTTCACAAGCAGGCTGTCGGATTCCCAATCAACGCTTGTAAGAAACCTGAACCTGTCTGACACCTCGTCTTCATCCTTGTCGCACGAAACTATAACAAGCACTGATAAAAACAGCATTAAAACACCCAGTTGTTTCATAGTATAATTTTTGAATTGGTTAACTAGTCTGTCCATTTTGATTCAGACACTGACTTTATTGAAGTACTCTAATTAATCTCCATTTACCTCTTGTTCCCCGAAAGGGTAATACTGCAAACCTCAATCTCTCCTTTTTTATACGGTTTGCTCTCCTCTAGAATGACAACATCTTTAAAACCGGCCTGCCGGACCCCGGCCAGATACTCATTTTTGGTGACAGCTCCGGCCCAGCACTCTGCAATGGCCTCCGGATCAGAGCTATACTGATCAGACACCGGATTAACCGAATAAATATCACTAACCACAAAGCGCCCGCCGGTTTTAAGGAGGCGGAAAATCTCCTGCCAGACCAGGTCCTTGCGGCTAACATGGTTTATAACACAATTAGAAATTACAAGATCTGCCGTCTCACTTTCGAGTGGTATCTCTGTAAGTTCCGACTGCAGGAACTCCGCATTGTCAATACCAAGCTTTTCAGCGGCAGATTTGCCTTTTCTGATCATCCCTGGCGTTACATCAACACCATATACAAACCCTTCTGATCCAACTATACCGGCCAGTCTCAATACATCTGTTCCGCGACCGCTTCCAAGATCAATACACACCTCCCCGGGCGATGCGCTGCTCTTCTCCAGCGCTCCTCCGCACGATAAACAGCAGGCATCATCTGCCAGTTTCGAGTAACGGATTTTTACTGCTTCGTTTTCCATCGTAATCATTCTCTTTAGGGGACAAAGATAAGGAATTAAAACATATTAACATCTCTCCATGATTAGATGCAAGCAAAGTCAAATCAATAAAACCGGGACTCCTGGTGTTATTTTGATTTCTGTGTAAGAAAATACTCCCTTACCCGGCCGGGAATATCAGTTGTGATTGATAAGGCACCATGCTGCTTCAGTTCCCATGCCCTTTCAGGATCATTAACCGTCCAGACGTGATATTCATAGCCGGCATCTTTTATTTGCTCAATATATCCGGCAGTTACCAATCCGTGATGCGAAGAAAAACCATCTGCCCCGGTCCTGTCCAATGTTTCAATTACGGTCTTCACATCCGGAACGACATTGCCATAATCATCCTGGCTGAGGCCCGACAACCAGTATGCATTATGTTCGGGCCTGGCCGACTTCACTCCCTCTATCACATCGGCGTTGAATGAAATTATGACTATCTGCTCATTCCTTAATCCCGATCTGTCAAGCTCCTCATACAATACCGGCAATATCTCTGTCCCCGACTTAATCTCAACAAAAATCTTTTTTCCGGCAGGAACAATCTCAAATACTTCCCCAAGTGTCGGTATGCCTGTGCCGGCCCACTCCTGACCTTTCCATGATCCTACATCCAGCTGCCTCAATTCTTCAAGTGTTGCATTTGCTACCTCGGTATCAGTATCTGAAACCCTTGATGTACGAGGATCATGTATGCATACAATCTCCCCGTCGGCAGTAAGAAAGAAATCTCCCTCAATAGCATCAGCTCCCTGCTCCCAGGCAAGCAAAAATGCCGGTATGGTATTTTCGGGTGCATCATATGAAGCCCCCCTGTGTGCTACGATCATAGTTTCTGGCAAGGGTGAAGTACAGTATGTCAAAAAAATTAACGGAATTAGTAAATAAATTCTGAACATGATAGTATTGTTTAAAGTTAACCGGTTTACCTTTCAAATTCAAGGGCCAGCCACAACCTCGTCGGTCTTGACAGCCTGTTTATTTCAGACGAGCGCTGCTCCAGCATACCACGGTCCGGCATCCTGCCGGGATACTGTCCCGGATACTGGCCTGTCATTCCTCCGGGGCGTCCCACCATGTCACCCGACGTGGTTCGCTGCCGTCGCATTTCAGAAGCTGACGGCGGCTCAAAATGTCCCGTCTCCAGGCCAATGTTTATAACTGACCTTGCTGACAGGGGGTCATACCCGAATCCCAGCACTTCATAAGGAATAACCGCCCTGTAAAACAGGACATCATCAGCAACCTCTGCTATTACCCTGATCCTGCTGTCCCTCATCTTAACTCTTCTGACCGAAGTGCCGTAGATACCTATCAGGTCAATCTCTTCGGATATTTCAATAAGATTGCTCACATCACCTCCGCGTAAACCGGCTGCAACAGCCAGTCCTCCCTGACCTACTGTTTGATTTTGCCGTGTCCTGATCCCTGTAGGAAACCTGAAACCCTGATCCTGATTCTTACCTCCCGTCCTGTCAATCCATACCGTAAATCCAAAGTATGCAATCTTCATTATAACTTCGGGATCGCCGACTGCAAGGTTCAGGTAAAGGTTGGCCCTGTCATATCCAAAGTCATAATAAAACCCGCTGCGCTCATCATGCTGCATACTCTCCTGCATTCCCGCCGCAAACTTCCCCTTTGTTACCGGAGGTTCCTGCCTGGGCACCACCAGTGCTACGGGCATTGAACACCCTGAAAAGGCAATAATAGCAATTGAAAATATAATCTTAATAAACTTCATATTAAATTTAATTTGAATATCGTTATAACATTATGCCGGTTCAAATTGTTATTATTGTTAATATCTTTTTACGGCCAGTTTAAGCATTGTTGCATTCAGGACAAAGGTCAAACTTTTTTTTGTATTTAAAAACAACTATTTTGTTTGATTAATCTGTAAAACAACTGCCATGAAAGTTCTCGTTTTTATAATGTCCGTTACCGCTTTATCCCTCAATATTCATGCCCAGACTGATTTTCAGTATTATAATATTGCACTGGTAAAATTTAATATGGGTAATTACAATGGAGCTATGGCCGATCTTTCAAAGGCAATAGAGATCAATCCCGACCATATGTCAGCCTATGTCCTTAGAGGCTCGTCACACTATAACCTCGAGGATTTCGAAAGTGCAGTACGGGATTACACCACTGCAATAGAAATAGCTACCCGCGCAACAGGGGGAGTAAAACTTACAATAACCGACAGACGAGGCAATGTTATAGAATCAGGAACCTCATCCGGGCCTGATCAGGATCTGGCAATTACCTATTACAACAGGGCACTTGCCCGTTATGCGCTGGGCGAATACCAGGAAGCTGTTGAAGATTACACCCTCGCCCTCGACAATGAAAATGACAAAATATCAACGTTTTATAACAGGGGCATTGCCAAAGACGCACTGGGCGATTATGCAGGGGCCGCAGAAGATTACAGCAGGGTTCTTGAGATAGACCCGGGTATTGCACAGTGCTATTTCAGGCGCGGAAAATCGCTGCACAAACTGGGCCAGCTGGAAAATGCATGCTCAGACTGGAGAAGGGCAGGTGACCTGGGAATGGCTGAAGCAACAGACAAGCTCGTAGAGCACTGCAATGCAGATCCGGATAACCAACAATGAACTACTCCGGGGCAGATCCCCGATTGATCCTTATTATATTTGTACTTTATAAAAGACAAACAGCAACTTTGAAAGTTTCCGGGATGAAGAGTCTGCCATACCTGATAATATTTATTGCTGTAATGGTGTCTACTCCGGCCTGGTCACGCGAAGGAAACCCATTTCTCATCCATTTTAACCTGCCTGACAGGGTCAGTAACACAAATCTGGGATTTGTGCAGGATGTGAACGGGCAGATGTACATTCATAACCGGAATGGGATTTATGTATTCGATGGGCTGCAATGGCAAAATATGGGTCTGACGGGAAGGCCTGTTTCTATCGCATACAACAACAGATTATATTATAGCACAGAAGATGGAGTGGGTTATTTTATACAGAATGAAAAAGGCACATACGAACAAGAACTAATACTTAAATCACCTTCAGAAGGCGATTATTATAAACTTATTAAAACAGATGAAGGGGTTATTGCCGTATCACCGCATGTCGTCTGCCTGGTAAGCATGCATAATGGAACATCTGTTGATACTCTTGTAAGCCATACCGATCCGGATATTCATATGTCGGACTTCTTTGTTCTGGGAGGACAAATGTTCTATGTGAATAATTATACCGGCATCTTTTTGTATAACCCCGCAGGGGAGCCGGAAATGATAGCAACCCTTACGCCCGGAGAAGATTTTACTTTTTCTTTCAATCATGGAGGCAGACAATTTTTTGGATCTTCAGCCAATAAACTGTATAGTTATTCCGGTCAAAACCTGGCACAATTCCCGCTTCCCCGGGAAAATTTCTTCAGGGAAAATCTGCTTAACGGTGGTATTTCAGTCAGTCCGGAAGAATTTGTCCTTTCTACAGTAAATGGTGGATGTATGATAATAAATCCTTCCGGCCCAAGGGAGGTAAATATGCTTAATTACTATAACGGCCTTCCTGATGATGAGATAAGCTCTATGGGAACAGACAACGAGGGTGGTTTATGGATAGCACATGGCATGGGGATTACAAGGGCAGATCTTGCGCTCCCAGTCAGGTCATTTTCAGAATATCCCGGACTGAGGGGTAACCTGCATATATCTGTTTTTCACGACGACATAATTTATGCCGGCACCAGTGAGGGCCTGTTTTATCTTGGTGAAGAGCGTGATTACAGGCTAACAGAGGTAATCGATGAGCCACAAATCCTGCCTGGAGAACCCGCTCCGGATCCGGTCCGTGAGCAGGAAGAGATTTATGTTGATGAAAAGACAATTGATCAGCAAGAGCAAAAAGAGCCGCAGGGAGAACCTGAAGGCCTGCAGGAAGAACCTGAGGATCCGCAGGAAAGGCCTGAATACCTGCAGGAAGAACCTGAGGATCCGCAGGAAGGGCCTGAAGAGAAGAGAAGTGGATTTATTTCCAGGCTTTTTAACCGGATTACAGGAAGGGATGATGAGATTGAGACAGTTGATCAGGATGAACTACAAATTTCTGAAATACAGGAGATACAGGAAGTACAGGAGGTACAGGAGCAGGAACCAATAATCAGAACAATTCAGCAGCTTCAGTCAATTACATATACATATAAGCAGATTCCCGGAGTGCGGGGGAAGGTTCAGCAGTTTGCCGTGCTGGACGGCTCTCTTTTTGTTGCCACTAATCTTGGGCTTTTCCAGGTAGTAAACGGAACAGCCACAAGCATACTGAGAGGCAAAAACATCCATTTTCTTGAAAAATCTGAATATAACAGCAATTCACTTCTTATCGGGGCCGACGACGGAGCATATCTTGCATCACGAAACGAAATAATATGGTCTGTCATACCTCTACTGCCGGAAAATAATTTCCGGGCAATTAGTATAGTTGAGATTGATCAGGGTCGCAAATTGGTCACAACAGAGTTTGACGTGTTCATGTCTGTAAGACAGGATGAAAACAATTATAGTTATGATGCCATTTACCTGCCGGGCAGAAGGTTCAACTCTCCCGTGGCAAGAAAAATAGACGGTGAAATCAGAACCTTTACGGCAGATACTGTTTATTTGTTTAATCCGGAAACCGGTCGGCTGACCCCTGACCGTAACTTTATTTTTGAAGAATCATCAGCCCTCTTTTTCTACCAGAAAGACTATACATGGATAAAAACAGGTGCACAATGGGGTTCATTTACATCCGATCATGAAATCCCGCCCATCAGAACAAATTATTTAAATCTGCTTGATAACCTAAACAGTATTTATGTTTCAGAAGACGGAGATATATACGCCGTAAACGGGTTTGATCAACTTTACAGAATTACCCCCGGTAGCAGAATTGAAACCGGAAGGCAATTCGGTGTATTCCTCAAAGATATCAGGGAACTTTCCGGAAACCTTATCACTCCCGATAATATAAATCTGGAGTATGCAAACAATGCTTTGAGGATCAGCATAAGTGCCCCCTCATATATTAAAGAGGGATCAGTCATGTTTCAGTATTATATAACGGGTTTAACCAGAAGATGGTCGGAATGGACCGGTGATCCGGTGCTGGAGCTTCCATATCTTCCAGCGGGTGAATATATTATCAGCATCAGGGCAAAAGATATCCTTGGCACTATTAGTGAACCACTCAACCTCCCGTATCAGATCAAACCACCCTTCTGGCAAACAAGATGGTTTCCGGTCATATCGGTATTAACTGTGGTCCTTCTGTTTGTGATAATTTTACTTTTAAGAGAGCAAAAATTAAAGAAAGATAAAGAGCGGCTTGAGAAGCTGGTCAGGCAACGCACAAAAACTATTGAAAACCAGAAAAAAATTCTCGAGAAGCACCGCGATAATCTTTCTAAATTCAATCGGGAGATAGTTACACAGAAAAAAGAGATTGAAACCCAGCGGGACCACATTTTTAAACAAAATGAAGAGATGACAAACTCTATAATATACGCCCGCAGAATACAGACAGCGGTAATGCCCCCGAAAGAGGCAGTGGAGGATCTGCTCAGGAGCTATTTCCTTATTTTCCGTCCGCGTGATATTGTAAGCGGCGATTTTTACTGGATGACCAGGAAAAACGGCAAGGTGGTTGTGGTTGCATCAGATTGTACCGGTCATGGTGTTCCGGGAGCTTTCATGAGCATGATGGGTGTTTCTCTTCTCAATGATATAGTGAATGTGGCAGGTGTAATAAGGCCCGATCAAATCCTTAATACCCTGCGCCAGAAGATTAAGGCAACACTATCGCAAACAGGCAGGGATGATGAGGCAAGCGACGGTATGGATATAGCTGTTTGTGTGTTTGACGATGACAGAAAAAACCTCCAGTATGCGGGGGCATATATCCCGATGTACCTCATCAGGAAAGGGAAACTTATCGAATACAAACCGGATAAAATGCCGGTAGGAATTCATGTACTGGAAAAAGACTCCTTTACATTATATGAGCTTGGGTTATTGCCCGGCGACAAATTCTATATCTTTTCCGACGGACTGGTTGACCAGTTTGGAGGGCCTCAGGGGAAAAAGTTCAAAATAAGGCCATTCAAAGAACTGCTTTTAAGAATACATGAATTGTCTATGACAGAACAAAAGAAAGAGATAGAAAATACGCTGGACCGTTGGCAGGCAGCCCATGAACAGGTTGATGATATACTGGTGATCGGAATCTGTATTCCCTGATAGCTTTCAGTTATAAAGTCCATATAACAACCGGAAAACAATAACCGGTTTTTCAACAAATGACAGGGTAAAACCCTGGTCAGTCTGAACGACAAGAATTTATTTCTCTTTTTGGCTTATTTCTCTTTTTGGCTTATTTCTCTTTTTGATCGTCTATATTTTTAATTGTTTCACGAAGAAAAGCTTCAAAATCTACTGAAAATTCTTTTCGTTTCAGGGCAAACTCCACCGTAGTTTTTAAAAAATCCATTTTATTGCCAATATCATAACGTTTGCCTTCAATTAATGTGGCAATAATACCCTCTTCCTTAAGCAGGATCCTCAAAGCATCGGTTAGCTGAATCTCATTCCCCTTTCCGCGGGGTGTTTTTTCCAGTGCCCTGAAAATCTCAGGAGTTAGAATATAACGTCCGGCAATGGCAAAATTGGAAGGCGCTTGTTTGCGGCCGGGTTTCTCAACTAGTTCATTTAACTGCAGTATCCTGTCACTCAGGTTCACACCACCAACAACACCATATCTTGAAACATTTTCCCACGGAACCCTTTCAACGGCTATTACAGTCTGCCTGTACTGCTCGAATGAATCGATCAATTGCTGTGTAACCGGTATTACAGAGTCAATAACCGTATCGCCAAGCAAAACAGCAAAAGGTTCATGCTCACAATGGAATCTTGCATGGTAGATCGCATCACCCAATCCGTTCAATTCCTTCTGACGAATAAAATGGATATTTGCCATGCTTTCTATATGTCGTAATTGCGTATATAAAGCTTCGTCTTCCTTTTCCTGGATTCTTGATTCGAGTTCAAAATTCCTGTCAAAATGATCTTCAATGGAACGTTTCCCTTTACCTGAAATAATAAGAATGTCTTCTATGCCAGAATCAACGCATTCCTGAACTACATACTGAATAGTAGGAGTGTCAATAATCGGCAGCATCTCTTTTGGTTGCGCCTTTGTTACCGGAAGGAACCTGGTACCAAAACCGGCTGCCGGAATAACTGCTTTTTTTATCATGATAAATTACATTATAATTGGTTTTATAACTCTTGCATTGACTTTTTTTAAATTAACAATTAAGCGCCTCAACATCTCATCATCTTCATACATGCCGATGATTGCACCACCGGATCCCGAAAACTTGGCTGAAGCACCGCAGTTTCTGGCTGTCATTACCAGTTCCATATTGCTATCTGAAATCTTCATGATCTTGCATCGCAAATCAAAGTTTGTGTCTATAAGTTTATTTAGTTTTTCATAGTCCTTGTTAAGGATCGCTTCCCTGCCCTGCTCGGCGACTTCAGCCAGGTCATTCAAAGTGTCGATTACCAAAGGATCCTCCTTTTCATATCTTTCACGGATATTATTCAATACCATTCCTGAAACTTTACTCAATTCGACTTTATAAGCAAGGTAAAGTTTCGGGATCAGGGCTGAATCAATACTCGTATATTTTCCGAAACCGTTTTGCAGCAAGTGCTCTTTATCAAAATCCATGAAAACACAACCTTCATAAACCTGTATTACACGATCCTGCAATCCTGCATTTATTCCGAGTTCTTCAGTCTCTGCCTTTAAAATTAACGTAGGGAGAATATGTTTTGGGATATCCACATCATAAAATCTCATCAACGCTTTCATCGTCGCGGCAATAATAGCACTCGATCCTGCAAGTCCTACCTGGCGGGGTATTGACGATATGTAACGAACAGAAAAGTTCTTGTTGCCGAGCCGGATATTGTTAGATTCGCAGTACTCAACAAATTTCTTTATGGAGGCCTTGATCAATCTTGTTCCTCCATAATACCCTGACAGTTTTACTGAATCAACCATGTGGTATACATTACGGAAGGTATCCCGGTCGACATGCATCTCCTCAATTCTCAGCTCAGGGGTTTCATACATAGAGATGGAAGCACCAAAATTCCTGACAATGATGGATATTGTTTTACCAAAATATCCATCAGATGGGTTGCCCAGTAAACCTGCACGGGCATATGCCCTGGTTTCAATAATCATTTAAAAATGAATTTTTAGGTGTTGCTAATTATTGTGCTAATGACCACTAAATTTTGGATATATCGCGGCACAAGTTACAAAAATCAATACACAATTGCTTTTTCACATGGAGCGGAATTTCGTTTATTTTTATATCCTCTTTTTTAACCTCCAGCTCTAAAGCCTTATTAAAAAAGATATTTCGCATTCGCTCATTTTCTATTCCAGGTTATTGGCACCAAAAAAAACATAGCAAAATCAGCTGGCAAACTTATAATCTCCCGCAAATTAAAAGCAGTAAGATTATTAGCATAATGCAAGATAATATTCCCGAATGAACTCTCTCCCTCAGGCCGGCTAACCACCCAGTTCAGTCAGCCACGGACCTCCCAATAAACACCTCTATAATTTACTTAAATAAAGGCATTTAAAGCTTTTGCGAACAAATACCAAAAATAAATTATTAAAAGTGAACAATGGATTGCTTTTTTGTTTTATTTTGCATAGAATTTTACCGCTTTATGCTAAATCAAAGTGGTTTAAAGTTAATATGTGGCATGAAGTTTAAATTAAAAAAATTAGAGAACCCTTAGGGTAAAATGAAACCCGGAAAATTGATTTCCAATTCCTCTTTAATTAATGAGGAAACCGAAACAGAGCCTCCAGGCAGGCTATGTCCGGATACCAAAAAAACAAGAAAATATTTTTCAGGTTTTCACAAACAAATCTCAATCCCAATCAGTGCGCATTCACGAATCTTTCGTGAAAAAAATTTCCCTTCAGCTTCTGATTCAGAATGGAATGACTGGCAATGGCAGATAAGTAATAGTTTTACGGCTTTCAATCAGCTATCCGGATTTCTGCAATTAACGGAAAATGAGGCAATACCATCTTCCGGCAATGTGCATCTGCCTCTGAGGATAACTCCCTATTTTGCATCATTGCTTAGCAGGAGTAATTCTGGGCAGGCCTTGCGCAAAACTATGGTCCCCGTTCTTGATGAATTAATTGTATCTGCTTTTGAAAAGGCAGATCCGCTTGGCGAAAACAAGCACAGTCCAGTTGCAAACCTTGTTCACAGGTACCCGGACAGGGTCCTTTTCCTGGTTACAGGTTTCTGTGCAGCATATTGCCGCTATTGTACCCGCTCGCACCTGGTCTCGAAAAAGGATAAATGTCACTCAGGCCGAAGGGAGTGGGACAAAGCCCTGGATTATATAAGGGCACACAGCGAGATAAGGGACGTACTGATCTCAGGGGGAGATCCGCTTACTTTGCCCGATTGGCGACTGGAGTATCTTCTCTCAAACCTCCGCGCCATTTCGCATGTTGAGATTATCAGAATAGGTACCAAAGTACCTGTAGTACTTCCCCAGCGTATAACACGGGGACTGGTAAGCATGTTGCGAAGGTATCACCCGTTATTTATGAGTATACATTTTACCCACCCCGATGAAGTGACACCCGAGACAGAGTTTGCCTGTAACCGTCTGGCCGATGCCGGAATCCCGCTGGGTAGCCAGACTGTTCTGCTGCAGGGTATAAATGATGATGTGGAGGTTTTTAAAAAGCTAACCCACCTGTTATTAAAGATGAGAGTTAGACCCTATTACCTTTATCAGTGTGATCCGATTCCAGGCTCGGCCCATTTCAGAACACCGGTGTCGAAAGGGCTGGAAATAATAAGGGGGTTAAGGGGCTTTACCTCGGGGTACGCCATTCCGCATTTCGTTATCGATGCACCTGGTGGTGGAGGGAAAATTCCATTATTGCCCGGTTATGTAGTCGAAAAGTGTAATGAGGGTTACCTCCTTGTTAACTACGAAAACAGGACGTTCCTTTATCCTGAAGGGCCTTTGCCTGGCAGTGGAGTTCAATCACAGGATGGCTGCTCCCTATAATTATTCTTTCAGGTTTACATGAGTTTCATTATTCACATCCAATATGTAAGATGATGTTCAGAATAAGGCGTATACATGATGTTAACAGACCTGTAGACCAAAACTCTATTGAACAGGTAAAGGCAATAATGAAGTCTCATTTTTCCACTCTTTCTGAAGAAAAACTGGATGAAGTATCCATGCAATTGAAAGATCCACTTAAATACAGGTTTCGTACAATACTCTACGTTGCTGAAAACTCGGCGGGTACTGTACTTGGTTTTGCCCTGTCAATGTATGCTCCCGACCTGCACTTTTGCTATCTCGATTATGTTGCAACTATAAAAAACACAATATCGGGAGGTATCGGAGGTGCCCTTTATCAGAAAGTAAAGGAGGAAGCTGTTGATCTAAATTGTATAGGGCTGTTTTTTGAATGTCTGCCGGATGAACCAGAATTATGCAGAGATTCATCACTTATACAGCAAAATATAGCCCGTCTCAGATTCTACGAAAAGTACCACGCCTACCCGCTTATAGATACACTATATGAGACTCCTGTTAAAGAAACTGATGATTGTCCCCCGTTCCTGGTGTGTGATTTCCTGGGAAAGGAAGGCACAATGGATAATACAACTGCAAAGATCATTATTCGCGCCATACTTGAACGGAAATATCGAAATTACTGTCCTGAGGAATATATTATTAAGGTCCTGAATTCGGTAAAGGATAATCCGGTGAAACTACGTGCGCCCCGGTATATTAAAAGACAGAAGAGGGCCCCGTCAGGACAAAACCTTCGCGGGACCTTTAAAATACCACTCATTTATAATGATAAACATAGTATCCATCATGTAAGAGAAAGGGGTTACGTAGAAGCTCCGGTAAGGATTAAATCTATTCTTAATGAACTGCTTCCTTCAGGTTTGTTTGAGCTGAATCCTCCCAAAAGTTACAGTGAAAAACATATTTTTGAAATACACGACAGGGGTTATATAGAATACTTCAAGAGGATATGTAAAAGTCTTCCTGAAGGCAAGTCAATTTATCCTTATGTATTTCCTGTAAGAAATTCAACCCGGCCTCCAAAAGATGATTCAGTAAGGGCCGGTTATTATTGTATAGACACATTCACTCCACTTAACAGGAATGCCTACCTGGCTTCAAGAAAGGCAGTTGATTGCGCACTTACATGCGCTGATTTGCTTATAGAAGGGGGAAAACTGGCCTATGCACTGATCAGGCCACCCGGACATCATGCTGAAAGAAAATCCTTTGGTGGTTTCTGCTATTTTAATTCTGCCGCTATTGCCGCCAATTACTTAAGTAAATATGGAAAGGTTGCATTGCTGGATATCGATTATCATCATGGCAACGGCCAGCAGGATATTTTTTACAAAAGAGATGATGTGCTGACCATCTCCATTCACGGGCATCCCTCCTTTGCATACCCCTATTTTAGTGGTTTTGCCAATGAGAAGGGGGAGTCGGCCGGATATGGGTTTAATGTTAATTATCCATTGCCTGAACAGTTGTCCGGTCCGGCTTACCGATCATATCTACGCAAAGCACTGGATAAACTAAAAAGCTTCAAACCTGATTACCTGGTTCTGGCCCTTGGCCTGGATGTTGCCAAAGGTGATCCTACAGGCACATGGCAATTAAATAATGTTGACCTGGAGGAAAATGGAAAAATGATCGGAGAACTAAAATTGCCCGTCCTGGTTGTTCAGGAGGGTGGATACAGGACAAGAAATCTGGGGATAAATGCTTTAAGTTTCTTCAGAGGATTGCATAAACAATATGAAAGCCCCATGAGCTAAAGCTCACAGAAAGATATGCATTTTAGTAACATATTATTAAATAAATTGATAACAATACTATATACGAATAAGAATGATAAAAATTAAAGTAGGTTTTAGCTATGATTTAAGGGATGACTATCTGAAAATGGGTTATTCTGAAGAAGAGACTGCCGAATTCGACAGGGCAGGCACTATTGAGGCCATAGAATCGGAACTTATGAAAATGGGATTTGAGGTAGATCGCATAGGAAATATCCGGACCTTAACAGAAAAACTTGCAAAGGGTTGCAGATGGGATATTGTTTTCAATATCTGTGAAGGCATGTATGGTGCCGGCAGGGAGGCCCAGGTGCCGGCACTTCTTGATGCTTACCGTATTCCTTATGTTTTCTCTGACCCTGTGGTGATGACCATTACACTGGACAAGTCTCTTGCCAAAACAGTAGTGAAAAATGCAGGTATTAAAACCGCTGAATATTATGTGGTACATGAGCCCGCAGATATAAATAAAATAAATATCCCTTTCCCCCTTTTTGCAAAACCACTGGCTGAAGGAACAGGCAAGGGCATAAATGCCAATTCGGTTATCTATAAAAAGCCGGCTTTGCGGGAAACCTGCCTTTCGCTCCTCACCAGATATAATCAACCAGTGCTGGTAGAAGAGTATTTAAGCGGCAGGGAATTTACTGCAGGGATAGTTGGCACAGGCAAAAATGCACGCTGTATCGGGGTAATGGAAGTTGTATTAAAAGACAATGCGGAACAAAAGGTTTATTCATACAATAATAAAGAAGAATGTGAGGAAAGAGTTTTATACCTGCCTGCTCCCCCGGAAGAAGCCATCAAATGTGAAGAACTTGCCCTTCGTTCTTGGAATGCGATCAGGTGTGAGGATGGGGGCAGGGTAGATATCAGGTACGACAGGCATGGTATTCCAAACTTTCTTGAAATAAATCCCCTGGCTGGTCTTCACCCCGAACATTCTGATCTTCCTATCCTTGCAAAATTAAATGGGATAAGCTACAGTGAGTTGATGAAAATGATCATGGACTCCGCATTGAAAAAGCTAAATAATTTACCGGTGAAGGATGGTAATAATTTCAGGCTGGTTGGCACAGGAGAGCTCGGGTTGTCAGATTCAGCAGATCGCTGGCCAGACGGTAAATATTCAACGGTAAAGGCTGGGGAGTAACTATATAAGGTAACCTGTACACTATGAAAAAGGCTGTAATCCTGATAAACAAAATATCCGCCAAACCATTGCCTGACGAGCAGGATGTACTTGAACAGGCTGAAGCGGTTGAAAAAGCCATGCAACTGTGCGGTTATTCTTCTCAGCGGGCCTATTTTGATCTTAACATGAAGATTACATGGGAGTTCTTAACTAAACTAAAGCCAGATGTGGTGTTTAACCTTGTTGAAACGGTAAGTGGCAGGGGGGAGCTTATCCACCTGGCTCCCACCCTCCTGGAGTGCCTTGAAATACCCTTTACGGGTTCTGCGTCCTTACCCTTATACATCAGCTCACACAAAGTGCTTGCTAAAAGCCGGTTTATTGAACTTGGACTGCCTACCCCCTGTTGGTATTATGGTGAAAGTATCACGGATAAAATGCAAGAGGGTAACTACATTATCAAACCAGTGTGGGAAGATGGCTCCTCCGGTATTACAGATAATTCAGTATTTTATCTGGATGAATCAAGTATTGACCGGTTACAGGTTGTCAGAAAAAACAGAAAACTTTTTCTTGAAGAGTATATTCAGGGCCGTGAATTTAATATAGCTGTTATCGGGGGTAAAAATGAACCACTTGTTTTGCCTCCTGCTGAAATACGTTTTACAGATTATCCCCCGGGAAAGCCACATATTCTGAATTATGCCTCAAAATGGGACGAGGGCTCTTTTGAATACAGAAACTCTGTAAGACATTTTGATTTTACCGGTGAAGATGCCAGTCTCATTGAAAAACTCAAAAAAATAAGTCTCAGTTGCTGGAAAGGGTTTGATCTTGGCGGATATGCCCGTTTTGATTTTCGGGTCAACCAAAATAATGAGCCCTTCCTGCTTGAAGTCAATGCCAACCCTTGCCTGTCGCCTGATGCCGGTTTTATTGCTGCAGCCGGAAAGACAGGCCTTGATTATAAGGCAGTGGTTGAAAGGATCCTGGCTGATGCATTCGCCAGAAATGTGATTATCTAACATTTAATCATGTGAAACCCCCATCAGCCTTTGGCAGACAAAATAAAATGAACAATTAACCTGCGATCAATGAAAATTAACGAATTAACGATTAGGGCAGCACCAGTTTTTGAAGACATAAAAAGTATAAGGGACATAGCTGAATCTACAGGTTTTTTCCGTGCTGATGAAATAGATATAGCCGTGGAGCTTGTGGAAGAAAGGCTTAAAAAAGGGAAGTCCAGCGGATATGAGTTCCTGTTTGCCTGTCATAACGGCAAGCCTGTTGCATATAGTTGCTATGGCTTAATTCCATGCACTGTGAAAAGTTATGACCTTTACTGGATAGCAGTCCGGAATAACTACCGGGGGACAGGCATCGGAAGCTATCTTCTTAAGCTCACCGAACAGAAGATTGCCGGTGCCGGCGGCAATGGAATTTATGCAGAAACTTCATCCCGGGAGCAATATGAATCAACAAGGAAATTTTATGAAAAGAACAACTATCAGATAAAAGCCTGCTTTGAAGATTTTTATGACGATGGCGATAATAAAGTGGTGTATGTTAGGTATTTAAGCACATAAGTAGCCCCCACTAAAAAGAATATGGTGTTGAAAACGTTGCTGTCGGTCAGTGCAACCCTAATCTCCAGGCCGGAATACAAATCTAGCACACCTGCCTGAATGGTTGTTACAGAAATCCAGGCAAGTGCGATATTACAAGATTATTCCTGTTCAGCAGGATCGGGGCGCATCGACTATCAGTTATAGTTGACAAGCTCTCCTCCCCCAAATATAGCTACTCCTTTTATAATTAGCGTACGCGAGGTGTCTCTTGTTATTTCGGGCGACTTGATCCGCTTGTCACTGAATCCCCCAAACACTGCGGCCACCTCGACCTTTACATCCCAGTCCTGCGGAACAATGATCTTCGACCCGCCAAATACCATTACCACCTCAAGTATGTTGTTGCCCTGGGCCAGCTTTGCCTGCAGCATATCATAATTTCCCCCGCCAAAAACATTGACAATTTCACCGCCTTTGAAATTTTCAGTCTCAATAATTCGGTCGTGGCCCCCGAAAACATTTATATCTTCAAATGCATCGCCTCTTTTTTTGCTTGCCGAATACCCGAGGCCCCTGGTGAAAGTACCTCTCAGCAATATCATCAGTCCGACAAAAACAAGCAGTGCCGGCCAGAAAAGCCTGCCGGCACTAACCGGCAGAATTGTTAATTTTGGCAGCAGAAAAAATACCCCTAAACTTACCAGGATAATCCCGGTAAGCCTTCCTTCCTTTTTTGAAAGGAAAACCAATCCCAGCACAATGAGCAGCATCTGCCATGATATTAATATGTACTTTACCCTGAACGGGAAAAGATTAAGCTGGTCGCCAAACAGCAGTAACCCGGCAAGGACAAGTAAGGCTCCAATTACCATTACCACACCTTTTCCGGCCTCATGTTTCTTATCGTCTATTCTTTCCATTTTGAATTGAGTTTTTAATTAATACATGACAAATGTATGCCATCTGTACCCCAACCGCAAAAAAAAATCGGCAAACGGTCTTAATATGCCGGTAAAGTAGGAAATCAATATATCTCTATTTCAGGATAAAAGGCGGCCCAGGCAAACCAATAACCCATAAACTGAGTAACGGTACGCAGATGAAGCCCCTTACCCGGTCCTTCAACTGCCTGTCCGAATACATCATATAATGTGCCTTCATTATCCTGCATAATGACCGGCAAGCTGTTTTCGACAGCATTAAACTGAAGTGTCCGGCCACTCCTGGCATCCCGTCTGAATGCAACAATGAAGTTTTTCTCCTGGCTTCCGGCAATAACCAGATCTTTACCATTGTGGGTATCATGGACCAATGATATTGACGTACCAAATTTTTCGAAGCTGTAGGCTTTTGCTTTATCATCCACTAACACGCCAAGCACTCTTTCTTTTCCGTACAACCTGTCATCGTAATTATTGACCGGAAACAAGATTGCGCTATTTGTTTTATAATCGCCATATGGGGATAGTTTGTAATTCCTTTTGTAGCCGGTATTTTCCGATAGAACAAGGGTTTCGGGGTACATGCTTTTCCACGTGGTCCAGCTTGTCTCGAAAAGATTAAAGGTCTCCGCTTTTGTGCCCTTAAGTGGCCCGTTTACTGCCTTGAGCAAAATTTGTGACCAGTTGCTGTCAGTCTCCCGGTCGTAAGGTATAACATTTGAATTATACAGAAGTCCTGACACTCCAAATGTAGTGATGCTCCCCATTACTCTTCGGTTCCAACCTGTACCTGTTCCGGTCAGCGGGCAATAAATTACTGCAATTACCAGGTCATCAAATGAGTCATTTACTATCTCGTGCCGATCCAGAATATTATGAGGATAAGCGCGTACTACGCCATCCTTAACCAATCCGAGTACAAGATCATTATCGGTAAGATATTGAGCCTCTCCTGGTCCCGTAAACTCGGGATTGCTAATTGCGGGAATACCATCTTTTCCGGGGCCTCCATCAAACACCTCATCATCCGGAACAAGCCACTCACCATTATCGGAATTGTCCCGCTGTCCGTTAACATTATCAGCTAAGAAAGGCCTGTCAACTTCACTGCACGATATGAAAATAAACATTATCATATACAGCACCGTCATCAAAAATATATCCTGCTTTTTCATCCGTACAAATCAGGTTAATCAAGTTAATATTCAATTAATTATGTTTAGCATGTAATTCGTGTTCAGTGTTTCAAATGGATGAATGTCACATCTGACTTGTATTGCTAAAAGATCATAATAACACATGTGAGATTCATAAGCAATAATTTATATTCCGATGAATGAGTCTTCACAAGATTATTTACATGTACTAATTGCGCTTAAAACTGATTTGTCGGAGAAATGGTCTAATCCTTACATATTATCAGACATAAAGAGATCTGGCGGACCTGCTTTTCTAACGAATACGAGGAGTTGGAAAGAAGTGTATCTTTTATGAGGTGGGATGGACATTACCAATGCAGGAACATACAGAAAACTAATCTGTACCGGGAAATTGGCTGAAAATGTTGGTGTCGAACAACCTCATTATTCCGGCCAACACCGCCAATCCGCCTGTGCTAATAGCAAAAACCCTGTCAATAGAAGTGCCCTGGGAAATAAAAATGAAGATAATTAAAGGAATAATTGCCAGCAGGATAAGATAACGGTTATTATGCCACTTACCCTGCTTACCCAGGTTATCCTGTATTTTTTTAGTTTCTTCCCGATCAATATCGTTTGTCAGGAAACGCTGAAAATTATTACAGGTAATAGCAGGGTCGGGTGTAAGTTCGATTAATCCTTTTATTCTTAACTGATCAATCGAGTGCTTGTTTTTAAAATTTATCATACCATCAGCCGACAAATCTGTTAGAGTCAGCTTTTCCAGGCTGGTCAGGTTATTCCATATGTGCCTGTACCTTGATTTGAAGGCATAATAACTTGCTTGTTGCCTTTCATCATCTTCCCGGGTATTTCCGGTTTGGTTACTATCCGTTGAAGACGATACAGCATCAGTCTCTTCCGGAATAAATTTACCAGTATAGATGTAAAAGCTACTGAATAACTCATCTATTTTGCAAATTGTTGATTCAATCAGTGCTTTTTCTCCTTTTTCCAAGGTACTTTCTTTCAGGAGGCTCTCATAATATTCTCTCAAATAATCGAGGCCGAACGGAATTTCTATTATCATCTTTGCCTTGTTGTCACTGGTCAATTGATACAGATCAGGAAGCTGATTCACGAAAGCTTCCGGGTCTTTAATTAATTTGCCAATACCTTTAATCCAAATGATATCAACATATTGATAACCGGGCTTTTTCATTTCTTCAATGATCTCCTTAATGCCCGCGACGAGAAGCTCCGGTTTTTTATGGTTCTTAACTGACCTTGATTTCTCTTTTATATGGTTACGTGTTTCTTCGAGATATTGCTCTCCGGTTAAACTACAAAGTAAAATCTGTTTTATGTTGTCGTTGCCGATGACATTTTCCCAGCCTGGCACCGCTGGTTCCTTCCAGTCCACCGTAACGGTTCTTAAAACAAATCGTGATACGTACCGGAACAGGTACCAAAGCAATGCAATGACAAGCAATATGGGTACAGTAAAGTATAAGAACCATTTGCCGGCTCCCAATTTGATGCTTCTGGTTTGCTCTACCGAAATATATTTTTCGTAACCTGGTTTTGAATATATAAGCTTATTATCATTCACCCTCAGGCAGATTATTGAGTCATTACCGGATTTTCTCCACCATTCCGTATGTGTGCTTCTGTTGTTGAGTAGTCCGGTCAGGTGATTACCTTTTGTTAAAGGATCAGGTAACCTTGAATAGAATCTGTCGGCAGGAGATAGTTCACATGCTTCTCCCTTATACGTTCTAAGTTTGCAGTTTTCTTTATCTGTTTTGTAAGAGATTTTAAGGTAATCCAGTGTATCCCCTGTAATTCGTTTGTACCATTTCTCATTCTCCATCCCTTCTTTGTATTCATGCACCATGTTCAGGTTCTTCATTGCTATGTACTCCAGTTTGTGTCGCTTCCACAAATCTTCTTCCTGCTCCTTCGCTGATTGATAATACTGAAGAGCCGGTATGGCTGAGATACAAATCAGCCAGGTAAACACATAAATATGAAATATGGTTTTTGTGGAATAGCCTTGAGAAAGAGTCTTATCAATCCTTTTCAATCTTCCAGTTAGTAATACCAAAACTATTAATAATGCAAACGGCAGCGCTAGAATTGGTTTTTGATTAAGATATATTAATACTCCTGTCAATATAAGCATGATCAGAATAAGAATAATCTGAGGCAGGGCAGGAGTCGTGGACCTTTTTTCTGCCTTTCCGTTTTGATCATACTTAAGGATGGACATTGCAAAATAAACAGAAATGACGATAAAAAACATTTGGTAAATAAACATCGTCACCGGTTTATCACTGATAAGAATGCCTGCTATCTGGCAAAGGAGTATAGCTGTCTGTATAACAAGCAGTTGAAGATAGGACTCCCTGTTTTCTTCGCTGAACTGCAACCAGTAGAAAAGCCATTGTTTTGATAAGGATTTGCTTATGTCCGGGTTACTCAATTGTATAATACCTGTTCCGATCAGGATCAGGATAAAGGTTGCAAGCATAAAATAAAAGGTGTAAATTAGAATGCGTGCGTTTTTGTTATACGTGTGTTGAAGATCGATCAGGGTGATATGGAACAGAGGTGCATCCTCTATAGGATAAACCCTTGCAAGCCATTGTTTTTCGTTATATACAATACGTGTGATATCTGTTACCCTGTGTTTCAACAGCCCCTCCAGGTACTTATTTTCACTACATTCGGCAAGAAAATTCTCGTGCAGGTTTTTTGATTTGTTGGAGTGGAAAAGCACATCGCCATTATCGTTGATGATCATAAAAATCATATCCTCTGGCAATATTTGTGAGTAAAGCGATGGAAGTGGCGATGTAATAGCTAGTATTTTTGTTCCAAAATTTTTGGAGGCCTTTTCTGATAATCTGAACGAGAAGGCTACTTCCTTTTTTCCTGAATTGTAAGACTTCAGGGATTCGATATAATATTTCTGGATTGTGTCATAACTATTTTTGTATGTCCAGCTTTTGCCGCTGTTGTCCTTGAGATAACTGTAATATCGTCTTTTCTCCAGATTGGACGGTACCAGGCCGGACAAACCGGTGCTGGTAACAGCCTTACTTATTTCTCCGATTGAGTCAATCAGGAAAATCTCATTCAATGGCAACCCCTTCTTTTGGTAATCTACCGGAATATCCCGGAAATTATTATTGCTGCCAGTAAATGCAGCATTAACAGTCTTTATAAGGGTGTCTAGAGGTTCAATTGAATCTTTCGAAGTATTTTCATGCTCAATTATACCCTGGTACAGGTCTTTTATTAAATTAAAATCACATATAACATTATTGTATAATGTGTTTGAAATATTCTCAATCCTTTCCTGAAGGTAGTGCTTGTCAACAACATAATGCTTCATTACACTCACAACGATCAGTATTGAGAACCCCGCAACAATAATCAAAGAAAAGGTACCTGCTGTGCAGTCGCGCGAATGCAGTGGCTCATTTCTGCTGATGAGAAAAATTTTCAGGATGGGCATGCTGAATAACAACAGTAAAAAAATCCCTCCCAGGATGATGAGGAACTGGCTGTTGATATGCCGTGTTTTTTGCCGGAAACCAGTTTCTGTAATGAAGCCTGCAAGGTAAAGCCGGTTGCCTAGAAAATCAATTGGGAGGACCATTACATGGTTAGTTTCACCACGGATATTGATCTTCTGGATCAATCCTCCCTGCATTTTCTTGACGGTGTCTGCTAGCATTCCGGGATTTGTAATGTCCTGAATAACCTCGGGACTGCTATTGTAGATAATGGACGTGTCACAAAATAAAACAATATTATTAAGCAACTTATCAAATTTCAGATGTTCCATGAAGGTTGTCATCGGAACATAATGGACAGCTGAGGAATATTTGGTTTCAGTGTTATCTGGATTGTTCGTGGTTTTGACTGAATCAGCGTCTAAGCTTTGCGGAGCATCTGCAATTTTTGCTGAGTCAACGAATAAGCTTTTCAGAGCATCTGCAATTTTTGCTGAGTCAACGCCCAGGTTTTTCATAGTAATCGGAATTTTAACATAGTCAACTACATGCATTTGCCTGGAACTCGCAATTCTGATTGTGTCAACTTTCAGGGATTTGAGTATAATGGCTATTGTGTCTTTACTAAGCTTCAGTTCTTTTAACCCTTTATCATAACTTACCGAGTCGATGTTGGATATAAACCTGAATTGAGAAATCTCTTCATGTACTTCAAGTTTCCTTTCTTTGTCATTTTTTGTAACTGTAACTATATCTGTATTAATAGATTTGTTGAGGTTTTCAATTAATTTCTTTGCCTGTTTATTGTCTGCTATTTTTTTCTTGATTTCAAGTTTAACAGAATCCTCAAGTTGAGGAGTTTCATCATCCACAAGATGTTCAATCGCATAGAAAAAGCTGTAATTCTTAAAGTGGGCATCATAATAGTCAAGTTTATCATGCATGTTTTTGGCAAATTCCTTCATAATACGGAAAGCACGCTGTTCGACCTGTGATTCCTGCTTTGGGATATAATAGAGAAAATAGAAGGAATATAGCAGTACTGTAGCCAGAATTATAATCAGAAACGGAACTATCCTGGCACTGAAGAGATTTTTAGGTTTCATATCTTCATATTTTAAAATCCAAGGTCACATAGAACACCCGTTCATAGATATAGTCTTACATTTTGCTGTAAAAGATACAATGCACCTATGAATGATCTCAGTTTAAATATTTTACCGGATTTTGATTTGCAATTGTTTTGTAAAAATCTTCACCAAGATATGCTCTGAGGTCAAATCCAAATTTCTTCTCAGTCGATTTTGTTTCAACCATGTAATAATCTGATCCAAATAATACTTTTCCGAGGATTTTAGGATCGCTCAGATATACCTTTAATACCGAAAAGAACTCCTGATCATTCAATGTAAATGAAATATCTGTATAGAGATTAGGGTGATTTCGTAACATCTCTTTGATTATGTAAAACCAGTTGCTCTTATTCTGGGGATTCTCAATATATTCTTTCCAGGAAATTTCCGAACCCCAATGTCCAAAACAGACATTCATACCGGGATATTTATTTAAAATTGGAATATAATGCTGTGGATGGCCAAACTGGGCGCAAAGCTCCTTTTCATTCATTTTCTTGTCATATGAGATGTTGGCATCATCCAGCATTTTTCGTATTCTCTTCTTCGATGCGCGATAGTGCGTTGGTGACTGGGGCCCGCAATGTGCCAAAACCGACTTTTGTTGAGATAACTTTGACCAGACCAAAGGGTAAAAACCCCACAGGCACATCTTCCTTTTGAAAAGTATGGATGTGGCAGTTGTAAATATCATAATTTCGTCCCATAACCAACTTTATTAATTACTGGATATCATATACCTTCAGTATACTCATAATCCTGAATTTTACATCAGCTTAAAGCAGTTAAAAGAGGAACAATAACCTGAGAATACGAGAGCCTATTTTCAGCTTTGGATAGCAACTATAACTAAAACCTGTCCTTTGCAGGTTGCAGGGTGAGAAGGCCTGGAGGCCTCAGTAGTCTATCAGGAAGATAACAGATCTTCTCCTGATTTCGTGTAAATTGGAATACTTAATATTAAGGCAATTTAGCACATTAAGAAGCCATAGTCAAGTAATTCATTGTAAATTATTAGCGGTATGATAAGGGTATTCGTATCGACTAAAAGATTATTCACACTCATCCCTGATTTTTTTTCTGATATTGCAATGGATTCACAGGCTGAAATTGAACTTTGCCCATGTACTTCCGTAGGTTGAATTTGCGTTTCTTTGCTGCAATCCAATAAGAAGAAGTTGTTTTAATCATTATTATATAATAGCTTTGTTTGTTAGTGTAAACGATGTTATGAATTTATCAATTAATAGATTGAATACTAAATCCAAAATATCCCGATTCATACTGGTGGCAGTTTTGTTTATTTCTTTAGATTTTCATCAACCTGTAACTATTGGTTCATATCGACAAGCCGATAATACGGTTCATCACTATCCAACTTGTAACTACACAGTACCATTAAGATCTTTGCAGGACTCTTCTGAATCAGAATCTTTTCTTGCTAGTGAACTTAACGGCATCTTCACCCTTGAAAAGCATATCATTGACACCGGCATAACTGAAGGGGACGGGCAGTCCCTTGCAGATATCAATGGAGACGGAACCAATAACCTTATTGTAGGAACAGGGAACGGCGGTGAAGTATACTGGTATGAAAAACTCTCCGGTGGTAGATGGCAAAAGCATTTGATCGCAAAAGGTTACCGGGAAGTAGAGGGTACAATTGCAGGGGATTTCAATGGTAACGGGCAAATAGAGATTATTATACTTGATCAGAGAGGGAACAGGGTGGATATTGCCCAACAGGCAACTGATGATCCAAAGGGTGAGTGGCTGACATTGACTCTTGATCCGGATGCAAGTTTTGTGCAGCAGGGGATAATTATGGATATAACCGGAAATGGTAATCCTGATTTTATCTATGCCTACGAAGGATCAAGCCAGGGAGACGGAGGTTTTTACTGGATGGAAAACAAGGGCGAAAATCTTCTGGATCCGGACAACTGGGAAAAACATGAGATACTGCAGATCGAAGGAGCATGGTGGATTGATTACAACTCACCCAGGGACTGGGGCGGCCACGGCACCGGAGATATCGCAGTGAGCGTAAGAGAGATCAGGGGGAGAAACCCGGGAGCGGTAAACGGGGGTATCTATATTTTAAAACAACCAGCCAACCCCAGGGATAATTGGATTAAAGAGGCCGTCGATAAATCATTTCCCGTATTACAGGTTTCGTCAGGTGACCTTACAGGTAACGGAGACGAAAGGGATCTGGTTGCAGGAGCCTGTCACGACTCGGAACATACCGGGCTTTACATATATGACCATAGCAATGAATGGCAAAGGACTGTCATTGAGAACCAACATAACTGGTGGGGGACTTACGCATTTGACATCAACAAAAACGGAAGGTCGGAAATAGTTTCGGGAGAGAGATCCGGAAATACCATAAGAATTTATGCCTATAATGAATCACTAAAGCGGTATGTATTGAAGGCGAGTGACCCGTTCCTCAAGCCCGATGATCAGATAATTTTTGACGATATTGACGGAAACGGAAATAAAACCGAGTTTTTCGTCGGGTCCGATCCCGACGGAATTTTCTGGTACAGGGCATTCCGCATTAATTAAACATAAACTGAAACACGCCGTCACAGAATCCAATAATTTTATGTCGTAAGGAAAATGTTTACAGATGAGGATCTTTTAATTGAGCCCCACCCATCCAGCGAAGATGATTTTGTAATATCAAATCATGTTGTCTTTGAAATATTGAAAACCGGAATTGAAATACCAGCACCTGCCGCATAAAATCAGGGTAATATATTCCAGGTTTTGATGTCCCATCTTATCTATGACAAAAAGTTGAATATCAAGATTCAGATGTTTTGGCAGCCTGCACCCACAACTCTTTTATTTTTATAACCGGAATACCTGTTTGCGTCATGCCCTCGATAATGATGCGGTATACCGATGCCTTGTCTGATGTAAAGAAAGAGACCTTTGCCCTGCCGTCTTCTCCGGGTTTGACTTCAGGCTCCCAGAAAAGGGTGGTGCGGTAGTCCGGTTGGCCATGGTGCGGCCCCGGTCTGTCGTACATTGGCGAGTAAAACTCCCTGGCCCGGTAATAGCCCGGGAACTCAAAGCTTAAAAGTCCGGGGGGACTTGTATCTGCATCACGGTAGTCTTCTATGGTTTTAGTAAAAACAGCAACTACCATATATAGTCCTCTTCCATAGATCAGAGTTTGTGGTTCCCTGAGAATATCGATAAATGATATTGTCTCAATAGGCAGGGTTGTTATTATTTCTGGGTGGTCGATTTTCATACCATTTAAAAATATCCCTATGCCCTTGGGATTAAACAATGAAGTCGGTGGTCCTGATGAGCGTGGGCCCGTATCGGTGAAAATAGCAGGACGTAAAGCCCTCATTAGTTCCCATGGATTGTGATAGGTGTGGGTAAAAGGGTATTCATCCGGAATTATTCTGTCCATCATCCTGAATGGGGTACCGTGAATGGCCCTGTCAAAGGTGGTGCGCACCCTTGGCCTGCGCCTTCTTATCTCTACCTCCTCTATCTCAAGGTGCCATATATCTTCAAGGTGTGAAAGGAGGGGATCCTTCATCGAATCCTCAATATAGGCCCTCAGTACCTCCTCTGCCGCGGTTGCCGCTGCAATGTCAACTTCGTGCTGGACAATTTCCGGCTCTTCAATATGAAGGGCAACCCAGTTTTCGCTCCCGGGAGTGAAAGTGTCATCCACGCCCCGCCTCTCTCTGCGCTGTGCCCTGCGCTCACGGTAAAAGCTTCCCTGCAGCACAAGAACGGTGGTGTCATAGAGCTCAATGCTGTCAAACAGGAACCTGCCGTCATCACCTGTCACCTGGCTCGAGGCAAAGAACTCATCGCCCAGTGCAGAGAGCATGACCTTTGCCCTTACCGGGACATCATGCTGGTTTATCAGGGAAACCCTTCCGTCAATAATATGGCCTGTTCCCGCCGGATACTTTAAATAGGCATAGCGCCCGGCGATAAGGTCATCCCACCTGAAGCGCCGCCAGCCGTTGGTTGTCATCAGCAGGTCAAGAAGCTGGTGCCTGCCGGCGTTGCCCGGATCAAAGAAGTACCCCGGGTTCTCTATTGTTCCGGGAATATCTGAGCTGAGCAGAAGCCATGTCTCGATGTTGTGCCGGTGATGATGGGAGGGCACCACGTAGCTGTCGGTTACCGACACCGAGAAGTCCCCCTTCAGCGGATTGCCATTATTATCGGTCAGCTCAAACTCCATCTCAACCTTTTCCCTGTGATCATATACCTCTGCTGACTT
>SKND01000371.1 GCA_007120695.1 Bacteroidales bacterium | reverse complement strand
TTGCTATAACCATCACATTGAAGAAAAACCCAAGGTAGATTGCCCTGAATCCTCTGAGGAAGGCTGCCATTTTACCGCTGTACCTCAATTCGTAGAACTCAAGGTCGGTCATAACCTTTGAGCGGTTCCACAACTTGGCATATATAAAAACAGTCACCATACCGGTAAGCAGGAATGCCCACCAAAGCCAGTTGCTCGCCACACCTCCGGTACGGACCATATCGGTAACCAGGTTTGGTGTGTCGGCTGAAAAGGTTGTCGCAACCATTGAAACTCCCAGCAACCACCAGGGCATATTACGTCCTGAAAGAAAAAAGTTGGTAGTGCTTTTCCCGGCCTGTCTGGATGCGAAATAACCTATAGATAAAAGAATTACAAAAAATAATGCCACTATGGCCCAGTCGATCGGTTGAAGTATCATATTTGTACGGGATTATTGTGATTATTAATATTTGGTTCATTAGACAACAGGTTGGTCATGACAACCGGAATTGTTCCGAGAAGTCCGGCATGCTCTTTCAACTCTGATATATATATGGTGGTATCCTGTCTTATCCGGTTAATAGTATATTTATTGAGTTTTTGCTTTACAGGGTCGGAAAGAAGATTGCCTGCACCAGCCATGTCACCTCCGATAATGATTAGCTCGGGGTTCAGGAGATGTATCAGTATTGCCATACCCCAGGCAAGATATCCTCCTGACTCTTCTATCAGCTCGATGGCATACTGGTCTCCCTGATGGGCTGCCTTTATGATAACAGGTAAATTGATCTTTTCTATATCATCATTAACCAGCTTTTTAATAATTGAGTTTTTTCCTGCTCCGATTTTACTTTTTGCCTTTGCCACAATTGCCGATCCTGATGCCACCGTTTCAAGGCACCCGATCTTGCCGCAATCACATAACTCTCCGTCAGAGTCAATCTGTATATGGCCAAACTCTCCTGAAAAGCCTGAAAAACCCTGGTATAGCTCCCCGTTCATTATCATGCCAAGTCCGATTCCTGACCCTACATTCAGGCACAATACATTTGACTTATTCCTTGCAAGTCCGAACCATGATTCGCCCAGGGCCATGGTCTTTGTGTCGTGCTCCACATATGCAGGAATATCCAGAAGTTCGCTGAAGATGACATCAAGAGGTTTATTACCCAGATTTGGGTAGCTGTAATTTATGTTACTCTTTTTATTGATCAGACCGGGAATGCATACTCCTGCACCCAGGATCCTGTTTTTATCCAGATCGTATTTTACTATGAATTTGTCAATTTCACCCTTAAGGATCTCAAAAGTATCAGGTGCCTTGTTAAGTTCTATGTCAATCTGCAGGGTGTCACCAAGTGGCCTGTTCTGGAGGTCAAAGACATTAATGCGGGTATATCTCTTGGTCATCTCAATACCGAGAATATACCTGACTGAAGGATTGAGTCCGTAAAACACCGGTCTTCGCCCTCCTCTTGATTCGCCTGCTCCCAGTTCAATAACCCACCCCTCATCCATCAGCTCGTGCATTATCCTGGTCATGGTAGGAATACTTACGGCTACAGGTCCGCATAAATCGGCTATGGTTTTTTGCTCCTCCAGGTATAGAATGCTGAATATCTGTTTCTTGAGGACCAGCTTACGTGTGCTTCCGTTTTTTTTAAGGGAAGATTCTCCCTGGGTTTCAAACAATTTAGATAAGTGCATGTACCCTGAATATTTATTATCTTTATATCCGTTAAAAATATAAATAATCATCAAAACAAATCAATAATTGATAAAAAGTTTTTTATGTTTTGATCAAAAGGGTTTTTAAGACCATAATGACACGTCATTATAGCGGAGGCAAGGACTCTGTAAAAACCTGATTTTTAATTTAGTTTAACTTGTAAACCCGCGTCCTCTGGTCGAGGTAATGTTCTGGCGGGGCTTTGCCCCAAAGGCATGTGCGATTAAAAAAGTTCGCGGGGCGAAGCAAAAATCGGGGTTAAAGCCAAATGGCATTAACTCCGGTGGTGGATAGTCCGATTTTAGCGAATTTTTTACTATTCAGGGCTGATTATTTTGTTATGAGGGAGGAGGTGATCAGTTCTATGCCGGCTCCTTTCATTTCATCAAGGGCACTGTCCACATCGCCGGGATTTTGTTTTACTCCCTCAATAGCATCTTTAACAACATATGTTTTAAACCCTTTGTTTATGCTGTCAATTGCCGTTGATTTTACGCAATACTCTGTAGTCAGTCCGCCAATATATACCTCATCAACTCCTTTCTCTCTGAGCAGCAATTCGAGGTTTTCGTTAGTGGCTTCGAATGCGGAGTAGCCGTCATCAATATTGCCGGTTCCCTTTAGCAGATGAACCTTGATATTCTTTTTATTCAGTTCGGGATGATAATCTGCGCCGTCAGAATTTTCAACGCAATGCGCGGGCCATTTTTCAAAATGGACCGAATCCTCCGGATGCCAGTCCCTCGATGCCACCACCAGGGGAAATTTATCAGATATCCTGTTTAACACGGGCACAACCTTATCTCCTTCGGGTGCCGGAAGCGCACCTCCCGGACAAAAATCGTTTTGTACGTCTACAATTATAAGTGCTCTCATGACTGCTGTGTATGTTAGATGTTTAAAAAATGTTCACAAACCTGTATTTATACCCTCAATGATGCTGCTTCTCAAATCCATCAGGTTTTTACTTATTCCCAGTTTGTAGATATGCGGAAACTCAAAGCGTTTGTGCTCATCAGGGAGCATTTGGAGTCTTTCCCTTACGTATTGTGCTATCTGGTAAGGGTCCTGTTGTTTCATGAGGGTTTTTCCATCCTTCATCACCTGTTCAACAATTTCCTCTACGTAAAGGTTTAGTGTGCTACCGTGTTTTTCGGGTCTGGCAGGGTGATAGATCATGTCGGGCTGCTGGTCGTCCTCAAGGCACACGGCATCTGCATGGAACATGCCCTGATTATCCTTGAATCTGTATATCTTTTTCTTTCCCGGAAGAATCATCTTTTCAAGATTATCTGATATTTTCATCCTTGGTATCCCGTCGCTGTAAACCAGTTTGTAAACCCCGTCAAGCGCTGCATCATCTCTTCCCGTGATCAGGTTTGTACCTACCCCGTAAAGGTCTATCGGAGAGTTCTGCTCTTTAAGACTGCGTATCACATATTCATCCAGCTGGTTTGAGGCGACTATTTTCACGTATTGCAGGCCGGCTTCATCAAGCATTTGCCTGGTATGCTTGCTCAGGTAGGCAAGATCACCACTGTCGAGACGAATTCCAGACATTTTTTCACCTCTTTTCTCCATCTCCTTTGCAACAGTAATAGCGTTTGGTACACCGGTCTTCAGTGTGTCATAGGTGTCGACAAGCAATATGCATCTGGAAGGGAAGTTTGCGGCAAACTCCCTGAAGGCAGTTAGTTCATCCTGAAAGCTCTGGATCCATGAATGAGCCATTGTACCGGTCGATTCGAGATTATAGTGAAATGCTGCCAGCATATTTGACGTGCCGGCGGCTCCACCTATAACTGCGGCCCTGCTTGCCTGTATGCTTCCTGTGCCCTGGCCTCTCCTTAATCCGAAATCAATAAATTTCTTATCGCCCGCAGCGTGCCTGATCCGGCTTGATTTTGTTGCAATAAGCGACTCAAAATTCAGAATATTCAGCAACATACTTTCAATTAACTGGCACTCAATAATATTACCGCTGACCGACAGAGCCGGTTCCAGCGGGAAAATTATCTCGCCCTCCCTTACTGATGAAACATTTCCAGCAAACTTGAAATTACTCAGATAATCAACAAATTTTGTGTTGAATCCCCTTGATTTAAGGAATTCACAAGCTTCCCTGTCGAAGGAATATCTTTCGAGCATATCCAGCAGATTATGGAGGCCTGCAAATATTACGTAAGAGCCTTTAAAAGGTGTCTTTCTGAAAAAATAATCAAATCTGGCCGGGGTGTTCTGTTTTCCACTCAGGAAAAAGCCCTGGGCCATCGTAAGCTCATAATGATCTGTAAAGAGCCCGCTATGTTGATCTACTAATGCCATAAATCAAAGGTATAATTTTTATATCCCAAGTTCAACCTGGAACTGGACAAACCACCCTGATTCATGTCCTGTTACTGAAACCTGCTGAAGCCCGGTATTTCTTATCCCGATATTTCCCTGCGCCTTTATTTTGTGTCGGGCAATATACCTGGTCAGTCCAACAGTATACTCTTCAGCAGGGGGCGTGCTTATGAACCAGCCACCCTGCGGGTTGCCGCCAGATGCATAAAAAATCTGTTCGGGACGGATTACTGTATATCTGCCGGCGATCTCATAATTATTGGTAAACAGGTAGCTCAACTGTGTATTTATACCATAACCAGTCTGCACATGGCTTATTTCCGCATCAGGAGAGACGGTCAGAGGTGTTCCGGTACGCCGGTCCATGTACTCAGCGTAGATGGCCCAGCCCCTGTATTTCAAAACAGCATCAAAAAACAGCGAGCCTACATCCTTATCCTGGTACAACTGGCTTCCCCTTTGGCCCTGGGACCGGGATGCCTTATGATTGAAGCTGTAACCACTTCCGACAGACAGTTTGGGCAGAGGCTCCCTTTCAAGATCCCCTTCAGAAAAGTCGCCATCACCCGTAAACAAGCCGAAGGGGAGCAGCTCAACCCTTGCCGTATAGGCAAGTCCGTTATCCGAAGGCAGTGCATTTCTTCCTTCCCCGCTTGAGATGGCGGTTTTTATGTTGTAATGAAAACCAGATAAGTTGTTTGAGTAGTATCCCATCACTCCAAAGTCCCTGTCAATATTGAACATAGCATTAACAGCCGACCTGTCGGCAAACTGAAGCTGGCCCGATGAGTTGATCCTCTGCCTGTTTCCAGGTAACTTACCCTGTCCGAATCCCATGTAGAAATTGTTGCTCACGGTATAATAGACCATGGCATCTCTTATTATATTCGGCACCCCGCTGTTATCCCAGTCCTGGTCCCCTCTCGAGAAAGAGAGTTGCAGGTAATAGGTGATCCGGTCGTTTCTTGTATAACCGTCTATCCGAAGCCTGAGTCTCCTGATGCGGGCATCCACCTCATCAATCAGCGGATCGCTGTCTTCCATGCCCGCAAAACCCAGCCTGTTCTGGATCCTGAACCGGAGGTTAAGGCCAAAACTGCTGTCGGGTGCATGAAAACCAAGTCCCCTGTCAAAGCTGACCATGGCTCTTTCATCCAGTTCGGTCTGGGCCAAAGTAAGGGTGAAAGAAAATAGCAGGATAATTGTGCTTATTCCTTTTGAAAAGACTGATCTTCTCATAATAATAATTACTGTCCCAATGATTTATAGATACGCTCCATTGCTGATTTGGTCATCTGCCCGTCAGCTGTTTCGAGCCCTTTTCCAAGTGATGCATATGTAAATTCAGCACCTGCAAGCGGGGCAGCAAGTCTGGTTATTTTTCCGGTATTGCCCAGCCCGATCGCTATAATATTTTTCCCAAGAGAATAGAGGCTCAGCAGCCTGGCATTATCCTCATGACTGTTTACCCTGCAGACGATTTTAACAATATCTGCACCGCTCATTGAGCATTCCCTGACAATGTGTTCCAATTCCCTTTTTACCGGCGTCTTATCCTTGTCGTAAAATGAGATTATTACCCTGCAGTCGTTTCCACGTGCAAATGGTACCAGCTCCTCCAGGAAATCTTCTTCAGCGTCCCATTCGGTATCCACCAGCCGGGCGCCTGCTAGAATGGCGGTTTTTAATTTCTCCAGCCTTTCCTTGCCGGGAGTTCTGCCCGGTCTGAAAGCAACTATTGTACGGGCTTTTTGCGAACAAAGGGTCTTTGTCTGCTGATCGGTAATATTCAACAGGTCGAGCCTGAGTTCAATAAGGTCTTCAGTACATGCCTTTTCAAGCGCAGCCTCATAATTTGTATTCCCAATGCTGGTACATATCATGTTTTTGCAGATGTTTAATGAGTTAATGCTGTTGGTGAAAGGATCAGGAAACACTTTTAGAACGGTAAACAAAATGTAAAATTAACATTTTTTATCATTCCCTCTTCGGTTTACGTTTTATTGAAAATTCAAGGGTTTCGTCTAATAATCCTAAATACCGGTTACCCCTGCATTATAAATGGTGCAACCGTATTCTGAAATATTTTAATTACTTTGCAATTCATTTTAAAACATCACCTTTAATCTAAACAGACAATAATGCGCTTATTTAGAAACCTACTGACAGCTTTTCTGCTGGTTTTATCTGTTACTGTTTTAGCTCATTCCGAACCTGTTGATCTTGAAATGGTTCACAGGATCAGGCAAGAGGGTCTTCATAATTCCCAGATCAGAGACATATCGTTTTATCTGACCGATGTCATTGGTCCCCGGTTATCGGGAAGCACCGGGTTGAGCAATGCTTATACATGGACCAGCGAGACTTTTGAAGAGTGGGGGCTAAGCAATGTTGATGTTTCTCCATGGGGGGAATTTGGAAGAGGATGGGATAATGAGAGGTTCTATATTGCAATGACAGAGCCATATTATCAGCACCTGATAGCCGTACCACGAGCGTGGACAAGGGGCACTGACAGCCTGGTTGTAGCTAATCCGGTACTTGTAAACATAAGGAATGAGGAGGATTTCGAGAAGTACAGAGGTAAGCTCAGGAATAAAGTGGTTGTAACTCCCGTAACATCTGAACCTGAATTGTCTTTCTCTCCAATGGCATTCAGATGGGAGGATGATGACCTGGAAAGGCTGGCACAGTACCCGGAGATAAGTTCGCCTCCATACGGACAACCTCAAAGGCAGCAATCAGACTGGTTTACTCAGAGAGCATTCAGCCGGAAGGTTACCGATTTTCTTGAAGAGGAAGGGGTACTGGCAATGCTCAACGCTTCAGGAACATTTGGTGCAGTGAGATCTCATGGCCGGGGTTACAATGTAAATGTTGAACCGGGACTTGCACAGGTTGATATGACATTTGAGCATTACGGCAGGATAGTGCGCCTGCTTGAAGCGGGTATAGATGTGGAGCTTGAACTTGATATAAGGAACAGGTTTCATTATGAAGATCAGATGGGGTACAACGTTATTGCCGAGATTCCCGGCACTGATCCTGTTCTTAAGGATGAGGTTGTCATCATTGGCGGGCACCTTGACTCATGGCATGCCGGAACCGGCGGAAATGACAATGCCTCGGGTGTTGCAGTTATGATGGAGGTGATGAGGATCTTCAGGGAACTTGATATCAACCCCCGACGCACGGTGCGGATTGCACTCTGGGGAGCTGAGGAGCAGGGCCTTCACGGATCACGCAATTATGTTCGCGAGAACTATTTCGATCCCGCTGATGGCGGAAGAAAGCCGGACTACGACAAATTCTCTGCATACTACAATGTTGATAACGGATCAGGGAAAATTCGCGGGATCTATCTTCAGGAAAACGATGCATTACGACCCATATTTAAGGCCTGGTTTGAACCGCTGGAGGATTTGGGAGTAAACACAGTAACATTACGCCGGACAGGCAGTACTGATCATGTGGCCTTTGATGCGGTTGGACTTCCCGGTTTCCAGTTCATCCAGGACAGGCTCGATTATGGCCGCGGCTACCACACCAATATGGATACTTTTGAGAGAATGCACCTTGGCGACATGATGCAGGCCGCCACAGTTGTTGCGGTATTGGTTTACCATACTGCAATGAGAGATGAAAAACTTCCGCGGAAGCAATTTGACCGGTAAAAAACCGGGGTGCCGGCAGCTTTTTGCAAGCCGGCATATGACGGGCCGGCGATACCTTTGAAGCATCTTGCAGTTTTCATTTGCAAGGTGCCTGTACTGCTTCTCCC
>SKND01000239.1 GCA_007120695.1 Bacteroidales bacterium | reverse complement strand
TGATCATATTGCTGCCGTTATTTTCCATGATGTGATTAAAATTTTAATAGTTTAGGATAACATAAAATTTAAAAATTAATTCCACAAGCAATTTATGAGACCTGAATAGCTTGAAATATATTTAGTTAGTTGTGATATTATTAAAAGCAACCTGGCAATATTGATTCTTGATAATTATTATCTTAATTACCAGAGAAAATTTTAATGATGCCAAAAATAGGATAATATTTTACTTTGCTTCTAAATGAGCGGAATTATTTTGAGAAAAGTGTTTATTTTTAGTTTAATTTTATGTGCGATGAGCTTAACATGTAAACTTCTTAACGGTGCTTTTGGGTTGGCAGGTATCTCTTTTTTTGCCGGCTGTATGCCTGCAACTGATAGTCCTGTCACACAACCCAATATTTTATGGATCTATCTTGATGATGCGCGGGCCGATGGTATCGGTTGTTATGGCGGGCAATGGGCCAATACCCCGAATATTGACCGGCTTGCCGACGAAGGCGTGATGTTCAGCCAGGCCATAATCCAGAATCCGGTTTGTGTGCCCTCGCGCAAAAGCATGAAAACAGGATATTATGCCTATGAGGCTGGTCCGGTAGCTATGGGGAGGTTGCCCGAAGTGGAAGGAGATTATATTGACCATTCCAGAATGCAGCTTATTAATGAATCTCCGAATCTTCTGGATGCGTGGACAGCTATAGGCGTGAAGCCTGTAAATATCGGGAAAGTTCATGCTTTCCATGATCATTTTGACCTTAGGGGCGATCCGCCAAGACTTTTTAATGTATTTGGAAATCCGACAGATTATTTCGTTGACAAATTTGGTGAGGATTCAGAAATACTGAATGCCGAGAGGGTGTTTACCAAGACACATGGCTGGCAGATTGGCGGGGTACTGGATATTGAACCAGAGGCTACGGAAACATGGCGACTGGGTGATTTGGCACTTGAGATGCTCGATGAATTTTCGGGGAAGGATGAACCGTTTTTTCTTCGTGTTTCATTCCATGCGCCTCATGTAGCATGCTATGTGCCCCGTGAATACTATGTTGACCCTTCTCTTATTGATCTTCCTCTCCCGGATGAAGATGAACTTGCGGGAAAGCCCGAGTTTGAGAAGGGGCCGTTAAAAATTTACGCAGAAGCTGATCTGACACGTGAACAGATTGACCTGGCGAGGGGCACCTATTTTGGCATGATGGACATGGTAGATGTACAGGTTGGGCGTATTTTAAATGCTCTTGAAGAAACAGGCTTGCTGGATAATACCATCATTGCCTTTACATCTGACCAGGGATTCCAGCTTGGGGAGCGCGGTCTGTGGAAGAAGAGGGTCTTCTATGAAGAAAACGTTCTTGTTCCCTTTATTATAAGGTACCCGGCGACTATTCCGCGGAGACTCAGAGTTGATGAACAAGTTGAGATGATCGATTTTCTTCCGACTCTAATGGAAATGTCGGATTTGAATGTCCCATCCGAAATAAGGGGGGCGAGCCTTTTACCTCTTATCAATGGTGACGTGAAAACCTGGCGGGAAGCCTGTTTTTCTGAAATTGACCACAGCCAGAGTATGTATGAAGAGCTGCGCCAGGGAACGGGACGCAGGGTAATGGTGCGTACCAAAGAGTGGAAAATGATATTTTTCATGGACAACAGGGTTGAAGATAAAGATGGAGCGTTGTACAACCTGGTAAATGACCCCGGTGAAAAGGTAAATTTGTACAATCTGCCTGAATATGTTGATGTGATCAGCTATCTTGAAAATCTGGCCGAAGAATGGACAAACGGAAGAAATTTTGCGCCGGGGAAGATTTAGGCTGGGTCCATCTCTAAAGCCATTGTAGTAATGGCGCTTTAAGTAATTTAAATTGTATATTTAAGTTAAATTCTAAAATATGAGACTATCGATTTTTGTATTTCTTATTATATTTATTTCTAAGTCTTTATGCTCGCAGTCTCTGAATAATTCTAAGTTTCTTGGTTACCGTGGCATATGGTTTACATTGGGACAGACGGAACGGATGATAGCAGACGGTTACGGCGGGGGGTACGGTGATAAATATTCCGGCGGTAAGTCTTTCGCCTGGAGCCATACGATCGCTCCTATGGCCATTTATTCGCCTGAGGTTGATAAGACCTTCTTTGTTTGGGGAGGCACCACTGAGCCCAATGATAACTACCTGCTGGCTATGGCTTCCTATTATGATCATGCTAACCATCGGGTGCCCAGGCCAACTATCGTCAGGGACCAGACAGGTGTGGATGACCCTCATGACAATCCCAGTATCACTATTGATGATAAGGGCTATATATATGTTTTTATTGCCGGCCGGGGGCGCCATCGGCCGGGACAGATTTTCCGGGCTACAGAGCCTTATTCGGTCGATGTATTTGAGGAAATTATTTCACGCGAACAAACCTACTCGCATATTTATCATGTGCCCGGCATGGGGTTTTTGCATCTGCTGACACTATACACTGAGGGACGCGAGCTTTACTTTGAGACAAGTGCTGATGGCAGTGATTGGACCCCTGAACCTGCAAAGGATCTGCAAAAGCTTGCCGGTTTTGGTGGGCACTACCAGGTAACCCGTCTCGATGAAAGCCGGCAGCGCCTGGGCTCAGCGTTTAACTATCACCCCGGCGGAACCTGGAAAGGGATACCTGTCAGCGGACCTGATTCGAGAACTAACATCTATTATATTGAAACCAATGACTTCGGTAAAACATGGACTACAATAGACGGACAGACGCTTTCCTTACCACTGGACAATCGGGATAATCCCGCCCTGGTTGTTGACTACGAGGCGAAGGGAAGGCTGGCATATATCAACAAACTGGTGTTTGATGATGATGGTAATCCTGTCATTCTTGTTGTAACCAGTGAAGGACACTTTCCCGGTCCGGAGAATGACCCGAGGATATTTGAAATTGTTCGGTGGACTGGAAAGGAGTGGGTGATTCAAGAGATTACACGTACTGATCATAACTATGATACGGGCAGCCTTTATATTGACGGAGAACGCTGGACAATTATTTGTAATGCACTGGAAGGACCTCAGCCTTATCATACCGGAGGGGAGGTGGGACTTTGGGTATCTACTGACAGCGGCAAAACCTGGGAGTTGCAACGCCGTGTTACCGGTAACAGTCCGATGAACCACAGTTATGTGCGCCGGCCTCATAATCCGTCAGATCCTTTTTTCTGCATTTGGGCAGATGGCAATTCCGCTGAATTCTCAATTAGCCGGTTGTTTTTCACAAACTCCCTTGGCGATCGGGTATATATGCTTCCCTACACGATGAAGAACGATTATGAAGAGCCCGTTTTACTTGCACCTACTCCCCCGGATCCATAACCGTTTTCAGCAGGCTGGCTTTACTGGTACTATTGTAATTTAATATATTTATGTTCTTAAAATAGAGATGTTGACATGTAATAAACGAAAGACAAGTTAAATTAGACAATATTTAATTGTGGCAACATTGTTGAAAAATATTTATGGTGTGTTACCAAAGTGTTATATATTTGGAGTGGCAGAAGTAAATAGCCCGAATAAATAAACTAAAATCCAATCTTATGACCAGAAAAATTGCTTTAGTAGTTTTTGTATTACTTGCAATCATCTTTAATGCTGAAGCGCAGGTACGAGATACCATCAGGATACCTGATATTCCGGGTTATGTAACCCTGAAATATGACCCCCATATGCACACTGTTTTTTCTGATGGTGCCGTCTGGCCGACAGTCCGCGTCCATGAAGCCTGGAGAGAGGGGCTTGATGGGATATCCATTACTGATCATATTGAATACCGGCCTTTCCGCAACGATGTTGTTTCCGATCACAACAGGGCATATGAAGTAGCCCGGCCGCTTGCCGGCCAGCTCGATATCCTGCTGATACATGGAACAGAGATAACACGAGCCATGCCACCGGGACATTTCAATGCCATTTTTCTTGAAGATGCCAATCCCGTTGATGTCGACGACTGGCGGGATGCCATGGTTGCTGCCAGGGCCCAGGATGCCTTTATTTTCTGGAACCATCCCGGTTGGGCCAGACAGCAGCCTGATACCACGCTATGGTGGGATGAGCATACATGGCTTCTTGAAAACGACATGCTTCATGGCATAGAGGTGGTCAACGGAAGGTCATATTATCCTGAGGCACATCAGTGGTGCCTCGATAAGGGTCTGACCATGATCGGCACTACCGATGTCCATAATCCAATTGGAATGGACTATGATCTTTCGATGGGTGAGAGGAGGCCAATGACGCTGGTGTTTGCCACCGAACGAAGTGAAGAAGGGGTTAGGGAGGCGCTTTTTGCCGGTCGCACCGCTGTCTATTTTGACAATAAGCTTGTTGCCCGTGAAGAGTACCTCGACGCACTCTTTAAGGAGTCCCTGCAGGTACGATCGGTTACCCGGCACAGTGGAAGTTACGGGGTCACCCTTTTTAATCCGACCGATATTCCCATTGAGATATCTAAGGCCCGGGGCAATGATCCTTCTTTTGAGTTTTTCAGAACAACAACTGTTCCTGCCGGCGGATACAGGAATATAAGCATATATATCAGCAATGCTTCAGAGCATGATCAGATTGAGCTGCTGCTGAACATTGATAATTTCATTGTAGAACCTGGAAAGGGACTGCCGGTAACGATGACTTTTGTGCCGGATAATCTTTGATTAAAGTTAGATTTTATGCTCATATTATTTTGAGTTACCTGGTATCATGGGGATTTATTTATCAAATTGGTTTAATACCCCGACCCTCTGGGTCGGAAATAATAAATTCCATTTGATACTTCGGGGCTCTGCCCCGGGGTAGTTTATTCCTTAAGAATCAGAAAGATTAGTAGTACTAAAGAATGGGATCATTAACCATTAACATAAAAGTTTATCTTTATGTATGTAACTAAATATTTGCTAGTATTTATACTAAGTGCTCTTTTCGTAATTATTTATACAAGTTGTGACCAGGTAGAGCAAACTGATTCTTCTTTTGATGCAAATCTCATTAACCAGCATCTCGTTACAGATGTTTCTTTCACTGAACAGTACCGTCCGCAATTTCATTACACACCAAGAATCAACTGGATGAACGATCCCAACGGACTTGTTTACTATGAAGGGAAATACCATTTATTCCATCAATACAATCCTTTTGGCAACAGGTGGGGCTATATGAGCTGGAACCACGCTGTGAGTGAGGATCTCGTGCACTGGCAACACAAGCCGGTTGCCATTCCATATGGGAAGAAGGAGGAAGAGGCCATATTCTCAGGCAGTGCAGTGGTGGACCACAACAACACTTCAGGATTTGGCAATGGGCAGCGGGTTCCACTGGTTGCAATCTATACCAGCCATTATACAAGAGAAGACGGCTCAACATGGCAGGCGCAATCACTGGCCTACAGTATTGACGGAGGAGAATCGTTTGTCAAATATGAAGGAAATCCCGTACTGAAATATGATGATCCCGATTTTCGGGATCCCAATGTAATTTGGATCGACAAGACCGGACAATGGGTAATGGTAGTTGCTTTGCCCAGGCAGCATAAGGTTCAGTTTTACGCATCCGATAATTTAATTGACTGGGAATTTTTGAGTGATTTTGGACCTGACGGGGCCATTGATGGTATTTGGGAATGTCCCGATCTTTTCCCGGTTGCTGTAGATGGAGATAGTCAAAATACCAGATGGATCCTTCATGTAGATATTAACCCGGGAGCAATCGCAGGCGGTTCCGGTTCACAATTCTTTGTCGGCGACTGGGACGGAAGACAATTCATTCCTGATGAAACAATTTCCGGAGGTGATGTTATCTGGGCTGATTACGGAACGGATTTTTATGCGGCCATTACCTGGAACAATATTCCTGAGGAAGATGGCCGGAGAATATGGGTAGGCTGGATGAATAACTGGATGTATGCGAATATCATCCCCACCAGTCCTTGGAGAAGTGCACAATCAATACCACGCTCAATTCATCTTGAAACCGTTGATGGAAATATAAAGGTTATTCAAAGGCCGGTTGAAGAGCTGCATGCACTCAGAAGTGAGCATCGCCGTATTGAAGATATTGCCGTTTCCGGCGGAACACATTCTCTTTCAGAATATGGTATCTATGGGAAATCATACGAAATAATAGCTGAATTGAGCATAGGAGATGCTCAGGACTTTGGTTTTGAAGTGCGGAAAGGAGGTAATGAAAAAACACGTATCGGTTACAATTCACAAAGGGAAGTACTATATGTCGACAGGACCCAATCCGGAGAAGTTGATTTTCACGATGGTTTTGCATCGGTGAGTGAGGCTCCTATGAAACTAAAAGATGGAAAACTAATACTTCAGATCTTTGTCGACTGGTCATCTGTGGAAGTGTTTGCACAAAATGGAACCACTATCTTAACTAAACGGATTTTTCCTGGTCCTGAAAGCGAAGAGCTAATGTTGTACTCAGAGGGTGGTGAAAGCAGCTTAATCCGTTTGGATTTCTGGAATCTTAAATCGATATGGAATTGAAGTATAACACAACAATCAACTAAACCTGAAATCAGGCATGTCTCTCAGGCAAACAACCACTGCATTCTCCCGGCCGGCGGATACAAGTATGTTTCGATCTTTATTAATAATGCATCAGAGTATGATCAAATTGAGCAGTTGACGAACATTGACAATTTCCTGGCAGTACCTGTTAAGGAATTGCTTTTGAGTATAATAGCTTCTTGTTTAACATTATTTAGCAATTTAATATTTTTATGAACGGGTATCTGTGCCAATTATTTAATAAATTGTAAAATCAAATAATTATCCTAAACCACCTAATTCAATTATTATGCAAATCCAGAAAAGAGATGATATTCAGATCTCAAGACGCAAATTCCTTGGCAGTGCAGCTGCTATTGCAGGATTATCTATTCTTCCGGGTGCCGGAAATCTTGCATTCGGGAATAACCCTTTACCGACGTTTTCCTCTACCACCAGCGGGGTTAAACTAGGGGTAATATCTTACAGCTATCGGAGCATTCCACACGGAGCAAGAGCTATCCTGGACTGGCTTTTATATGCCGGATTGACATCTGTTGAGCTTATGGGCGGAGCTGTTGAGGAGTATGCCGGAGCACCGGTTTATGACGGACCTGCTTTTGCAAGAGGGGCCCAGATTTCAGAGCAACAAAGAAATGAGGTGGCCGCTGCCCGCCAAAGACATGCAGAAGCTTTGAAGGCCTGGAGGCTTTCCGTTTCAATGGAAAAGTTCAGGGAACTAAGGCAGATGTACAATAACGCCGGCGTCAACATTGACATTACCAAACTTGGTAATCCAAACTGGAGTGACGAGGAGATCGATTACGCCTTTAACGTTGCCAAAACTCTTGGCTCAAGGGGAATCACATTTGAAATTGGAATAGATAATGCAAAAAGGATGGCCCCTTTCGCCGAAAAGCATAACATGTATGCTATAATGCATAACCACGGCCAGCCCGGTCAGCCTGGATTCAGTTTCGAAGAACACCTTGCCTTTGGCAAAAACCTGATGCTGAACCTGGATGTTGGTCATTACTGGGGAGCAACAGGACAACATCCGAATCGTGTAATTGAAAAATTCCATGACCGGATCATCAGCCTGCATATTAAGGATAAGACCGGCCCCAATGCCAATCCTGCCGATTCTAATATGCCTTTCGGGGAAGGGAGCACTCCCCTTGGTGACATACTGAACCTGCTGAAGGACAGGGGATGGCCAATTACCGCCGACATTGAACTGGAATATCGCATACCTGAGAACAGCAATGCTGTTGACGAGGTGAAGAAGTGTGTGGATTATTGTAAGGGTTTGATAGCCTAGTTTT
>SKND01000252.1 GCA_007120695.1 Bacteroidales bacterium | reverse complement strand
GGAAACCTTATAGTATTTAGCCCCTTTTCAAACCACATATTTCTTTCGGGCAAAGTCCCGCCGGGATATAAACACGTCATATATTTTTGCCGGTTTACAGTAGATATTTTGTGTTTATTACAGGAGAAATATTTATCTTCGCCCTCCCGTAACCCTCTCTTTAAAAAGCCCGGGTGGCGGAATTGGTAGACGCGCTGGTCTCAAACACCAGTGGTAGCAATACCGTGCCGGTTCGACCCCGGCCCCGGGTACCAGGAGTCCCTTGCAACTGTCACGCTGCAAGGGGTTCTTATTTGCAGTTAATGCCTGAATCACAATCCAGATGAAAGTTCACTGCTTATCCTATCCTGATGTTACCCCCGATTAAGTTCACGTGTTGCTCGATAGTTTAGGAAGGTGCTCCTCTGAAACCTGCAATGATAACCAGTTTAATTCTGTCCCAGGAAACTGAAACTCTCAAAGAATCTAACTATACGACGCGGTAAATTGACCAGAATTGCAAGATAAAGTACCAGGCTCATTAACCAGAGAGCAGAAATATTAAACCAAAGTGTGTCAACGTATACATTGTTGAATTTCTTCACGGGTGCATAAAAATGGGCTCTGCCAATATTGGAATCGGGAATTAGATATATCGGATCCTTTTTCTGAACAAGCCTTTCATCAGCCTTGTGTAAAGCATTTACCTCATACCTGTTAAGCAGGATATCGGCAAGGGCTTTATTATAGTTATCCTGACGGAGATTATAAAGAGCATTACTGCCCAGTTCAGATTCCAGCTGCCTGTAGATCCTGTCTCTTACTTCGGCGGCCTCCCTGGCAGACTGTGAATAGTGAAGTCTCAGGTAAATCAGGTAGCCCATAGTCTCTTCAGCCACAACTCCCTGAAACTGTTCCATATTTATATTGGCCAGATACTCAAAAGGCATTAAACCCGAGGATCTTTGCAGGTAGTCTACCTCGTTCTGCAAAATCTTCAGGTTTCTTTCGGTTTCCTCATTATCTAAGCCAAGACTGATATTACGCTCAACAAGTTCCACTTTGCTGATAAGTCTTGGTATGAGAAATGAAGATTTGAAAGAAGCATCGCTGTTCCTCTGCTCATAATCAAAAAAGTTTCTCTGAAACCGGTTTTTTGTAAACTGCTCAACTGCAAGTGCTTCAAAGGCCCACCTTGATGCCATCAGGTCTCCTACAAGGGGAACATGTATCTTATCTGTAACACTATCATGCAGGTCGTCAAACTTAACCACCACTCCGCCCAGAAGAAGCTGAGGCACAAGAATGAACGGTACCAGTATGTATATGGTTACAACCGAGTTAAAGGCCGACGAGATCGTGAGTCCCATCATATTGGCAAAACATGCTGCACTGAATAATATAAGCCAGTAACTGAGTGTCATTCCCCTGATCTCCAGAATCAGGTTCCCTGCAATGACAAAGGTGATCATCTGAACTGCCGATAGCATAAATACCCATCCCAGCTTAGAGTTAAGATAGCTGAACCAGCTCAGATTCAGAAATGACTCTCTTTCAAGTATCTTCCTGTCCCTGATTATCTCCTCTGCGCTGAGTGATAAGCCCAGAAAAAGTGAGACAACAACTGCCATGAATAAAAAGGACGGCAGGTTTACATTCTCGGCAAAGATATATTGCCCCAGGTGCAGGTTCTTCGTAAAATATCCGAGAATAGAGGCCAGAATGGGAGCCTCGAGTAAGCTTACAAAAAGATATTGCCTGTTGCTGATTTTTGAAAGAAAATTACGTACGCTGAAAACCCAGAACTGTTTTTCTATACCGGGAATAGAAAACATATTGGGCGGCAGTACATTCCTTGACTGTTTTTCCTTGTTTCCGGGGGCTATTTTCTCCTTGTAGTGTCTGTACCACTCTTCCGGCTGTACCTTACGTTTCTGTGTGTGATTGCCTGTTGGACTAACCTCTTTTGCTTCAATTATCTTAAGTATCTGTTCGGAAGCAATATTGCCGCAACACTGACACTCGGTCTGACCGGGATTTACATGTCCGCTGAGAGTCTTGAAGTAAACAACAGCTTCAAGAGGGTTGCCGGTATAAATAGGATACCCGCCCTTATCGATAACCCATAATTTATCGAGCAATTTGAAATTGTCAGAAGAGGGCTGGTGAATATTGGCAATAACAAGCTTCCCCTTCATTGCCTGTTCTTTCAGCAAAGCCATCACCATTTCAGAATCGAGAGAAGAAAGTCCCGATGTAGGCTCATCTATAAACAAAATTGACGGCTCTCTCATCAGCTCCAGGCCAATATTAAGCCTTTTTCTCTGACCACCGCTGATAAACTTGTTAAGCGGATTCCCGACCTTAAGATCTTTTATCTCCTGCAAACCAAGATCAGTCATAACCTTCTCAACAATTTCAACAATTCTCTCCTCCCGGAGATTTCCAAAGCACAGTCTGGCATTATAATAGAGGTTCTGGTATACCGATAACTCCTCTATAAGCAAATCATCCTGCGGAACGAAACCAATCTGTCCCTCAATCCTCCCGGCATCCTTATGGATATCGTGCGAATTGATCAGGATCTTTCCCCTGCGGGGTTTCAGCTTTCCATTAAGGACATTAAGAAGTGTTGACTTACCCGAACCGCTGACTCCCATAATTCCTATAAGCTGACCGGACTCTTCTGAAAAACTGAAGGGACGGATCCCGTTTTTACTTAGCGGATAACGGTATTCTATATTCAGTGCAGACAGCACAATCTTTATTCCTCCCGGTATCGCGAAAAACCTTGAAGAAACTTCAGAGTAATAGATCGGAGCAATCCCCTGTCCCCTGATAATCCCACCCTGACTGAAAATGTAGAATTTATCCCTCACCAGCGTGCGCCCCTCAAAAGTCAGCCTGTCATTACCGGTATACTTGAATAAAAATGCATCGGTGCTTCTAATGGCAAGAACTATAATCTGACCGTCAAGGTTCTCTCTCTCAATGACTCTTTCCTTTTCCTGTTGCCGGGGTTTATTCATCTCTACCCAGGCACCCTCGAGTTCATCAATTGATGTCTCACGGGGTTTCCGAACAACCAGCAGATTATTTGGATCTATTCGCCGCTGTCTTCCTCCCAGTATAAAAGCCTTGGCATCCTTTACTTCTCCAGGCGGAATTTTGAAGCTGTCGGCCACAGACTGGATGAATACCCGCTCAAGGCTCGAAAATATATTATCTTCGTTTACAAATTCCAGTAACCGCAGGAAAACAATTATCCTGTCGTTCTGGTGCAGTTCCCTGTTAATTTGACCGCAAATATTGGCTACCTGGAATTTAAGCAGGGCCCCGTCACTTCCATCATCCTCTTCCTGCTGCAGCTCCCGTGAATAAAACTCAAAATAATCGTCAAAAAGTTTCAGGTATTCATCAACAAGGGATTCGTCAAGGTGCTGACGGAGATAGGCCAATACAATGCCCCGGCCTTTCTCTGAGACCCTGTTTTCGTTTACATTGGCAACAAGTGCAAACAAATGAATCAATGCATTCAATATTGATTCACTCATTTTCCATTAGATTTAGATCCGTTTATAAATAGAGGCAATAAACCCTGAAAAAAAAGCCGGCAATAATGACCATGCCAGCTTTGTTATGTAAAAGTAATAATATTTCAGGATGTTATCCTGGTTCTCAGGCTTTCGATCTTCTCTGAAAAAGAATCCAGAGCAGTTGAAGACATAGGTGATTGCTGTGCATTTATAAACTCATAGATATCTGTCAGTTCAATGAAAAGGGAATTAACCAGCTCATCATCTTCATGCTCATCAAGAAGTGCCAGTAGCCTTTCAAGTGGATCACTCTGCCTTAGTATAATATCTGTAATCTCAGAATTATCCCTTGCTCCAATGGCAATCTGCGAGGTCAGGTAGATACCTTCTATCCAGCTTCCGGTCATTACAAGCAATGCAAGGTCATCCCGCTGATTGTCGGTTAGAAAAACATATGTGTCATAAAAAGATTCTGAAACGATATTTATCAGCGAATCTTTGTTCTCCAGATTCCTTTCAACCCTCTGAACAAATCCCTGGTTGAATGATGTAGAGATGTTCAGCTCATCTATAAGCCGTTTGCAAACCTGCAGATACTTCATTATCTCCTGGTTCATCTCGTATGTTCCAGCATAACTCAGGTCGGCTCCGTATACACCAAGATTAAGTGCTTTTTTCTTTTCCGTAAAATACCTGTCGACGTTTGCTGCAGAATTTGAAATACCAAGAATATAGGGAGCTCCGGCCCGCTGAAGCATTTCAACAACTTCTACGGATGTCGGGATTGGATAATCTTCAAGACCCTCAACAGAAGATTGAACCATTTCAGGTCTCTCCTTGTTGTCTGTAATGGCCCTGGTTTCACCTTCCTGTCTCCCCCCGCAAGAGGATGCCAGTACTATTAAACCAAAAACAGCAGGAAGTAGATAACGGATTCCTTTAGTAGTTCTCATCAGTATAATTTATTATTAGTAATTTAATACATTTTATTCCCAACGGTAAATTTTAATGATACCTTTGAAAATAGAATCAAATATACATAAAAAATTTCAGTGTAAAATTATCCACAGACGTATAAAATTTACTTCGTTGATTACACATGCATTGTTCAGTTGTTTTTGAAATTTTAGTCAGATGTGTAATTTTATGTTAACGCAATGAAAATTCAGTAAACCCAAGCAGGTATCCGTCCGTATAAACCTCAACCCTGTATGAACCCGGAATCAGGCTGCCATCATCATCATAATATATGCAGGCATCTATATCTACATTCTCATAATTAATCTCCCTGGATGCGGTATAAACCATGGGTTCTTCATCCACCATCATCAGGTTCTCAGCAGATGTTGCCAGAACAAGCTGATCTGGTCTTAATATCCTAATGTATACATTTCTCATCCCAGGTGTTGTAATTGGATTCCTCCTGAGAGTAAAACAGACCTGGACCTGTTCTGTTCTTCCGACCCTGTTAATTTCCCTGCCCCTCCTGTTAATTGGCAGCGCCACAAGGTTCTCAACCACCAGCCTTGATCCGAGTTCAACCCGGGCCGAAAGATCCTCCTTAACCTGTCTCTCCTGCTGAAGTTGCGTCTCTGCCCGCGCAAACTGCTGCCGCACCTCGATGTTTTCCTGGCGCAGCATTATATTGGCCTGATTCAGAGAATCTACCTGAACAATATAGCTTTTAAGGACATCCCTTAATGTTCCAAGCTCCCTGCGGTATTCATTAATAGCTGAAGCGTTTCTTATCCGGGTGGTATTAAGCTCTTCGATCAGACTTTCAATCTCCTCCTGGCGTGCCTGAAGCTGGGCATTCATGGTGTCATTATCTGTTTTCAGATGATCATATTCACGTGAAAGATCTTCGAAGTCCCTTATAAGTTCGATTTTTTCTGCGGTTACCTCCTCCAGTTTAACAGCTTCCTGCTTCCTGTCATAGAGCAGCCATCCAAGCACTATAATTAGCACTACCAATAATCCTGTAAGACCAAGTAAAATTCTTGTCAGTTTCTGGTTTGATTTTAGCGGAGAAGATCCCTCATTTTTGGGTTCCGGTCCTGTAGTGTTTGTCTGCATCTGCTATTCTGATAAAATATGGATAAATTCTTTTTTCACTCCCGGTAAAAAATTCAACACAAAATTATACTATTTCAACATATTTATCACAATCTGCGTAAATAATCTGAACCCCAAATTATCCGGAGTTATTTAAGGGAAGCTGATCTTCTCAACAGCTGCTAATGAAAAAGTTAGGCACCTTTATAAACTACCAGATCATTGTGCGAAACAATCTCATTATTTAGAATCTCTATCTTCCCATTGTATTCCAGTCTCTGAAATACTCTTACTCTCTTGTAACTGTTATCCGAGAATATGAAGATATAACGGACATTGTCAATGCTTATTGCTGCTTCGGCAGGGCCAAGAAGCGATGGTTCCGGTTTAGCATTGCTTAACCAGCATTTCATTCCGGGAATAAAAATGTCTTCGCGGTTCTCAATCCGGAATCCCATTAACAGACCCTCTTATCCAGTCATTTTGAACTGATCCTCCTGCTGGCTCTATATGAAGATGCTGATCCAAAGCTCTGCATTATTTCAGAATTAAAATCCCGTTATCCGTCTGGCCGGTTATATGAAACCTGTCAGTTTGCGGACCGGCTTTTCCTGTAAGACCGGAATAACAATGCAAATCCTGCAATAACAAACGGGATGCTTAGCCATTGTCCCATATTAAGTGTCATACCCGTTTCAAAATCGACCTGAACCTCTTTGATGAATTCTATCAGGAATCTCACGGTAAAAAGAAGAATCAGGAAAATGCTGAATAGATAGCCCTCTTTTGGTTTCCCGTCACTCCTCCAGTAAAGCCAGTGCAACAGTCCGAAAATAGCAAGGTAAGAAAGTCCCTCATAAATCTGGGTCGGGTGCTTGGGCAGGGTTTCTCCGGCAGCGGCAAAAATAAATCCCCATGGCAGGTCGGTCTGTATTCCGTATATCTCTGAATTCATCAGATTACCCATGCGGATAAAAAAGCCTGCAAGGGCCACAGCTATCACGACTCTGTCCAACACCCAGAAATATGACCTTCTGACATTTTTAGAATAATAGTGTATTGCAACCAGTATGCCAATGGCAGCACCGTGACTGGCAAGTCCGCCTCTCCATATCTTCAGGATTTCCAAAGGATTGCTCAGGTAATATGCCGGTTCATAAAACAGGCAATGTCCGAGCCTGGCACCAATAATAGTACCAATTGCCATGTACAGGGTTAGTTTATCAAGAAGTTCTATAGAAATACCTTCTTTTTTGAATATTCGAATGAATATAAGGTATCCGAAAAAAAATCCGGAAGCAAAGAGCAGTCCGTACCAGCGTATAGCAAAATTGCCAAACCGGATCAGTTCAGGATCAGCATTCCAGGTAATTGAAGATAACAACATAATAATTTAAGATTTGTATGATGAACCATTTTCAGAATATATATCAGATGATTGAAGTGGCCGGTAAACCTGATCACTGTTTATATTATCACATAAAAGGTAAAAATATAAAAGAATTGCCACAATAAGGCCTGCAGGTCTCTATTAATAATTATTTTTATTTTGTAGCGTTAACTGTTTACCGGGACGTTACTGGTAAAGGTAGATGAGATAATATCGGAAATTGAATGGAACCATATTATTACAGCTAAAGTTTGTAAGTTTGTATCCGGAATTATACCTGACCGGATAACTGCAGTAGCATCATTCCATATATTTACGGAACATGCTGGTAACTGGTATGGTAACTATAAATGAATCAAACATTCCACATTTGAACAGACAATTCTCATATTTACTGCTTTTCCTGCTTATGGCAGGCTTTGTGTCCCTTCTCTTTCCCAGGTGTGCGAATATAGTACAGCCAACTGGTGGTCCGCGTGATACGATTCCTCCCGAAGTTGTCAGAAGTATTCCAGTAAATTATTCAACCGGTTTTACAGGAACAGATATCCAGATAGAGTTTGATGAGTTCATTCAGTTACGTAATATTAACCAGCAATTTATAATTACCCCGCCACAAAAAGAGAGACCCGAATTCAGGGTCAGGGGGCGCAATCTGTTTATAGATCTCCGGACTGAACTGATTGCCAACACTACCTACACACTTAATTTTGGAAATGCAATTGTCGATCTGAATGAAGGCAATCCGCTTGCAAATTATGAATTTGTTTTCTCTACCGGCGATGTTATAGATTCGCTGAGCTATTCGGGAATTGTACTGAATGCTTTTGACAATAAACCTGTGGAGGGAGTGATAGTAATGCTCTATGAAGAACTGAATGATTCGGTACCTTACCGGAGAATGCCGTTATATGCCAATCGCACAGGTGAAGACGGACGGTTTAATATGAACAATCTGCGGGCAGATACTTTCCTTGTTTTTGCTATTGATGATGCAAACAACAATTATCTGTATGACCGCCCTGC
>SKND01000398.1 GCA_007120695.1 Bacteroidales bacterium | reverse complement strand
TATTACCTTTTATTTCGGGATAATAGAACAGATGCATTACCGGTAGTTTTTTGTAATTTGGTTATTGATTATATCAATGATCATAGCCGGGAATATAAAAATAGGCAATATTACTTCAAATATACATTAAATTTTTTCTGCGTAAGATTACACACAGACAGATGAAAAAATTTCATGGGAAAGCGCAGCGGTTCCGACTGTAAGTCAATTATACATCTGACTATGAATTCTAATAGAACTAATAATAACATGTATAATCAACCGCAGGTTAAAATTTTGTTTATACTATTTTGTCAAAATTTTGGCTTTTTTACAGAATAAATAGTTGTAAGTATGGGGAAAAAAATAGGTTGCTTGTCTGATACACACGGTTATCTCGATAGCCGGCTGGTCAGTTTTCTTTCTGAATGTGATGAAATATGGCACGCAGGAGACATAGGCAGTAACCTGATAGCAGAAGATCTTGCCCGGATTGCGCCTTTGAAGGCCGTTTCCGGCAATATTGACGACCATGAGGTTAGAAACACTTATCCCATTCATCAGAGGTTTACAATTGAAGGACTTGATGTATGGATCACCCATATAGGAGGATATCCAGGGAATTATAACCAGGCAGTCAAGCCATTAATTTTTAAATCCCCTCCTTCACTCTTTGTTTGTGGTCACTCCCATATACTTAAGGTAATGAATGACCGGAAACTGGGACTGCTTCATATAAACCCTGGAGCAGCAGGCAGATCAGGAATACATAAGGTTCAGACAGCCGTTCGGTTCATGATTGAAGATGGGAAAACAATTGATCTGGAGGTTATTGAACTTCAGCGGCAACGTTAATGGGGTTCTTTCCATAATGTCCGCCTGCTGCCTGACGGTTACCCGAAGATTGCTCATTTGCCACCAGTAAATTCCGCATCTCTTCTCTGCGCAAGTCTTGCGTCCGGATATTATGATCCAGACGCTGACTTCATCGAAGGACTCTAAATAATCAGTAAGCTAAAGAAGGTCTTCTTCATCCTGAAGTTCCTCTTCCGGTACTACTATTGTCCGACCTTCCAGGTGCAGGCGGTAGGTCCTGAAGAACTGGTTGATCTTGGTGTCGGTTGCAAGCATATATACATACCGTGTCTCACGATCGGAAACCCTCATTCTTCTGTGCCTAATAGCAAGATCATCAATTATTCCCAGATACGCATTGTTTGATGAATATGTCTGCATTACACCTCTAGTATAACCGAAATAGTACCAGTTATCACTGTCGAGTTCAATATAGAAGTCCAGGTAATCGCCAGATCTGCGCTTGGTGATCTCGAGGTATCCGGTAAACTTTTTATCAATTTTAACACCATCTATATATGCGATACCTAACTTGCCATGTGATCTGTATGAGCGGCTTTCCTTGTTCCATTTCATCTTAACATCTGAAAGTACAAACGTTTTATTCAGTTCTTCAGGCAGCTGTCCCTGCCTCCTTTCTGATTCTGACTGCTGCCTGTAGGAAGCGGCTCTTTCGGGTCCGAGCATCTCAACCAGGCCCCGTTCCCTGTAATAACCAGTTGAATCTGAAGGTTGTCCGGGAATAATGTCCGCCTGTTGTTTGATGATCTCCATTGCATCTTCCGACATGAAAAAATCGAGACTTATAATACCATCTATGCTGGTCTCATTTTCATTTACCATATTTATAGCCTTACCTGCTGCCAAAAGCCTTAACTGGCCCAGTTCAACACCAAGTTCGAGTTTACCTTCTCCCCGGATTATACATTCAGAGGGATTGAATCGTACAATGCTGCCTGATTTATCAATATCTCTCAATTTTTCCGGCGATGCTATTATATACTCGCCGGCCAGAGGATCATATTTCATATATCCGTTGGCACTTATTATCATCTGGTCAGCCCAGTTTTTCCTTTTGGATAAAAATGACGGGTATATATGCACTGAATCGGTAGCAACAACTATACCTGAGTATATCCTGTCCTGACTTGTGGACAGTGATTGATCGGGAACAGGTATAAGAATGTCCACAGGATCTATTACGCTTTCAAATGCCAGGGTATCAGAAACAAGCCCATAGCAGTTGTGTGAGATTCCTGTGCCACCGGAGAATTCAAGGTGACGTCGGGAGGCTTTCAGAGAGGCCTTGCCGGCAAAAGAGAACTTATCACTCAGCTTGAAATTGTCACCCTCACCGATTCTGCCTGATGCAATAGTTTCGTTATTATTGTCTGCAAACAGAGTGTCGAAATTGATTGTTGTGATTTTGTTTAGTTGATCGACATAATCATAACTTCCTGATCCGGAATAACTGTTTTTACCCATTATTCCAAGACTGGCGTTATAGATTTCATGATATGAGCTATCACGGTTTGCCACTATCCTGGCATCTTTAAGAGGGAACATCCGCCCTCTGTATCCTGCAGAAACAACACCCTCAGCAGGGTATATTAATGCATCGGCAACTTCAATATATTCAACCGCTTCGGCTCTGAGGATATTGTTGTTGTAATCCAGTTCAGCATCTGGTGAGAAAAAGGACAGGGAATCCTGTTCCCTGTCTGTTGCAATGTATCTTGCCCCTTTAAGTCCGCTTTCAGTATCATAGTCCTCTGAAACAAAACGGACTGTTTCCTGGTTCATATTCCAGTAAAAAGATCCGGGATCGGTCACATAGGATGTTTCAGGAAGTGTTACCTTGCCGGCTCCGTGATTTCTGACAAAAGACCCCTCTTCCGACTTCATATCCACATGGGCTGAAAGATCCCCGGCAACCAGTGCGGCCAGTTCCCTGTTGGCCACTTTTAATCTTAAATTGCTTGTATCGGCTGTAAACGACTCAGATCTCAGAATATAGTTTTGTGAAGTAATATCTGCGTTGTTAAGGCTAATCACACCAGATCCTCTCAGACCCGTGGAGCGGAGTTGCATCTTACCATCAAGTTCAGCCCTGTTACCATATAATGTGAAAGGATTATCTGTCTGTCTGATTTCCAGGAGATCGTCATAGGGTAACCACTGCACAATGTTGTTTTTGGAGATCACTTCAGGAAATTCCACACCGGCATCCTGTCTTTCAACCCTGAATTCATTGACCCTGGCATTTGCCGAATCAGGAAGAAATACAAAATCCTCTGAATAGAATACCGAAGTCAGATATTCAAGTCTTCCCTTTCCCCTGAGCCCTTCGTTGCTCATACTGATATCATTGAACCAGGTTCCTCTGTCTCCATAGGCAGGCAATCCGTTTTCGGGAACTTTGTGGTTGATCCCCAGTGAGAAATCTTCCTGCAAAACAAGAGGTTCTTCAATATTGGGAAATATTCCTGCTGAAACAAGTCTTCCGCTGAATCGCAGCTCCTCATTTCTGAATGTGTTAAGACTGTCCATCAGAAAAGGATCAAGCTCAAAATAGAAATTGGCGGAGCTGTATACCCCTTTTTGAATGTGGGCCTCCTCATAGAATACATAAGACATTTCCGTACTGCTGAATTTTGGGTATTCAGGATAGTCTACCCTTCCGGATTTATTGTCAGGCTTATCAATATAAAGTTCTCCTGTAACATTTCTTATCAGGTTCCTGACCTGTCTTAACCTGGCCTGTCCATATGCATCAGTCTCTTCCAGTTGTGCCCTCAGACTTATAGAGTCTACCTGCTGGAGGTTAATTGTGAAATCATCATAATCAAAAGCAAAATTTTCACCGAAGAAGCTGAGATTTCCGGCATTGATATTCCCATCAAACAGGAAGTTCCTGTTTCTTTTTAGGGTAACGGTATTGTTTGAAGCGAATATATTTACATTCTGTGTACTGCTGATAAAAACCCGGGGGATACCGTTAACCTTCATATCATTTGTTGCCAGGTTAATTATTGCATTTTCCTCCGGTGCATTTGTTGTTGATGCAAAATTTATGATATCGTAGTCAATTCGCCTGATATTTGCCTGAAGATAATGGTAAAGCCTTTCCCTTAGCCTTATTATGTCAGTGTCAGTATCATAGAAAATAAACCCCTGAAGGGTAAGTTCAAGCAGCTGCCGTTTTACCTGGTGAGGTGGTCTTCGTAAAAATTTTGAATACTCTTCTGCATTGAATTCAATAATATTATTCTGGTCGGCAAAATTTCTCAGGAACAGCAACGGGTGGCCTGCATCCATACCCTGCAGGCTTTGATACTGGTTTCGGTTGAAAAAGCTGAGTGATTCAAAATTTGCATTCCCGATCGAGCTTGCCCGTGGCATTGTCAGTCTCATTTCCGGATTGTCGACTTTCCAAAGTAGTTGTGCGAAACTCATATCCACCTGGTGAAATTGGTTATACCATGGGCTCTGAGATATAACTTTCTGATTCTGGTTGACTGACAATTCCCTGGTATTGGCAACATAATTTATCTGCATGTCCGGATGAAATATTGAGTCGTTCTCAAGGAAAAACAGTATGCTTGCACTTGCAGAGCTTGTTCCCTGGGGTCTGAATACAAAATGTGATGATTCTGCTGTAAGCCATCTCTCATTTTCACGGTAAAAGAAGAGCCTGGCTTTACCTTGTTCACCTCCGGAACCAATTAGTTTTGCCCCCTCCATACTCAGTCCCCCCTCATAATCCACATCAGTAAAAATCCTGTCAATGTTTAATTCCTGAAGGTATGAACTGAATCTTGGATAGGTTGCACTTGAGGGATTTTTTGAACTCATAATCCTGTCAGTAAGCCTTCCCTTCATGGGTGTGTTTAAATACTGTCCATATGTAAACATCACAGAGTCGGCAATATATTCTGGTCTGCTCAGGTCAATAATGTAACTGTCCAGTAATCCGAATGTAACATCCGGATCCAGACCAGCCCTTTCCCAGGTTACCCTGCCACCTTTGCCACTCCAGACCTGGGACAGGGGATTTAAAACACCGGAGGTACTATATATAGTAAGCGTATCAATATGATTAATAGCCATCAGGTTGATATCACCGAAAATAACCCTCAGGGAATCGGTAAATTCAATTCTAAAATCAGAACTGTTTGCCTGCCATGATATTGACGAGGAGCTGAACAGTTTGTCTGATTCTATAAGGTTTCTTATTGAGGTTACGAAATTATTGATTGTTGTCAGGGTCATATCATCCCATTCAACAATTTCTTCAAATGCATTCAGCCAGACAGGTAAATGCCTCCTCTCAAAGTCATTCTCAATGAATCCTGAAAGGAGTTCCAGATAATTTAATATATGTGGTACAGGTCTTGCATTTCGGGCAAGATAGCTGTTGGCTGATTTGATGAAGCTCTCCATTTCTATTGTCCTGAAAGCCTCAGAATTCCATAAAGTGTTGAATTTAAGCACTTCTTCGGTCTGTTCTTCAGAAAGATTGCTGCCCATTATTGAAAAAATTTCATCAGGGAGCTTTTCATGGTCACCCGAGAACTCACGAACACGTTGTGAGTAGCTAACTTGTTGAATAAGTGTAAGACAGAAAAAAATAATAAACAGTAGATTTCTAACCATATTATCAAATACATTCTTATCTGTTCAGCACAGGCATTACCCGTCCCTTTTTGCTACGGGGCCATATTTAATAAAATAAAAACGCCCCCGGAGACCCGGGGGCGTTTTTGTTGCCACGTAAAACCCCGGATATTCTTTGTGGGGTTATACGCTTTTCAGCTTAAAAAGTTATCAAAATGAACGGGCTATTGCAAGAAAATCTGCGGCATTGAGTGATGCTCCGCCAATTAGTCCGCCGTCAACATCTTCATTGGCGAAAATCTCGGCTGCATTGGAAGGTTTACAGCTTCCACCGTAAAGTATGCTTACCTTATCAGCGGCTTCAGCATCATACATTTCTGCCAGCAGATTCCTGATATAACCGTGCATTTCCTGGGCTTGTTCGGGGGAGGCTGTTTTTCCGGTACCAATAGCCCATACAGGCTCATAGGCAATAATTATCTTTTTGAAATCATCTTTATCAATCCCTGATAGTCCCAGCTCAATCTGTTTTTTAACAACCTCCGTATAAATTCCCTTTTCCCTCTCCTCCAGGTTTTCTCCGCAACAGAAAATAGGAGTCAGGTTATTGGAAAGGGCCATATTCACCTTCTTGTTGAGTTCATCATCAGTTTCCCTGAAATAGAGCCTTCTTTCCGAATGACCGATAATTACATATTGCGCACCGGTTGAGGCAATCATTTTTGCCGACACTTCACCTGTAAATGCACCTGATTCATCAGTTGCGCAGTTCTGTGCCGACAAACCAATTGAGGAGGGCAGAACATCTTTTATTCCCGTGAGGTGTGTGAAAGGCGGGGCAACTATAACTGATACACCATCAGGCAATCCTGATTCAGCATTTTCTTTAACTGCTTTTGCCAGTTCGAGACCTTCTTTCAAAGTAGTATTCATCTTCCAGTTACCTGCAACAATTTTTCTTCTCATGTCATTCAATTTTTTCTGTAGTTTATGTTATTTGTGATTAAGGGTACTAAATTACAATTTTTTTACTTTTTCACCTTTTCCTGATAATACTGCTACACCTATTCTGCAATAGCCTTCCTTTTCTGTATATTCCAAACCAGGCATTTGGATAATTGGATAAAACCTTGTATCCGGTAAGAGACAGGGTGTGAGTCACCACCGGGTAACGTTAATTGCGGCCATCAGGTCTCCGGTTCACAGCACTGTCATGAGAGCTACTGTTTACGCCAGGCCTGATGACTTTTAAAAGTGAGATTATCAGAAACAGTGCCAGAAGATAACCGTAGGTTACCAGCTTATTTCCCGATTCCTGCTGAAGTTCCGCTGAATATGAAAGAAGGTTCTCTTTAAGCTCATCGGCATGAGGGATATTACGGTAGTGCCATTTGGCCAGGATTGTGCCATTTTTCATCAGCAGTAGTCCCGGATTACTCCTGATAACTGTTTTAAGGGTAATTTCATCGGCATGATAGAAATCGTATCCGGCTCCTGTTTCTGTAATAAATCCTTCAATCTGGGAACCTGTGCTTGCTGTCAGGCATATGAAGTTTATACCATAGCCTGCCGACCATTCTGCAAGCCGGTTTATCCTGACGATACTCAATCTTGAGCTTTTATCAAGGTTATATGCCACCAAAATAAAAGTGTACCCCGGGTCATCCAGAATTGCATAAGTATAGTCTGTTCCGTCATCGGCAGACTCAATATAGAAATCGGTGACAGGGGGTTCATAACCTTTGCTTATTAATGTGCTTTCTGTTCTGACCCATTGCCAGTCTGAACCTGGAAGGCTATCGGTGGAAAAAGGTCTCACGTCCCCGTCTTTTTCGTAATAGAGAGTGATCTCATATTCGTCAGCGGGTGCATCTGGTGGTACGCTCATTTTTTCATTTATGTCCGCTCCTATGCTGAAAGGTCTGTAATCAATAACCGGCAGATTAAGGTATGAATAGGCTGAAATTCCCAGAATTATTATGAGAAATACCACCGCAGTCATCCATTCAAAAACCGGCTTTGTGAAGAATGGACTGAAATTCTTTCTTTTAACAAAGATATATAGCACAAAGAACATCAGTACAACATTTTTCCAGAAAGTCTCCCAGTTGGTAAGAATTATTGCATCGCCAAAACACCCGCAGTCCGCAACCGGGTTAGTAAGCGCTATAATAAACGTCAATATTGTGAAGAAACCCATGAACAGAAGCAGTGCCCATGAGGTAATAATCATGTGTACACTGGCCAGGAGAGTAATCCCGATAAGCATTTCGGCTGCGGACAGAGCGACTGAAAGGGGCAGGGCAAACGGCTCAAGAAACTCAATGTTGAAAGCGACGAAATAGTCTGTGAATTTGTATGTTGATCCAAGAGGGTCTATTCCTTTAACGAAACCTGAATAGATAAAGACCAGCCCTGCAAGGATTCTTGAAAAATCAAGAAAGTAAGGTTTGATTTTTTTTACGGGCATAACTTTGTAATTCTTAAGTGATAAAGGTAATTGAAGAAATTATAGAGAAATGATGCATAAAGCTTCAAATATCAAGTATTTTTTTCTTTTTGACAAGATTTTTTAATTTACAGAAGATCTCTCCTGGTTTCAGCATTTCGCCTTTCTCATTATAGCAGTCCACCACGCTGAGGCTTTTATCTGATTTAGATTCATCAAGGTATGTTTGCCTGACTTGTTGCTGGAATTCAAGATCGGCTTCATGAATATCCGTGACTCCCCTAAGATAGTCACGTTCTTTACCTGTGCGGTTACCTGCAAGTTTCTCTTTTGTAAATTCAAATGGAACATCCAGAAATATATTCAGATCAGGTCTTGGAATTTCATAGTTAACATATTCAAGCTGGTAAATCCAGTCCCTGAGTTCTCTTTTACGGTCCGGATTTTTCATTTTCGCACACTGAAAGGCTATGTTGGAGACTACGTACCTGTCCACCAGCAGCAGTCCTCCTTCCGCAAGCCATCTGATCATATCACTCTTTGCGTCATTCCTGTCGTCAGCATATATGAGCGCTGCCAGATAGGGATTAACCTCATCAATTTTACCAAGTTCACCTCTTAAAAACATTGATATCAGCTCTCCGAATAAACCTGATCCTGTTCGCGGAAAGTGAATGTACCTGTATTTGATCCCGTTATTTTCCAGGTATTCTCTAAAGAGCCTTATCTGCGTGGATTTTCCTGAGCCGTCCAGGCCCTCGATGACTAAAAACGCCATTGGCGGTAAATTTTAGTTAAGTTGTAATTTTCTTCAGATGCAAAATTGACTTCGTCGATTTTGCATGTTATATTCATAGCATTTTGTAATTTTCTTCAGATGCAAAATTGACAAAAAAAATGACAAATCTTGAATCAGTGGCAATTATTAAGGTAATTTCTCATGCTAGCTTAATTATCATTGTAGCAGTATTGAACAGATGAGAAATTGACTAAACGTCGATTTCTCATGCTAGCTTAATTATCATTGTAGCAGTATTGAACAGATGAGAAATTCATATATATTTACGATGTTATTTTGCTGATTATGCCGGTCATAAAGGATAATATGAATATGGATCTTTTTCATAAAAAGCGCACCATCTGTATCAGGGGTGCTTTGTGTGACCTTTCTGAACCCAGGGTAATGGGGATCCTCAACTTTACACCGGACTCTTTTTATGATGGAGGCAGGTACAGAGATAAAGAATCAATTCTTTCGCATGTTGGGAAAATGGTTGACGACGGTGTTCATTTTATTGATGTCGGGGCGGTCTCAACCAGACCAGGTGCAGCAACTGTAACTGAAATTGAGGAGATGAGGAGACTTTCTGAGGTGTTAGGTGTTATAAGAGATAAATTTCCGGATGTTATATTATCGGTGGATACCTGGCGATCAGGTGTTGCATACATGGTAGTCAGAGAATTCGGTGTTGATATGATAAACGATATATCATCAGGGGATATGGACAAAAGGATGCATGAAGCTATTGCTGAATTGCAGGTGCCCTATATTGCGATGCATATGCAGGGAACACCGGCCACCATGCAGAAAGATCCCCGGTATGGTGATGTTGTTAATGAAATTATCGGTTATTTTGCTGTCAAACTCACAAAGCTCCGGAGCCTTGGAGTTAAAGATATAATAATTGATCCCGGCTTTGGATTTGGCAAGACTCAGGAGCATAATTATATACTTGCCGGAAGACTTGAGGAGTTCGGAATACTGGATCTGCCAATTCTTGTTGGATTCTCAAGGAAGTCAATGATATATAAAAATCTTGGAGTTCCACCGGATAAAGCTCTTGCCGGTACGATTTCACTTAATGCTGCCGCCCTCATGAAAGGAGCAGATATTTTAAGGGTTCATGATGTGCGGGAGGCCATGGATACAATTAAGGTAATAAAGAAATTAAGGGAGTTTTCTTGAATGTAACACAATGTATAATAATATTTTCAGATTATAATGACAACTCTTTTCATCACTATAAGGATTCTTGATGTTTTCGACATCATTTTGACTGCGCTCCTGTTTTATCAGGTATACAGGCTTATAAAAGGCACAATTGCCATTAATATATTTATCGGGATATTTGCTGTCTACCTGGTCTGGCTCCTCGTCAGGGCTCTGAATATGCAGTTACTCGGCTCTATTCTCGGACAATTTATTGGAGTTGGTGTTATCGCATTGATCATAGTATTTCAACAGGAGATAAGGAGATTTCTTATCCTGATAGGGACAAGATATATATCGAACCGCACCTTCTCTATCGAAAAACTGTTCAGCTCAGTAAGCGGAAGCAGGCCAAAAATCAGGGTAAGCTCCCTGATCAAATCGATAAAGAAACTCTCCGAGAGGAAAACAGGGGCCCTGATAGTAATTGCCCGTCAGTCAGAACTTGAAACCTACTCCCAGACAGGTGATACCCTTGATGCAGTTACCTCCAGCCGCCTGCTTGAGAGTATATTTTGCAGGGAAAGTCCTCTTCATGATGGAGCAGTTATTATTGTGGGAGACAAGATAAACGCAGCAAGATGCGTGTTGCCCGTTTCAGAGAATATAAATATTCCTCCGCAGTTTGGCATGAGACACAGAGCTGCACTGGGAATGTCTGAGCAGACCGATGCTGCGGTTGTTGTTATATCTGAAGAAACGGGTGGAATATCACTGGCTGACGGGGGACAGCTTATACCAAACCTCAATATAAGGGAGGTATCCGAATACCTTGAGAGGGAATTTATTCACGATCCTTATGTGAGCGAATTTACCTGAACCGGTGTCTTGCCGGATCAATTTGACACGTCTCTTTTCCTGAAAAGGAAGTTTGCCTTTGACTCCTCATTGTTTAGTAGTCGTTCGATATTTTTCTGATGTGTAAAAAGAAGAAGTACGAACACTATAAGGGAGAAAATGATCAGGGATGAAGTGGTTGTATTGAAAACCACAATTACCAGAACCGGGAAAGACAGGCCTGCTATCATTGAACTTAGAGATACATATTTGGTAACTATAAGAGTGATCATGAACACGCCAATGCATATCAGCATGGATACAGGGTCAATGGCCAGGATCACACCTATCAGGGTAGCAACGCCTTTGCCTCCCCTGAAATTTGCAAAAACAGGGAATATATGACCAATAATCACTGCAAGCCCCAGCAGGAGCTGAAAATTTATATACTCTCCCGTAGCAGGTATATAATAAAAGGTCAGGTATATCATTTTTACTGCAAGGAAGCCTTTAAGGATATCCAGCAACAGTACAGGGATACCTGCTTTGTATCCAAGTACGCGAATAGTGTTTGTGCTGCCTGCGTTTTTACTACCATGGTTACGTACATCCGTACTGAAAAATAACCTGCCTATCCAGACTGCATTGGGAATTGAACCAAGCAGATAGGCTAATAAAAGTATGACGGCATTCCACATCCAGGGCATAGAGTACTAATTTTTAATTACTTAAATCATTTTCTAAAATAGAAAAGGTTCTGCAAAGTTCACTAATTACTTTGACTTTTCCAAAAACGACTCGACTGACCCATTTGTCAGACTTGTAAAACGTGATTACGGAAGGATAAATTGTAGCCGGGACCCTGGTCAGAAGCACAGGTTATCTGTTGATTATTGTAAATACTGCATCTGAAAAGCCATCATTATTATTGGATTTGCAGGTTTTGTACAATCTTTTTATCTGCTCGGGTGCATTTTCCATGGCAAACGGATAGTTGACAAAGTTTAGCAGGTCAAGATCATTATAGTCATTACCGGTACCAAGTGTACATAACCTGTCTACCGAAAGTTTATTGCAAAGCCAGGCAGCCGTATGACCTTTTGAAACACCTTCAGGAAAGATCTCGATCCACATGCTCTCTCCGTCTAAAGGGGAAGTAGTCCTTACCACCCTGAGGGAACTCAGCTTTACTCTCATTTCTTCAAGGAGCTCGTGATTTTCTGGCACGATTGCGAGAAGCTGGCTTGCATTTCTGAAATTTAGCTCATCAATGTTAAGAGGCAAGGCAAAGTCCCTGTAAAGTTCTATCCTTCTGAGGAAGTCACTACTGCCGCAGTCTGCGTCGAAATAGAGAAAAACGTGGTTCTCGGGAACAAGGTCATGTAACATAAAACTGATTCCTGCATCTACCAGTGTACCAATTGCCAGTTCCACCTCTTTTTCCATGAGGTGTGCAGCATACAGCAATTCTCCTGTTCGCCAGTCGATCACCCCTGCACCGGTCGAGAATATAAGATAATCAACCGGGACATCAGGCGGCAATACCTTCCTGGCACTGAACAGGTTTCTGCCCGTAGCAAATACCCTTTGTATTCCTTTGTCGCCCAGCCACCTGAGGGTGTCGGTATTTTTGCTGCTGATCCTCCCATTATCGTCGAAAAGAGTGCCATCAAGGTCTGTAATGACCATTTTGATATCAGTACCCATAAAAATTATATTGAATAATTAACGGCTATAGAATCTTTCAATTGCCGAGGCTATCTTTTCGGTCTCGATCAGAAATCCGTCATGTCCGTATAGCGATTCGATACCGGAATAGGTTGCCCCGGGAATAAATTCTGTCAGGTAAAGTTGTTCCTGTACCGGGAAAAGCAGGTCGCTTGCAATGCCTATGACAAGGGTTTTAGACCTTATGGAAGCCAGAACTTTTTCTATCCCCTCTCTGTTCCGGCCGATATTATGAGAATCAAGAGCATTGAGCAGTCTCATATAGGAGAAAGCATTGAAACGCTTTACCAGCTTTTCACCCTGGTAGGTCTGATAACTCATTGCCCTGAAGTCTGCTATCTTTTCATCGGTGGTTTCCGACTGTGTTTCCAGGTAGGTTCTGTAATTCCGGTAACTCAGCAACGCTATTGATCTGGCTGCAGCAAGACCCCTTTTACCTGCTTCGGGGACACTCTCCTTCCAGCTTTGGTCTGCCTCGATTGCAAGTCTCTGGGACTGGCTTATTGCGATGCTCCATGGTGAGGCTTTTGCATGATTGGCGATACATATAAGGTGATCATGAATATCCGGGTTCATTATTGACCATTCCAGTGACTGGTGTCCTCCTGTTGAGCCACCAATTACCGTATGGATCTTTTCAATACCCAGGTGTTTCCTGAGGATCTCATGAGCGTTTACCAGGTCACGTATTGTAATCTCAGGGAAGGTGTGATACCAGGCATCACCGGTATCCGGATTAACGGAGAGGGGGCCGGTGGAGCCGTAACATGATCCTATTTTGTTGGCGCAAACTATAAAGTATTCTTCCGGATTATAAAAACAGTTGCTGCCAAACAGTCCCTTCCACCAGTCAAATACATCCGAATTCGCCGTAAATGCATGACAGACCCATATCACGTTGTTTTTTCCGGGAGTGAACTTCCCGTATGTGTGATAACCGATCCTGAGATCAGGAAGGGACTCCCCCGATTCAAGGTTAAAACGCTCTTTGTGATGATATGTCCTGAAATGCCCGGTTGTCATTTTTGTGTTCAAAAATAGTGCAAAGATTTTTAAAACAAAATGTACATTTGCATATGCGTAGCGAAACCGTGCTTTTTTATACACCTTCCATTACTTCCAGAATCAGGTATATAGCATCCCATCTGATATCTGAAATTCTGGGTGCAAGGCTTCAGTTTACTAACAATTTTGATGAGGCATGCTCTTCTGAACTTCCGCTGATAAATTATTCAGATACCACAGTAAAGAAAGCATTAAATATTTATGCTGAAGGATTGCTCACCGAAACCGGAATAAGGAAAGAAAAACCTGTACCGGATTATCTTGAAGGTTTGACGGTTTTCTATCCATCCGTATCTGATGATTTCGGATTCGATATATTTTCGTCCTCTTTCTTCATGCTCAGCAGGTATGAAGAGTATATGCAGTACAGAAAAGATATTCACGGCCGCTTTCCCTACAATGAGAGCCTGGCCTGCCGGTATTCACTGGAAGAGGAGCCGCTGGTTGATTTGTGGGCGGAGAAGCTTCAGGTTGCCCTGAAAAGAATGTTTCCTGCCGTCTACTTCCCCGAAAGGGAATTCACATTTATCCCGACAATTGATGCCGATATACCCTGGGCTTACCGTAACAGGGGAGTGTGGCGCACTGCCGGAGGACTGGCAAGGTCAATATTAAAGGGAGATATTCAAAAGATCCGGTCACGCTGCAATGTGATTTTCGGAGAAGAACCTGATCCTTTCGATACATTCGGATTTATGGAAGAGCTACACAGACACTATGATGCTTCACCGCTGTTTTTTTTCCCGGCAGGCACTTATGGTAAATATGACAAATGTATTTCATGCGAAAATCCCGACTACCGGCGGCTTATAAAGGATCTTTCCGGAAAATACCGGTGGGGGATTCATCCATCATACAGATCTTTCGGTAATGTTAAACTGTTGAGAAAGGAGGCCGGTATCTTAAAAGATATTACAGGTGATGCTCCGGCCAGGAGCCGCAGCCACTTTCTCCGGTTTGAGTTTCCGGAGACCGGCAGGATGCTTGAGAGAATCGGTATTATTGAAGATTATACTATAGGCTGGGCTGAATTACCAGGATTCAGGGCAGGAACCTGTACACCCTTCCTTTTCTATGACATTGGAGAGGAAAGGATTTCATCACTGCGCCTGTTCCCTTTCCAGTTAATGGACGGGACCCTGTGCGATTATATGAAGCTGTCCGCTGCAGAAGCGGCAGAGGAATCGATGAAGATTATAACTAAGGTTCAAAATGCCAGGGGAACTCTGATAACTCTCTGGCATAATGAATCTTTTTCTGAGTCCGGAAGATGGAAGAACTGGAGAAATGTTTACAATGAGGTTATTAATGCCGCAACTCAATGACTGACATCAAGTATCTTACAAATGACCTGATCGACAGAAATGAATGGGATAAGTGGGTAAGAAGTGCAAGGAACCGGCGAATTTATGCCAGTTCTTCGTTTCTCGATATATTCTCTCCCTGCTGGGACGCACTGGTAATCGGGAATGGTGATGCATTTATGCCTCTTACATGGAGCCGGAAATTCGGCATCAGATATATGTTTCAGCCTATTTTTGTTCAGCAGCTCGGCCTGTTTTGCAAGGAAGATATTTTTGCCGGCAGACTACCTGATTTTATTAATTTATTCTCCGGGTTTTTCCGTTATGCGGATATTGCATTAAATGAAACGAATAACGGTTACGCCGGCACTCAAAATTGTGCCATGATGGATAATTACCTGATGAGACTTGATTTGACATATGAAAAACTGGCAATGAGATATTCAAGTAACACCAGAAGAAATATAATCAAGTCGCAGAGACTGGGAACATTCGTAATGCCTTCATCCTGCTCCTCGGAGGTTGTGAATCTTTTTACGGGATACCAGGGGAGGAAATATCCGGATATCCGAAGTGTAAATTACTTGAGGCTCAAACGGTTGCTCGATCTGGGGATCGCTGGTGGTTTTATAGAAGTAAGGCATGCCTGCAGGTCTGATGGAAAAATTATTGCCTCCGCCTGTTTTCTGAAGGACTACGATAGAATTGTTTTCTATTTCTCAGCCAACACTAAGGAGGGGCGATTGCACGGAGCCATGTTTCGTCTGATAGACAGCCTTATCCGGAAATATTCCGGAACCGGATTGCTGCTCGATTTCAATGGTTCGGTGAATCCGGGGATAGCCCGCTTTTATGAAGGATTCGGGGCTGAACCGGTACAATATCCAAGACTGAAAATTAACAGGTTGTGGTATCCTGCCAGATTTTTTAAACACTAAGTTACGCGATTACATGAAATCACTGTCATCCCATAAGAGTCGTGAAATCAATTTCTGCAGTGTGATCAACTTCAACGGTTTTTCCCTTTTCGCACTTTAGAGTCCTTGCAGGGTATTTTTTTAACAGGGGGTAATTATGCGTTGCCATAACAACAGCCCTTCCGCTGTTACTGATCTCCAGCAAAAGTTTCAAAATCTCTTCTGAAGTTTCAGGGTCGAGGTTTCCGGTGGGCTCATCGGCAAGGATTATTTCCGGATTATTGAGAAGTGCCCTTGCAATTACCACCCTTTGCTGCTCACCACCTGAAATCTGATGAGGCATTTTATAACCTTTGTACCCGAGTCCCACCCGCTCGAGGACCTCTGCGATCCGGTCGTTTATCTCATTTTTGTTTTTCCAGCCGGTTGCCCTGAGTACAAATGCAAGATTATCATAAATATTCCTGTCGCTCAATAACTGGAAGTCCTGGAAAACTATACCGAGTTTTCTTCTGAGAAAAGGGACCTGTTTTTTTCTGATTATACCGAGACTGTATCCTGCAACAAGGGCCTCTCCCGATTTCAGGGGGAGTTGTGCATTGATGGTTTTTATTATGCTTGTTTTCCCGCTCCCTACTTTTCCGATTATATAGACAAATTCTCCCCTTGAAACGGTGAAGGAGACATCCGAAAGAATAAGGTTATCTCCCTGAAATATATTTACATTGCTGAGATCTATTATGATATCCAGTGACATATGTGGATCCGGTTTATTCGGTACATGGCTGATATGTTTTCGTTAGTATATCAGCCGGGCGCTAAAATAGTCAAATTTTTTGTTAGGATCAGTAGAATAAACGATTAAAATATCAGTTATAGTTAATTAAAATCACCTCTGAAAAGGGGGCGCAAACCATTTAATATTGTATTTTTGGAGCGTGGAAACATATTCCGGTCTTAATTTGATTATGCTTTCAATTCACTGTTCTGTAATTCCTGAAATATAACAGCTTGCAGCTTAACAGGAAGACCTGATTTTCGCATTTGTTTATGAGTTTTTCGTAATAATTATAACAATATTTTATACTGATGACCAGGATTGCCGTATCACACCTTTTGGCAGCATTTTTTCTCCTCCTCACGTACCAGTCGGCGACAGCACAGAAATCATTAATATACGACAATGAAGATATTCATTTTACACGTGCAATGGATCTGTTCAGCAAGGAGAAATATGGTGCCGCGCAGAAACACTTTGAGAGAGCCATAGATCAATACAACGGCAAGAATATCCTGCTGAATACAAAGGCTGAATACTATGCCGCTCTTTGTGCTGTTGAGCTGTTCAATGATGATGCAGAGTATCTGATGATGAGTTTTATCGACAGTAACCCTGAAAGTATTCATATGAATGATGCTCATTTTCATCTTGGACGACTTTATTACAGGAACAGGAATTACCGTCGCTCAACCGAATGGCTGGAGGCCACCAGACACGAATATCTCGACCAGGAGCTAAGGGATGAGTATTTTTTCATGCTTGGCTACAGCTTGTTCATGAGAAATGAATATGCAAGTGCTTCAAGAGCATTCTTTGTTATAAAGGACTGGGAGTCAACTTACTCATCGCCTGCAACATATTATTACTCGCATATAGCTTATACCGATGATAATCTTGAAACGGCTCTCCAGGGATTTCTGAGCCTGCAGGATGATGAATCTTTTTCAGGACTTGTTCCATATTACATAGTTCAGATCTACTACCTGCAAAGAAGATATGACGATGTTATTGCCAATGGTCCTGAGCTTCTTGAGGTCGCGGTATCCAGAAGGGTGCCGGAAATAGCAAGACTTATAGGAGAGTCATATTATCGCAGGAGGCAGTATAAGGATGCTTTACACTACCTTGAGATGTATTTGGATAGTTCCGGAAACATTTCGCGTGAAGACAGATACCAGTTGGGTTACTGCTATTACCAGCTTGACAGATATGAAGAAGCGGCTGCTATGTTTGAAAGAGTGGGAGGACGGGATGATTTGCTGAGCCAGAATACAAGTTATCATCTTGCCGATTGTTATATTAGGATAGGAGACAAACAGAAGGCAAGAATGGCATTTTCTTCCGCATCAAGGCTGGGTCATGACAGGACAATTCAGGAAGACGCACTGTTCAACTATTCGTTACTGACATTTGAGATAGCTTACTCTCCCTTTAACGAAGCGATTAACGGTCTCAACAGGTTTATAGAACTGTTTCCCGAATCCAGGAGAATTGATGAAGCATATAATTACCTGGTAATGGCATATATGAATACCAGGAATTACAGGGAAGCACTTGTCTCGATAGAAAAAATAAGCGTGAGGACCAATGAGATCAGGCGGGCTCACCAAAGGGTGGCTTATTTTCGCGGACTTGAGCTATACAGTAACCTGCGCTTTGATGATGCGATAAAGATTTTTGATCTTTCACTTGAGAATGCCCAGTTCAACCAGTCTATAGCCGCACAGACTTATTACTGGAAGGGTGAGGCACAGTTCCGTCTTAACAGGTTTGATGATGCTATTCGCAACTACAACCGGTTCCTTTTGTCACCCGGAGCCTTTGAGCTTGATGAGTACCAGATTGCTCATTATAATATGGGCTATGCACATTTTAAAAACAGAGACTACCAGAATGCCATCTCCTGGTTCAGGAGGTACCTTAACCTTACTAGAGATTCAAAAAACAGAATGGCGGGAGATGCAATGAACCGCGTTGGTGATTCATATTTCATTATGAATCGTTACGATTCAGCCGTTGAATATTATGACAGGTCCATTCTTAATGGCATGGCAAACAGGGATTACGCCCTGTTTCAGAAAGCCGTTGCAATGGGCCTGATGAACCGTATGAACGACAAGATCGCAACGCTCGCGCGGCTGCTTGACGAGCATCCCGGATCATCCCATACCATAGATGCGTTGTATGAAACCGGTAATGCATACATGACTGCAGACTCTCCGGATAGAGCAATACCTTATTACAGGAAAGTTGTTGATGAGCATCCTACCAGCAGCCATGTAAGTTCAGCATTACTGCAACTTGGACTTATCGACTATAACAGGAGCCGGAACCAGGATGCAATAGGTTACTACAAGAAAGTTGCAGAGGGTTATCCCGGAACTCCCGAGGCCAGATCTGCGCTGGCCGGACTCCGGAATATTTACCTGGATATGAATGATATTGATTCGTATGTTGCCTATACCAGGACCCTGGGGGATTATGCCAGTGTAACAATTTCCGAACAGGATTCTCTTACCTATATGGCAGCAGAAAATGTGTATATGTCAGGTAATTACAGACAGGCTGTTAATAATTTTGAAAGGTATATTCAACAGTTCAGAAGCGGAAGTTTTATTCTTAATGCTCATTTTTACAAGGCTGACTCACATCACCGGCTGGAAGAATACGAGGAAGCTCTTGAATCTTACAATTTTGTTACAGGAATGTTCCGGAATACATTCACTGAACAGGCATTGCTGGGAGCATCTTCAATTTATTTCAATATGGGGAGCTACAAAGAAGCACTTGAAAATTATAATGAACTTGAAAGAATTGCCGAACTCAGTTCCAGTCTTCTGATTGCCAGAAAGGGGCAGATGAGATGTAACAGCATTCTTGACAACCATCAGAATGCTATCAATTCCGCCACACGGGTATTATCGACAGAAAATCTGCCCGAAGAGGTAAAGAGGGAAGCACACTTTTCCATGGGTAAGGCTTATAAAGCATTGGGACAATATGACAGAGCACTTGATGAATTCAGGACAGTCGCACAGGAAGTGACAAGCAGAGAGGGGGCTGAATCCAAGTTCCGGATTGCGGAGATATACTTTATTCAGAAGCGCAATGAACAAGCTGAGCAGGAAGTTTATGAACTGGTTGCAATGAATACCCCCCACCAGTACTGGATGGCACGATCATTTATATTGTTGGCAGATATTTATATGGAGCTTGGTGATAATTTTCAGGCAAGGCACACATTACAGAGCATTGTCGATAATTACGAAATATCCGGTGACGGTATACTGGATGAAGCCAGAAGACGTCTCAGGGACATTGAAAAAGGCGAAGAGGTGGAGCAGGATCCTGAAGATGACCCCATCGAAATAAGAATAAGGAATCAATAAAGTGGAAAAATTCAATTACCGGCACGATGAAGGAATACTTAATAAAAATGGCGAATAAGATCATAATTAATTTTACACTAGCAGCTGCGGTCAGTTTTATTTCAATAAGCCTGTATGCCCAGGAGGAAGGTATAGACAGGGATGTATATGTCGTAAGGACATTTGAGCCTTCGGTGGTTGATGCATCAAAAATCAATATATTGCCTTCGCTGACTGACACGATAAGTATATCACCCGATTTCAGCTACTCAATCCTTCCTACTCCGCTTGCTTCAGATTTTGATGTAGAGCCTATTACGGCTGCACGCATGTCGGCCGAAACTGTTTCCAAGCTTTACGGGAGTTATATCCGGCTGGGACTTGGGAGTTATGTTACACCATACGGTGAGTTGAGCATCAATAATCTGCGGCACAATAATTACAGCGGGGGACTTTATCTGAAACACCATTCATCCCAGGGTAAAATACGGCTTGACAATAATGAGAAAGCATTTTCCCAGTTTTCGGACAACGAAATGCTTTTTTACGGTAAAAGAATGGGACAAGGGAGTGTGATTTCATCCGAAGCCGGGCTTCTTTCAAACGGATTTCATTATTACGGTTACGATACCAGTTCTGACACAATATTGGAGAAGGATGATATTAAACAGCAGTTCATGCTTGCCAATGCAAAATTAGGAATAAAATCAACCCACACCGATTCCAGCTTTCTCAATTATGATATTTCACTTCAATACAATTATTTCCAAAACAGGCTGGATGTACAGGAACATGGGCTGTTCTTCAGATCATCATTTGATAAGTTTTTAACAAGCCAGGTTATAGGTGCAGACTTTGAAATTGACTATTTTGATAATACTTTCTTCACTGATACCTCCAACCTTGTTCTTAAGCTTAGTCCCTGGTTCAATAAAGCAGATGATGAGTGGGAGGTTTTTGCCGGATTTCATGCATATTATGATCAACTCGGGGATAATTCGAAATTGTACTTTCACCCTCGTGCAAGTCTCCAGTTCAGCATAATTCGCAATTACGTGGTGCCATATGTGGGGATAGACGGAAGGCTTAACGTGAACAATTATAAATCTGTTGCCTTTGAGAACCAATTTATCGTACCCGGTCTGTTCGTTAAAAATTCCAATACTTCAATGGATCTGCATGCAGGTATCAAGGGTAATTTTACCCGAAATGTTGCATTCAATTTCCGTGTTTCATATGAGGTTTATGATGATATGCATTTTTTTGTTAATGACAGCACCGGTTTGATTGGTAACCAGTTTGACGTAATATACGATGATGTTGAGAGGCTGAATTATACCGGTGAGATCGGTGCAGATGTATCTGGCCGGCTAAACCTGCTTGCAAGGGTGAATTATTACAGTTATAACATGAAGGTACTGGAACACCCATGGCACAAGCCAGAGCTCGATATCAGGATATCTGCAAATTATAACCTGCGGGACAAGATACTTCTCAACGCCGATATTTTCTATATTGGCGAGCGTTATGCAAAATCATGGGGAGCCGGTCAGGAAGCTCTTAAGCTCGAGGGCCTGACCGATATAAATCTGGGCCTTGAATACAGGTACAACAGGATACTTTCCGGCTTCATCAGCCTGAATAATATCACTAATAACAGGTATTACAAATGGAATAACTACCCGGTCCACGGCCTGTCAATCAAGGCCGGATTTACCTATTCTTTATAACTAACATTATCAAGGTGTTGTAGTGTTTGTTTTTTGTTGAAAAAACGGGTCCTGCATGAGATATTTTATGTCTCTTTATGCCTGATATTTGTTATATTTGTTAAATTTTAAAAAGTCCTGCTGAGATTTTTTAAATTAATTGATTATGTATGTATTATAAGATAATAATAAAAATTTATGGTATTAAATCCTGAAGAGTTAAAGAAGAATGAATATCTGGCTACAAGCATCCAGGTTCTTGAAGGGCTGGAGGCAGTAAGAAAACGTCCGGCGATGTATATCGGCGATGTTGGTGTCAAGGGGTTGCATCATCTTGTTTACGAGGTGATTGATAATTCAATTGATGAGGCGATGGTCGGTTATTGTAATAATATTGATCTGATAATTAATGAGGACGGTTCAGTTACAGTCATCGATGACGGCCGCGGTATACCTGTAGATTTTCATGAAGCGGAACAAAAATCTGCTCTTGAGGTGGTGATGACGGTACTTCATGCCGGAGGAAAATTTGACAAGGAATCATACAAAGTATCAGGTGGTTTGCATGGAGTAGGTGTATCCTGTGTGAATGCTTTGTCATCTAAACTGATTGCCGAAGTTCACAGGGAAGGAAAGATCTACAACCAGGAATATTCATCAGGCAAGCCACTGTCGGATATCAGGGAGATTGGAACAACTGAAAAAACAGGGACGATTATTACTTTCTACCCCGACAATGATATTTTTATTGACACCGAGTTTCATTATGACATTCTTTCTACCAGGCTTCGCGAACTGGCTTTTCTCAATAAAGGAATCAGGCTGAGTATTGTCGATAAGAGGGATGTTGAAGAGAATGGCAACAACAATAACGGAGATGAATCCTACCGTCAGGAATCTTTTTATTCAGAAGAGGGACTGAAAGAGTTTGTTAAGTTTTTGGATGTCACCAGGGAAAGCATTATAGACGATATAATTTATATTGATACAGAAAAGAATGAGACACCCGTCGAGATAGCCCTGCAATACAATACATCGTTTTCAGAGAATGTTCATTCCTACGTGAATAATATTAATACTATTGAAGGGGGTACTCATCTGGCCGGGTTCAGGCGGGGCCTCACGCGGACACTCAAGGCTTATGCCGAAAAATCTGGAATGCTTAGCAAACTTAAGTTTGATATCAGCGGCGATGATTTCAGGGAGGGCCTCACTGCAATAGTATCCATAAAGGTCCAGGAGCCCCAGTTTGAGGGACAGACAAAAACAAAGCTGGGCAATTCGGAGGTGATGGGTGCCGTTGACCAGGCTGTTAGTTCTGTGCTGTCTAACTATCTTGAAGAAAACCCGAAGGATGCCAGGAGCATCGTGCAGAAAGTTGTCCTTGCAGCAACAGCCAGACATGCGGCAAGAAAGGCAAGGGAGCTGGTCCAGCGGAAGAATGTTCTGTCAGGTTCCGGATTACCGGGAAAGCTTGCTGACTGTTCGGAACGTGATCCGGCAATTTGTGAAATATTTCTGGTTGAGGGAGATTCTGCCGGTGGCACGGCGAAACAGGGCAGGGACCGGGCTTTTCAGGCAATTCTTCCCTTACGGGGGAAGATATTAAATGTTGAAAAAGCGATGCCTCATAAAATCTTTGATAATGAGGAAATAAAGAATATTTTTACCGCCCTCGGTGTCAGTATCGGTACAGCTGAGGACTCCAAGGAGCTGAATCTTGAAAAATTAAGATATTTCAAAGTGGTGATAATGACGGATGCAGATGTCGACGGAAGTCATATCTCGACACTTATTATGACCTTCTTTTTCAGGCACATGCTTGAACTTATCAAAAACGGACACCTCTATATTGCAACTCCTCCGCTCTATCTCATAAAGAAAGGAAAAAATGAAAGATATTGCTGGACAGAGGAAGAGCGTAAAAAGGCTATAATGGAATTTGGACAGGGCTCTGAAAGCGGGATTCACCAGCAGAGATACAAGGGCCTTGGTGAGATGAATGCCGAGCAGCTGTGGGAAACCACAATGAACCCTGATACAAGGAAGTTGAGGCAGGTAACTATAGAGAATGCTGCAGAGGCGGACCGGATATTTGCCATGCTTATGGGTGATGAGGTCCCGCCCAGAAGGGAATTCATTGAAAGGCATGCTAAGTATGCCAATATTGATGTTTAAGAGTCAGGAATTAGCTTACAGATATTAATTTACGTTGATACAAAAAAAGAGGCCTTTATTCTTTCCGGGATTTTAAGGCCTTTTTATTTTATTCCCTGGTTACAAGCATGCCTGCTTCCGGTAAACTGCATAGTGATA
>SKND01000213.1 GCA_007120695.1 Bacteroidales bacterium | reverse complement strand
CATTGCAGTGATATTTCTACTTCTGCTTACAGCTTGTAATTATGCAGAAGAACTCCTGGATACAAAATCAATTTCCGAGCTATCTTCTTCCGATATATTTAACACACAAGAAAGAATTGAAGGACTGGTAAACGGCACATATAAAAATTTAAAGCACGGCGACTTTTACGGGAGCAGGTTGCAGCTGAATCTGGACATAAGGGGGGAGGAATTTATCAACCTCACCAATAACGCTTATCGCGGATTCGATGGCTGGTCAAACAATTATTCGGCTTCATCGATTGATGTTGCTAACATTTGGGGTGCCGCATATACAACGATTAATTCCGCTAATGTTTTGATCGACGGGCTGGAAAAAAGAGAAGGAGTCATCAGTGAGGAACGGAAAAGGCAGTACATTGCAGAGGCAAGGTTTATAAGGGCGTTGTCATATTTCAGCCTTGTTACGTTGTACGGCCGTCCTTTTATTGAAGACAACGGGGCCTCAAAGGCTATCCCGCTAAGGCTCAACCCGGAGACATCAGGGGCAAACAACGACATGGCCAGAAGCACGGTGGCCCAGGTGTATGCCCTGATACTGGATGATCTTGATTATGCTGAAGCAGAGCTGCCTCATGAATATAATTCCGGCGAACTAAATACTACCCGGGCTCATAAGAATACGGCCATTGCGCTGAAAACAAGAGTATATCTTAATAAAGGAGATTTTAACAGCGTAATTGAGGAGGCCGTAAAGATCGTTGCGCAGACGGTAGCTCCCTTTTCGGCTGAAGCCGGAGTCAGGCATGAACTTCAGGATAACATAACTGAAATATTCAGATCTAATTATACTTCAACCGAATCAATCTTTTCACTGCCCATGACCTCTCAGGATCCTCCGGGAACGCCTCTTGGTGCCTTTTATAATGTGGTTGCTGATTTCAGTCTTAATCCTGCCGGAATTTTGGCAGATCAGCAATTTGGAGCAAACGATGCACGAAGGAACTTGTTGCGCTTTAATGAAAGTAATGGATATCATTTTCTGACAAAATTTGCACAACCATTCCCTTATAATGATTATGTGCCGGTAATAAGGTATTCCGAGGTTCTGCTTAACTATGCCGAGGCAGCGGCACGTACTTACAACACCGAACTTGCTGTCGAGCTGCTCATTGCCGTGCATTCCCGGTCTGATCCGGATTATATTTTCACCGGTGAAGAATTGGTGTCAGGCGAAAACCTTCTCAGTACAATCAGGAAGGAGCGCAGAATCGAACTGCTGGGAGAGGGTTTCAGGTCAAATGACCTGCTTCGCGACCTTCTTCCGATACCTGCAAAAAGCAGCAATAACCATCATGCCCAGCAGGTAAACCCAACAGACAACACCTATATATTTCCTTTGCCAAATTCGGAAATTATTACAAATAAGCTTATACTTGATTGAGGGATCAATATTTTCTCTGTAAAAATGAAGCTTAAACCCAATGAACCAGTAGTTGTAAAATAGACCAAAGGTCAATAAAGCATGACTGATTGAATTCGTCGATCTCACATGCGTTATTGTCCACTTTTTTGCAATATGAATCTGATGTGACATTCATCGATTGAAAACCATGATTCCGGTGTTACCGATATTTAACATTTCGTAAATTAATTTAATTACCATAGTTTATCTGTATGAGGCCCTTTGTAGTTTTTATTATTCTCATGGCAGTGTTCCCCCTGCAGGGCAGTGCAACAGATACTCTTAAACTCGATGAGGTCATAGTTTCAGCCCGGTACTCCCCTGCCGTTTATACCCGTCTGGCCAGGATAGTAAATGTATTGGATGCCGGGGTAATACAGGAAATGCCTGCCGGAAATATTCAGGATCGCTCAGCGGAGGCCAGTATGGCTTTTGGAAGTTACATGCCTCGGGTGGTTGGGAAACCGGACCTGCGCTGCCAAAGCACTTGATCTTTGCAGTGAGCTGCGAGAATCCCCGGCTATTCTTGACCTGGGATGTGGTGCCGGAGCTCAGACCTTTTATCTCACAGAATTAACGACAGGCTCGATAGAGGCTGTTGATAACCATGCCCCATTTATCGAATTACTTCAATCCGCTGCCGTAAGGAGGAAATTATCTCACCGGATACGGGCGCGGGTTGGCGATCTGGCGCAAGGAGAACCCGCCACCTGCAGTCAAGGCTGGTTTTGACTTTGACTATCCGGCCAGCGGGGTGGTCCCGCCAACCTGCCGCTGCATGTGCGTATTAACAGGTCCTGGCGGGTTTATAGAAGATTAGTTTTTTGCTTAACTTACCGTCCTCTTTAAGGGAGCAATATCATTTACCTGCTTTCTGAAAAAATATGGAAATTCAAACCTTAAATAAAAAGTTCCAAAAATGAAAACTGATAACACAAGGGTTTATAAAATGTCCTTTGCAAGTGTGTATCCGCACTATATAGCCAAAGCCGAGAAAAAAGGACGAACCAAAGCTGAAGTAGATGAGATAATTTTTTGGCTGACAGGATACAATGGAAGGGATTTACAGAATATCCTTGACAATAAAACCGATTTTGAAAACTTTTTTACAAAAGCACCGCAAATCAATCCCAATGTTTCAAAAATTACGGGTGTAGTTTGCGGCATCAGGGTTGAGAACATCGAAGACAAGCTGATGCAACAGATTCGTTATCTCGATAAGCTGGTCGACGAATTGTCTAAGGGTAAGGCAATGGAAAAAATTCTGAGAATGTAAAGATATTGAATGTATCATTCTTTACTGATCAAGATGAGTTTAGGAAGTGTCTGGAACAGCACTATGATAAAGTCCTGATACTATATGACAGATTACAACAAGCAATGGAAGCACGAGTTGGCAATACTCAAGTCAATAATCCGGAAAACAGGCCTGAAATGGTCATAAAATGGAGTGCTGAGGTTTACACTTCAGAACTGTATTAGAAATCTCAACCGTATTAAAGGCTTTTTCAAATCAAGGAAGCTGGTTCTATTTCCCTGGCAACAAGACAGTGAAGTGCTGCTCACTACACTGCCTTGTGTGTATAACAGATCACTGAAGCCGACCGTGACGCGTGTCACGCATTATGCCGGAAAGACAAAGCCCTCGCCACGCTTCTTTTCTCTCGAACGTATTCGCGTATTATCCCCTTTACATTTCCCCGAAAGTGAAATGGTTTTTATGCTTAAATTTTATATGCTCTGAGAAATAATTCTGCAATTCTTAAAATTTTGGAGAATTCGGACTATGCCGGTCTTTTTAACTATCGGTATTTTCCTTTCTCATTATTTTGATTCACTGCTGTTTGGGTCTTATTGCCGGGAGTACATAATCAAGTAAACAGGAAATATATCCCTGTTTATTAAGCTCCAGCTCAATATTGCAGGCGATAGTGGTTTTGCCGGAGCCGCTTAATCCGCTTAGCCAGATCACACGGGAGCGCTGGTTCAACAACCTCTCCCTGTCGCTCCTGCTAAATGACAAGTTATTTCCAGGCTGAAACTCCATTCGACCATTCATTATCATCATTTTATTCTGACTAACTTTTCGATGGAAACCCCATGGTTTGTTGACCTTCGATCGAACTCATTTATCAAATTGGTTTAATACCCCGACCCTCTGGGTCGGAAATAATAAATTCCATTTGATACTTCGGGGCTCTGCCCCGGGGTAGTTCATTGAGATACCTCCATTCGTCGGCATATATTGGAGGTATCCAATTCAGATGGTGCTTATGCAGCAGGGAAGGGAGGAAAATAAAATCCCTGATCTTTTTCCTGCTATCTGCTTTTGTAACCGACAGGGCTTTCATTGCAACCTTTTAATGATTGAGTTAATCTTAAAAACCCGCGTCCTTAGTTAAAGCAATGTGCACTAACAAAAATCGAGGTGCGCAGCAAAAACCGGGCTTAAAGCCACCTCCTCCGGGGGTGGATAGACCGATTTTAGCGAATTTTTTACTATTCATCATATACTCCGGACCACTGCACAGTCCGGGTTTTAAATGCAATTTTTTATACGGTTTATCCATCCACTTAAAGAGCTATGTTTGCAACTGGTCATTTCCGGGATTCAAAATATTATGCATCAGCTTTGACAATATGCAGGGCATCTCCGTATTTACGGTATTCATCAAGCCTGCATGGGTTTATAAGTTTTCCCTTGTGTGCCATCATGCCGTACCTTCTTCCCCTGGAACCGATGTTTACAGTGATAAGGAACTTATTGGATTCATAGTCGGAGGTGCCGTTCAGGTATGTGGCCGGCCGTAATTCAGGATAGACTTCATTCATCTTTGAATACATCTCTTCAGTTGAAATAGTGATCTGATAATTGTCGGTTTCGAGCAAACTCAATTCAGAGGTTTCAACTTTTTTGCCGTTTGCATAAAACTGCAGGCTACTGTCGCATGGGATTGCCCGGTAGGCTATAAATGATATGTGCTGGACCTTGTGGATGTTTTTCAGCGCCCATCCGTCTATTTCTGGTATCTCTTCAAGGTTTGACCGGTATATGGTAACATGATAACCACATTCCCCGCATGATATAATGAGTTCATGAATGATGGCGAAGAGAAGAGCAGACGGGCCACTTTTTTCTGTAATACCGACGGGCAGAAGAGCATTTCCCATAATTTCATGGAAGTAAACCTTTCCATATCATTGCACAGGAGATTATGCAGGTAGGTTGAGCCTGTCCGCGGCATTCCTATAATAAAGACAGGTGAGTCAATTTCTGTTTTTTTATAGGAGCGGTAAAAGATCTCATCCAAAAGGAGGCATAACCAATTAATAATTTCCGCGAAAGCTAAAAACAGGATAAAGGGAATCAGAAAAAGGATCCTTCTGAATTTGCGCGCAGGCAGCCGGTGGATTGGACCGGAAGCAGGCCTGCGATAAGTTTTTTCGAGAGTGCTTTCTCCAGGCATGAATATCGTTGTTTGTTGCAGGATACTCGCTCTGAAATTGTTCTCTCACAGGTATAACCAAAGGTACGTCTATATTCTCATAAAAGCATTAAATAAACTGTTTTATAAATGAAATTGATATGTTAGTGTCTGCCTGGTCAGGAAAATTTACAAGAAAAATAAAATGAATAATCTCGTTGTGATTGCTCAACTGATTGTTGCTGTTTCCATCGTAATTGTATGGGTATTTCGTTTTAAAGTGAATAATCCATGGCATAAGCGATTGCCTTCGTTGTTACTTTTGTTACTTTGCCTGTTCGTTGCAGCGATTTCTCTAGATAGTGTCTATTGAAATGCCTGAAAAGACACCCAAATCGGTTTTTTGTCGGCATGGGGATTAAATTTCAGCCGCAGACAATATTTTTAGCGGTCTGTCAGTGTTCTTGAAGGAACACCTTTGAAAGTTAACTCAACCGGCAATATATTTCCTTCGGAATCAAATTCGAGCCTCTCAATGCAAACAACCCGGTGATTCCGGTGTGTTTCCTCCAGCGGTCTCCGGTGATAAACAATGTAGTATTCATCTTTACCCGGAACCTCCAGGACAGAATGATGTCCTGCCCCCCTGGCAACTTCCGGATCCTGCTTAAGGATAACACCTTTTCTCTCGAAAGGGCCGAAAGGATTATCGGAAACGGCATAGGCAACCTGGTAGTTGGGACCGGTCCATCCCCCTTCCGACCACATGAAGTAATATTTCCCGTCCCTGATGAACATAAAAGGCCCTTCCACATAATTTTCCGGTGTAACCTCACGGTAATAGGTGCCATCTTCGAAAGGTATTAGACCGGTAAAATCATCATTCAGCCTGACTACGTTACACCGGCCCCATCCCCCGTAGTACATGTAATATGTTCCGTCAGTATCCAGAAAAACGTACTGGTCTATCGGCTGGGCACCATTTACAATTTCCCCGATAAGGGGCTTTCCGAGTAAATCTTTATAGGGGCCTTCCGGTTGGTCTGAAACGGCAACCCCAATTCCGCCAATATCTCCCTCATAAATATCATTGGCCGCGAAGAAAAAATAATATTTGTCGTCCTTTTTTACTGATGCGGGTGCCCACATAGCGCTATTGGCCCACTGGACTTCGGTAGTGTCAATGATCCGTTCATGCCTGGTCCAATTTACCAGATCGGGTGAAGAGAAGCAGTCGAAAAAGACCTGCTTGTGAAAATAATCGGAGTAAGTGGGGAAAATCCAGAAAGTATCATTGTAAATACGGGAGGCGGGATCGGCATACCAGCCATCAAAAAGCGGATTGCCGGAGTATACCGTGTCAGGAGTTTCGACCGACTGCCCGCAGGATTTAACAATCAGGAACATGAATATTAAAAACGGAATAATTTTCATTCGTAAACTTTTCAAGATTGTTAAGAGTCTGTCTATAAAGTTAATTTTCTGACAATAGATGATATACATATTTAAGTATCGCCTTTAAAAGCTTGCATGTAAAAATATTTTTTTTTTTACATGCCCGGTTGTTAATAATTCATATTTATTCGAAATACGCGTAAGTATAACAACCTTGCTCACAACGGCAAAGTGGCTTTACTGGTTGAAAATAGTGATGTTCTGCATGGCGCCTTCTGTTATTATCTTTCTGAGGGTTTTGAGCGGAGGGAACCACTTCGCAGGGCTGCGTCAATCGCCTACGGGTCATGTTGTTATTTTGGCACTCATACCTGGATTTTCTGAAACCCGGTTCAACATCATGTCCATAATTTCTTCGGGGGAAAGGTACAGCTTTTTTATTCTGCGAATGTGACTTTTGGATATGCCCCCCATAGTCAGAATAAATTCTTTGGTTGCAAGAATATAGTCTCCCAGCTTATGATCCAATGCATAAGTATCTGCTGCCCTTTCGGCTGTTATGATAAAACTTTTTGAAGTATAATAGCCAATACCGAACAGCATCATGGACCAGTTGTTTTTTCTCAGGTAGTCCATGATATGTCCCAGTTCATGACCAATCCACCCTACCAGAACATTTTCAGGTAATCTATGTACAGGAACTTTTTTGCCGTTCATGGAAAAAAAGCGGTGTATTTTAATCAGATATGATCTCCGCTTGCGGGAACCGTACATGCTCCTAACCCTGGGTTGAGCCTGCATTAACGATTTTCGGAGGTTTTCGTTAAACACAAAATCAATTTTCACATTTTTAAGTGCGGGGTAGAACGAAAGTGCCTTGAGTGTTACCTCTCTGATTTCGGGTGGAATGGTCTTCCTGTGCCCGAAGTTTTCATGCAAACTCTTTTCCATACTCATACATATTCTGTTGGTGTGCTTATAATTTTCTTTTAGCTCTTAAAAGTATGCTTAATATCTCCTTTCAGGTGTAAATAAGTTCGGTTATCCTGGAAGGGAGATGCATTTTTTAATGCAAACATGGGACCATTAAGGCAGTTTTGTGCAATTATTAGTCCGAATCTTTATCAGGCAATCGACGCCGACGGTTTCAAACAATAATCTGCTGCCATGTTTTCTATTTTTAAAATGCAGATTCTCTTAACTTAGCGTCCATATTGATGGGGCAGGTCCACATCATAATATGCACCAGACACACGACAGCGGATTAAAATAGAAATAAATTGGGAGGTTTTGATTTGTCTGGGTTCGCTTCTGATTCTGCGGTAGGATATTGAGATGGTTGAGGAGGATGCTTTAAAGCAATATCAAAATAAACTTGCCAGTTATATTGTAAAGGTTTTCTATATTAATTAAATTTATTAGCCTTTTTTATACAGATGAAGCCCCCATCAGCCTTCGTCAGACAAAATAGCATGAATTTAACATGCACTAAGATTCACTTTTAGCAATATAAATCGGATGTGACATTGACTTCGTCGATTTCACATGCAATATGATTTAACTTTTAGCCAAAATGGTCAGTTGTGAAATTCATGGATTGAAAAGCAAAACATCCGCATTATGGATTTGCAACATATTATTAAACAGTTTGCTAACTATACTTTATACGAATGAATCCCCATGTCACTGAGTGACACAAAAAGACATGAACAAACCAGGGTTGCGCCGTGTAAGTCCGTGAGGTGAGGATTTAAAGGCGAACTAAATATAAATTTAAAATTTAAATTAATGAAACACCTCTTAGTCTCCCTGCAGGTAACCAAT
>SKND01000173.1 GCA_007120695.1 Bacteroidales bacterium | reverse complement strand
GCTGAAATCGCCCCGGCTAATATCAGGGGGAAGCTGGTGTCGTGGAACCAGTTTGCGATAATTTTCGGGATGCTGGTTGTCTATTTTGTAAATTATTCCATTTCTCTCAGGGGAGATGACACATGGCTGAATGAAATTGGATGGAGATGGATGTTTGCATCGGAAGTGATCCCTGCCAGCCTGTTCTTGTTTTTCCTGTTTTTTGTCCCCGAAACCCCCCGTTACCTCGTTATGCGCAACAACCAGGAAGGAGCGCTTGATGTGCTGACAAAAATAAATGGTCATCAAATAGCACGAAGAGTACTGGATGAGATTAATGAAACAATTGGTCAGAAACAAGGAAAGCTGTTTTCGTATGGAGTTGCAATAATTGTTATCGGAATTCTATTATCTGTTTTTCAGCAATTTGTAGGTATTAATGTTGTGCTTTATTACGCACCTGAGATTTTCAGGAATATGGGTGCCGCAACTGATGTAGCACTTTTGCAAACAGTTGTTGTAGGTGTAATTAATTTGTCATTTACCATTCTGGCTATATTTACGGTCGATAAATTCGGAAGGAAACCCCTTATGATAATTGGTGCATTTGGTATGGCGATCTTTATGTTCGCATTGGGGTTATCATTCTATTTCCAGACAATTGGAATTGGATCACTTCTATTTATGCTGGGCTATGTAGCTTGCTTTGCCATGAGCTGGGGGCCTGTAACATGGGTTCTTTTATCAGAAATATATCCCAACCGCATTCGCGGGCGTGCCATGGCCATTGCCGTAGCTGCTCAGTGGATTGCCAATTACCTGGTTAGCTGGACGTTCCCGATGATGGATAAGAGTACTTTCCTGACAAACATGTTCAACCAGGGCTTCTCTTACTGGATTTACGGATTCATGGGAATATTAGCTGCTTTGTTTATATGGAAATTTGTTCCTGAAACAAAACACAGGACATTGGAGGATATGGAGAAAATATGGGCTAAGAAATCTTTGTAAATATATTATCATGCTAACCTTAGTTTATTAAAAAACCTAAAACTAATAAAATGGAAAATGCGAATTTTAAAAGAGCTGCAATTACAGCACTTATGGCTGTTTTTACACTTGCAATCTGTTTCATTATCCTGGGATCCATATCTGTGGAGTTAATGGCTTCATTAGATATTACTTCGGGGCAATTTGGCACTCTTGTTTTTAGTTTTTTTCTTACAAGTTGTATTGTACAGCTTTTTATCGGTCCCCTGGTAGATAGTGTGGGTTTTAAACCAGTTGCCATTCTCGGATTTGTTGTAACCAGTTTAAGTTTATTGATACTTGGTCTTGCTTCAAGTTATACTATTGTATTAATTGCCTGTATTTTAATGGGAGTAGGAGCAATGTCATTGAATACAGTAGGAAACACCCTCATTCCTGTTGTTCTTTTTGAAGGTAAGGACCCTGCCCGGGCCAGCAATTTCGGAAACGGCTTTTTTGGGTTAGGTTATATTCTTACACCGCTACTTGTTGTCTTTATGTTTGACGCCCTGAACATGAGCTATAAGAGCGCCCTTATTGTTATAAGCATACTTTTACTTATTTTTTTAATCTTTACCTTTACCGCCTCTTTCCCGAAAGTTTCGATCGGATTTAAATTTAATACTGCATTTAAAGTGCTTTTCAAGCCTGCCGTATTGATTGCAGCCCTTGCATTATTTTGTTACCTTTCATTGGAAATATCAATGGGTACCTGGATAAGGTCCCTGATGAACGAGCTTTATGCAGACAGCGGCATTGTTAATACATCTGCAAAAACAGGGATTGTGCTGAGCTTATTTGGCGTTTCAATAATGGTTGGAAGGTTTATTTCTGCTTCTGTTAAGAATTTAACTGCAATGGGGTCAAAGTTGATTGTTATTATGTCAATTGTATCATTGTTGGCAATTGGACTAATGATCATTGCAGGCAGCCCGGCTTTAGGCATTCTCGCAGTTATAATTGTAGGTTTGGCTTTCGCACCTATTTTCCCGACCATTATCGGGGTTACTTTTGGCAAGTTTGATCCGGGTATGTATGGAAGTATCTTTGGGATAATCTTTTCTTTTGGACTACTGGGAGCTACATTTATACCCAACATTATCGGCAATTTGAGCGAAGGAGCAACAGTACAGCAAAGTTTATATACAGCAGCTATTATGGCTGCAATCCTTGTATTTATTTCTTTGTTTATCGGTCGTGTTGGAAAACAAAAAGCAGAATAACCTGTCGGGAAGGAACGCAGATGATACGCAATTACCGGTGTCTGGTAATAAAGAACTGCTCCGCATTCTTAAAGTATATCTTGTCAATTACGGAGGCGGGCAGTTGCAGTCCTCTAACTTCCTGCTGATCAAGATCATTGACCACGATCATTGAATCCGTAGCCAGATAAGCCCAGTCATCAAGCCACCGCCGGTATAAACCTGCGGTAACACTGCTGTAATTAGTGCTCTGCTCGCTGACAGACATATCTGAACCATACATTATCCGGTCCTGGTACCTGATTAAAAAATCCCTGACCCTTTCATGATCAGTAAGGGATTGATGCTGAAGGTGGCCGATCCTGGCTGATAAATCTACTTTCAGGCCGGGATAAGATTCAAATCTGGTTGCCAGTTCATCTGTGCTCCATTCCAGGCTTGCCAGGTGAGCCCCCGAAAAAATTAATCGGGGATACTGCTCCAGTACCCTGTCACGTGCATTTATCTGGTCTTCATATGAAGGTGCCTCAGGATGGAGATACATATGGTATTGCGGATTGTTTTCGAAATACCTGCGGTCATTCCCAAGAGTCATCTCCTCAGCAGGAAGCCAGCAATTCAAAGGTTCGCCAAGATGACCCAAAAGCGGGATTCTGTTTTCCTGCAGGTATTCAAAGACAGGATGAAAGGCAGGATCATCAATCATTACATAGTTGCCGTTCTGATCCTTCAGTTCCATCCCGATATTTTTCCACACCTTGATGCCCGAAGCCCCCGACTCAACAGCTTTATCGATTCTCCGTATCACGCCTCCGGTAAAATCCGGATCGTTGAAGTTGTCAACCGGGAATGTGCCAAGAAAGAAAAACTTATCCCCGAACTCTCTTTTAATCCTGCTGGCAATCTCAAACTGCTCATCAATTGATCTCCCTGCATCCACATTTGGAGAAACAAACCACATATTAATTGAATCTGCATATAGCAGGTGCCTGGTGTCAGGTGTGTTGTAATGAAAATGAGCATCAATTTTCGGAACTTTATGAAAATCCGCAACCGTGTAGAAATCCTCTTCTTTTTGCACTGAACAGGATAAAAATGCCGAAAAGCTGATAATAAGCAGGACAAGCTGACTAAAATAATTATAAACAAAAGTTCTCATAGTGAAGGAGTATTAAGTTAAAAATTATGAAAGCTTAATCATTTAAAGGGATTACCATATTCCATGATCTGGTACCATGATGAAACCCTCCCGGCTCGTCCATGGTTGCAAAAAACAAAAGTCCACCAATAAATCCAAAATATTTTCTAATCATAGTTGATAAATTCATTCTCATTAATTCATATTCGCATCATTATGATATTAGGTGGCCTGGTATCTTTGCAGCGAAAAAATTTATGTTCTCAGGATTCAGTAGCTCAAGAATATTTCCAGGTTTATGAATTAACAGGGTTATGTTTATAATGTTTTTTTATTTGATAATTTTAAGATAAGCTTCCGCAAATCTTTTACCCAAAATTCTTTGGCTTTCTGAATCAAAATGAACCATATCACCTTTGTGAGTCAAGTCAGAGGTGCTGATTACGATCGCATTACTGTCATTTAAAGCATAAAGGGAAATCTGGTCATTTGTTTTCATCCAGTCATCATAATTTTTTGAAAAAGAACCAAGTTCTCCTATCAGGATTGGCAAATCTTCGCGGCTGATTATTTTCCTGAATTCTGAAAACAAGTCAGACAACCTGTCTTTGTATAGTGGTATGTCGACCTGATTTGCATCACTTTCTCCCTGATGCCATAATACCCCTTTAATCTGTCCATATTTCTTTCCGGTTTCAACCTTTTCACTGAAATTAGAAAGCAATTTAACATCTCTGTGTAATGAATCTCCCAACCATTGAGAAATTGAGCTGCCGCCAACTGCTGTGGGAATAATTAAAACCGAAATGCTGTCAGGGAGCCGTTCGGTTAATAATTTACTGAAGGAAAGTCCGCAATCCAAACCGGTCATTGAAGGTTCGTAAAAATGTAATGGTTCTTTGGCAATAATAATTTCACCAGCTTTATTTATGGTTAAAATCCTTTCGTCAGGAACCGTATCCTGTGGTTGAACCAATCCGCGACCAGCCATGTTTGACTGGCCTGCAAGCATAAAAACCCAGAGGTTATTACTGTCAGGTAATTCTTTTGCCTTTAATTCAACTTTCGGGAATGATTGTGTTCTGTTATCATTCAACCCATATTGTTCGGTGGAGACACCGCCAAATACCATGGCACCGGTAAAACCCTTTCCCGGGGGAAGAGCTTCTTTCCATAACCCGGCAGGCTGGTTATGCCAAAGTTCCAACGGTTGCCTGACCGGTTCCTGCTTGCAGGAACAGAAAATAAGTAAAACAGTTAAGGCGAATAAAATGATTTTTTGCATTTTGGATTGAATTGAGTTGTAAATATACACCCGCGATCAGTAAATCCAAAAGAAAGTTTACGCCCTCTCTTCCCCCGGCAAGGGAGAACAGGTAATAAGATACTATCCTGGAAAAATAATCATATCATCATTGTTACACAAACTGCCCGTGGCACAATTAGCTCAGTACCGGTATAGTCCAGCAATCCGGTTCGGGGGTTTCTGCGAAACACTACGATATGGTTGCTGTCCCTGTTTGCTATAAAAACAAGTTCACCGCTTTCATCGATCATAAAATTACGGGGATGCTCCCCAATGGTGGATTCATGTCCTGCCAGGCTGAGTGCGCCCGTGGACTCATCAATCACAAATATCACAATACTTTCGTGTCCCCTGTTGGATGCATAAAGGAATTTCCCGTCAGGTGAGACATGGATATCAGCAGCGGTGTTGCTGCCCTCGAAATCATCAGGAAGCATTGATATCCTCTGTATTTGTTTCAGGGCACCGGTATTTTTATCTACGCGCAGCACTGCAACGGTTGAAGTGAGTTCTTCCGCCGAATAGGCGTACTCACCATCAGGCCGAAATGACAAATGCCGGGGACCTGCACCGGGTGTATTCTCAAACCAGGGGGTGGATGCCGGAGAGAGCTTCCTCTGTTGCCGGTTAACTTCATAGATCATGATTTTGTCCATGCCAAGGTCAGAGACATAAAGAAACCTGCCGTCGGGTGAGGGATCTGCTGCATGCGCATGGGCCCTCTGCTGCCGGGTGGGGTGGATGCTGCTGCCTGTATGCTGAACAACATCCGAAGCCTCATCCAGTCCGCCGTCATCACGGATGGGAAACATACTCAGGTTGCCCGAAGTGTAGTTGGACACATACACAAATGATCCAAGCGGGTCAACACTAACATGGGCAGGGCTTATTCCCATTGCTGATTGTTCATTGATCAGTGAAAGCCTGCCGGTATCCCTGTCTGCCCGGTAGGCACTAATGGTTTGATGGTCGCTCTGGCCGGACAAGGTTGAACGGCTTGCAGAATACAAAACCGGCATTTTAGGATGGACGGCCTGAAACGATGGTGCCACCCTGTCGGAAATTGTCTGAAGAAGTTCAAAAGTGAGATTCTTCCTGTCGAAAGAAAATACATAGAGGCCCTCACTGCCTTCACCATCGAATGTTCCGGCAAAGATAAGCTCTTTGGACTCGTGCTGCGCACATCCGCCAAGGCCCGATAACATAGCAGATACTATGAATACGGATGTAATTTTGTTCAGGAATGTCATAGGAAAATGATTTGGTTTGAGTTTGCTTTATTTGAGTTGGCTTTATTTTGTAAATATACACCCTCGATCAGTAAATTCAAAAGATAGTTAATCGCCAGTGTCAGCTGCCAGGAATAATAAAGAAAACCCCGATAAGGATACCGGCAAGAACGAGCGACTTCCTGGTTACGTTTATTTCCCCTGAAAAGGAAAGCAGCTGCAGTAAAGGATATCAGCACACTGCTCCTCCTTAATACAGCCAGGATGGATATGAGTGAGTCTTCACAAATCGTTATAGAACCAAAAGGAAATGGGCTGAGTTGGCTTTACAAAGGCTAAAAGAGCAGCTTGTTGCCTTGGATGTTTTTCACAATATTTTGTTAGATTTGTGTTTCTTTTATGATAACAGGGATAGATGGGTTTATTAAAACTTATCAATTTTGTTGATACCGGCCCAAATCTTGAGATAACAGCGCTGTGCGATATTTTTGAGCACAGGATGGACAGGTGCAGGGATGAGCTTAAAAAGCAGAGGGGATTGGAGGATTCTGATCAGAATTGTTTCCTGGGATTCGATAATTATAAGAAGGTAATCGATTCAGGATTGGATGCTGTACCCATGACCCACCCGGTTCCGGCTACAGCCCTTGGTTAATATTTTATCACTAAAAATCACTTAACTTGCTGGTGTAAAAAAGATTAATTAATTATAAATTAAGATTAATTAGAGAATTATGAAATCTAACAGAAGGGAATTTCTGCGAAAAGCAGGCGCAGCTGCAGTTAGTCTGAGTCTTTTTCCAACTATTGTAAAAGCCTCTGCGTTGGGCAGGGAAGGGCATGTCCCTCCCAGCGACAAGATTAATATGATCTTAATTGGTAGTGGAAGTATGGGAAGGGGAAACCTGAATCAATTTTTGAATTTCGATGAGGTCCGTGTAGTAGCAGTTTGTGATATTGATGATAATCAGGCCTCTGCAGCAAAAAAGATGATTGATGATAAATACGACAATACCGATTGCCGGGTTTATAAAGATTTCCGCGATATCCTGGAAAAGGAGAAGACAGATACTGCTATACTGGCCTTGCCCGATCACTGGCATGCCCTGATTTCCTGTGCTGTTGCAAATAAGAAAATAGACATTTACGGAGAAAAGCCTTTGGCCCGTTATCTTGCCGAAAGCAGGGCTATTGTTGATGCGGTAAATCGTAACAACATAGTCTGGCAGACCGGCAGCCAGCAGCGTTCGGCCACTAATTTTCATCATGCATGTGAGCTGGTTCTAAACGGCAGGATTGGAAAGGTTGATTATGTTGAAGTTGGTTTGCCCAATGGCGGACATTATATAGGCAATCCTCCGGAGCAAACTGTTCCTGATGGCGCGGACTGGGATATGTGGCTGGGGCCCGCTCCAGAAGTGCCTTTCAGGGGTGTTTTGCATTGGAACTGGCGCTGGATCATGGATTATTCCGGGGGACAGCTGACCGACTGGGCCGGACACCATATTGATATAGCCAACTGGGGTCTTGGGCTTGACCGCACCGGTCCTGTTACAGTTGAAGGGACAGGAAGGCCTAACAATGATGGTCTTTATGATGTTCCTGTTGAATATGATTTTACCTGTGTTTATTCGAATGGGCTGAAAATGCGTGTGGCCAATCAGTCGAAACTGCAGCATGGTATGGGAACCCTGTGGAAGGGTTCAGACGGATGGATCCATGTGACGAGGGGAGGATTAAGTGCTTCAGATGATAATATATTGAAAGAAAAGATTGGTCCGAATGAAATTTCACTTTATAAAAGTACCGGCCATCAACGAAATTTTATTGATTGTGTTAAATCCAGGCAAGAGACAGTTGCACCGGCTGAAGCTGGTCACCGCTCCATCAGTGTAGCTAATCTTGGGGAGATTGCAATGAAAACAGGTCAAAAACTCCATTGGGATCCCCAGTCTGAAAAGTTTACTGATAACAACATCTATGCAACCCGGTTGTTAAAAATGCCTTACCGTGCCCCATGGATATTTCCGGAATGAACTGGTAACGCATTGTTAATCAAATTGCTAACTATACTTTATACGAATGAACCAACCATAACAATATGGTTTTGGTAAGGTCCATAAGACCAATGATTTAATTTAAATATTTACTTATGAAACCCGCATCAGCCTTCGGCAGACAAAATAACATAAACAAACCATGCGGGTTCCATCGGAATTGAAACACTGAATATGAATTACCTGTTAAACATAATTAATTGAATATTAACTTGAT
>SKND01000206.1 GCA_007120695.1 Bacteroidales bacterium | reverse complement strand
GTTTCGGCAGTGAGTGACGAAAAAACCCGGAGAACCTGTCTGGAGAAAGGTGCCGTTGATTATATGTCAAAACCGGTAAAAATTGAAGAGCTTCTGAATAAGGTAAAAGGCATATTAAACACAGGCAATAACAACTGAATTACCATTAAACCGTTACTCAATCCTGCCTTAACTGTTGTTCTGCGATTCTCTGTGCCCTGATCCGCCGGTCAAGATTAGAAACATATGACCTTGCCTTCCTGATCCTGTAATCTGTATATGAATACTGGGCCCATTCCCTGGCAAGTTCAATATCACCGGCAATTTCATACATAAGGGCAAGATTGTATGCCGAACGACCGGCAACTTTCCTTCTGCGGGAATTAACAGATTCATGCCATGCTTCGCGTGCCCCATCCCAGTCGTTTACCGTCGCCCTTCTTACACCAATCTTAAAATCCCTGTTACCTCTGCCTTTTGTGAAAAATTCGCGGTTAAGCCGCAGCCATTGAGGAGTAATCCGGTCGGCGTAAATTCTCCCTGTCTGGAAGCTGGCTTCGTTTACAGCCTGCCTGTGATCCAGTACTCCTCCGACCACCATCTGAATAGCATTGCCTTCAGCCTGGACCCTTGACCTGTGATCAAACATATATTCATCAGAAATGGACCTGAACTCAGGATCATATAGCCGGAAGCCAAGTTTTATCCCGGCAACACCACCTGCCCGAAACCTTCTTCCCAGGATCTCTCCGCTTCCTGGTGCAGGTGCAGATGTACCACCATCTGTCAGTATAAATTCAGATCTGAATGACTCCAGCACAAGCACTGCATCAACATTGTATTTTTTGGTAAAAGACTCAATCTCCTCCCAGGTCATCGGGGGAGGCCAGTTGCCCCGCGATGCCGGTGTAGTTAGCCTTTCAGCTGTTCGTACGACACCATACCTTGAAGAACCTTCCAGAGCTCTCACCAGACCTTCGATGGATCTCTGTGCTGCCTCCCTGTTCAGATTCGGGTTGGAACCGGTAATTACCGATTCTACCGTCCTTTCTTCTCCATCCTCTGGTGTAGTCCGGTCAACAACAGCAAGAGTCTGGATATGAGAGCCCACATCGACCGGGGCAGGCTGAAGAACAGGTACATAGACCGTACGGGTACATGCCCCGGACAGTAAAATTACAAACAGGAACAATCCGGCTACCGGACCGTACAACTTTCTATAAAAAAATGATTTGCTAGTCATTTAACTTTTGTATAAATTTATGATTATTATAGTCTACGAAAACAATGAAAAACTGTTGCAGTAAAAACAATAACCTTGCCATTTCATTTACCCTCTTATTAATAATTGAACAGGCGTGAAATTGACGGCGTCTGTTTTACATGTATCCAAAAGTTCTATTAATAATTGAGCAGGGAGAAGGCAGGCGTTTGAAACACTGAATATGAATTACCTGCAAGATATAATCCTTTGATTATTAAACTAATTGACCGGATTTGCACGCATTAATGAACAATTGATTGGGGACTTGTGTTAATTGATCAGTAAATCATTATTATATACTTCTAATTAAAATTTTCTATTATGAGCAAACATTATGCAAGTGCAACCTGGAAAGGGAATCTGCCAAAAGGCAATGGTGAGTTTCAGTTAAAAGCAGGTAAACACAAGGGTGCTTACACCTTTACTTCCCGTTTCGAAGATGATAAATCTGTATCAAGTCCCGAAGAACTGATAGGAGCGGCTCATGCAAGTTGTTTCTCAATGGCATTTGCCCATGCACTCGATCAGGCAGGATTCAACCCTGAGCAGATAACTACTGAGGCTGTTGTGACACTAAGCAAGTCAGGCGATGGATTTTCTATCTCAGAGATACTTTTAAAAACCAGGGGCAAAGTACCCGGAATTGAAAAAGAAAAGTTTCTTGAAATAGCCGGAGATGCAAAGGAGAACTGTCCCGTATCACAGGCTCTTAAAGCAACTACTGTCCGGCTTGAAGCTGAACTGACCTGAATGCCGGTAAATACCAATAACATCAGGTTAGTAATGAAAAAACTAATAATAGTACTTGCCGGATTCATCCTTTTTCTTGTACCCTTGAATGCCCAGGATGAATCTGAAGAAAAAACTATACGTCCCTTTCAGCTTAGTCTGATTCCCGGTATAGGCACTGAAGGCATTTACTCGACAGATAATATTTATAACTTTTCATTTAACATTTTTGCAGGACTTACCGGGGGTGTGGACGGCCTCGAGATCGGCGGTTTTATGAATATTAACCGGTTTTCAATGAATGGTTTTCAGGCCTCGGGCTTCGGTAATATTGTAAACGGCACCGCCGACGGACTTCAGGCTGCAGGCTTTTTCAATTTAAATAACCTGTATACAAACGGCCTGCAGGTAGCAGGGTTTGCCAATGTAGTTAATTACGATGCAAACGTTGTACAGGTTTCAGGGTTTGCAAATGTAATTGACGGACATAATGCCGGATTCCAGGCAAGCGGATTTTTTAATTTTACGGCCTTTGACGGGGATATGGTTCAGGCTGCAGGATTTATGAATTATACCGGTGGAGTGTTAAAGGGTGTGCAGGCTGCAGGTTTTGCAAATATTGCACGTGAGGTTGATGGAATGCAGGCAGCCGGATTCCTTAATATCGCGAGAAAAGTTAACGGGCTGCAGGTCGGGATGGTAAACATTGCAGATTCGCTTGATGGATTACCGCTGGGATTACTAAGTATAGTAAGGGGAGGATACAGAAAAGCCGAGTTTTCAGTCGGAGATGCCCTGAACCTGCACATGGGATTTAAAATAGGGGTAAAAAGGTTTTACAACATTTTTTCTATGGGAACCCAGTTCACAGGTGAGAGGAGTGCTTTCTTACTGGGATACGGCATCGGATCAGAATTCAATCTCATGAACGACCAGTATATAAATATTGAAATGCATTCTAACCAGGTTGTTAAGAAAGGATGGCTGAAGTCAGACGGCTCCAACATGCTCCATCAGCTGAAAGTCAGTTATGCTAAAGACCTTGATCCCAGATGGCAATTTTTCATTGGGCCTGTACTGAATATTCAGACAGTACGTGCAGATCCCGAAACAGGTGAGTGGATAAACTTTTCCCCTTACAGCATTCTTGATTTCAGCAGCGACAGAAGGGAGACCCGCCTATGGCTAGGGGTAAACCTGGGAGTCAGGTTCTGGTAACTGATAAGAACTGATTACCCGCCTATCCTGTACAGATGGCTGTCAGTTCTCATTATTATGCTGTTCCGAACAAATGCAGGAGTTGCCCAGATTTCTCCGTCTAGCTTGTTCTCAGAAACAATATTCAGTTCCCTTCCTGGTTCAATTACAATGGTTTCACCCCTTACTGAATTAAAATAGATATTCCCGTTAGCATATACAGGAGATGAATTATACTGACTCCTCAACCTGTGAGACCAGACATCTTCGCCTGTGGCAGCATCTATGCACCTCATTATCCTGCCGGCATCAACGGTATAAATAAGTCCGTCGACAATTACCGGGGTACACAAAGGCATTGGCGCCATATTCCTGGTCCACAATACATTTGATTCTGAAATATCACCTTCCCCGTCAGGATTCACTGCCCACATTTCCGAAAATCTTGAACTCCTCTCCTTAACCATGAAACCTGTTTCAAAATATAAGACACCGTCCTCCTCAAAGGGCATCGATACAGTCGATTCAGCTCCACGGACTATGTGCCAGATCTCTTCGCCTGTATTCGGGTCATAAGCGTTAATTATTGCTGATCCGTTCGAAATAATCAGGTCACGTCCCTTTACATTTATAAGAAGCGGAGTAACGTACGCTTTTGTGCCGATCCACGGTATTGCCTCATATGGCTCTTCCTGACGGTGGGTTTTCCATACTGTCTCTCCCGTATTCTTATCAAGTGCAACCAAAAACCTTACATCTACACCTTCATAATGCAGTATAAGTAGATCATTATACAAAAAAGCTGAAGAACCCGGCCCCTGAACATGATTACATTCAAGATCGGTACGTTCCCACAACACAGAACCATCTTTGGTACTAAGGCATGCGGTTCCCATACTTCCAAAGTGAACGTATACATAACCATCTTCAATCGCAGGTGTTGGTGATGCAAAGCTGTTAATATCATGTTTTCTTATCGCCTCATCAAATGAGAAAATATTGATATCATAAATTTTTTCTCCCGTATTTAAATCAAAGCAGAGGGCAAAAAGATCCTGGCCGTCAGGTGTGGCAGTTGTTAGCCATACCTGGTTTCCGTATACTACCGGAGATGACCATCCCCTGCCGTGGACAGGCGATTTCCACGAAATATTAACATCTTCATTCCATTCAACCGGCACAGAATCAACACTGGCAATTGCCCTCAGATCACTTCCCCTGAAATGGGTCCAGTTACCATCAGCAGCACCGTTGGCACAACTGTTTAATGCCAGCGGTATAAACAGGATCAACAATTTTGTCAGATAGTTTCTCATGATTTCCGGATTTGGTATGCACCTGCTAATATATTAAATCATAAGTAAATCTGATCATCTTTTTCATTAAACTTGACATAACTGAATTCTTCTGGTGCAAAAAGGGTAATCAATAGTGCACTGGCCAAACCGACCGACTGACCCAGGATATTAATAATGCCGCTCTGCCTGTTACAGGAAAACAGTTCATTAAGCATTTTACGGATAATGAAATTATTGATAATTATGTAGTATAAACCGAGTTAAACAATACATAGTCGGTTGTCATGTCCGTACCCCAGCCCATGGAACTTGATTTCCCGTTGTTCAGGTCAAGTTTGATATTGAGATGCGATTCTCTCAGCAGTTTTTTAAGGAAATTCCGGTCATACTTTGCAGGAACTCCTTTTTCGAGCACCAATACTAACTGCTTATCTGAACCAAGGTAGAGATCAGTCTCTTCGTAATTATATGGAAGACCTGCATTTCCGGCGGCACTGATGATCCTGCCCCAATTCGGATCCCGCCCGTACATTGCAGTCTTTACAAGAGTGGAATCAGAAATTTTCCTGATCATGGTTCTTGCATACTCTTCACTTGGAGCATTGACTATTTCATACTGAATATATTTTGATGCTCCTTCACCATCCAGAACAATTTGCTGTGCAAGATGAGCCATCATATTTTCGAGATTTTCCTTAAAAACCCGATAATCCGGATCCTTTTTGCTTTTGAGAACATCATTCTGCGCAAGGCCATTAGCAAGCACAACAACCATATCATTGGTAGAAGTGTCGCCATCTACAGTAATCATATTAAAAGTCTTATCTACAGCTTCCTTCATAACCTCTTTAAGGAGAGAGGGCTCGATTGCAATATCTGTTACTACAAAGGCCAGCATGGTTGCCATATTGGGATGTATCATGCCTGATCCCTTGGCAATGCCGCCCATGTTTATTTCACGGCCATCAACCTCAAATTCAATAAAACCCTCCTTGGCAAAGGTGTCAGTTGTCAATATAGCATTTGCTGCAAATGTTCCGGCAGTCGATTTATTGGTGAGTTTCTTTACGTTTTCACGTATACCGTTAACAATATCCTCGGTAGGAAAAGGCTCTCCAATAATCCCGGTAGATGCAACCAGGACAAGTTCCTTATCTATACCCAATTCCTCGGCCAGTGACTGAGCCATTGCCTCTGCACCTTTTCTGCCCTGTTCTCCTGTCGCAGCATTTGCATTTCCTGCATTGATAACTATTGCCTGGGCCTTACCATCAGCAACATGTCTTTTTGACAACAAGACGGGTGCAGCCACCACCTGGTTTTGCGTAAACGCTGCTGCTGCACTGGCAGGCTCTTTTGAGAAAATTATTGCCAGATCCCTCCTCATCGACTTGACTCCTGTATGCGCTCCCCAGCAAGTAATTCCCCTTACATTTGTTATATTTTTGATCATGCTCATCTTTATATCTATTTGGTTTTGTCTGGTTTGGTTTCGGCAAGCTATCAGGGATTCAGGGGTATCATATTCAGACCTGAAGTCTGATCAAGACCAAACATAATGTTCATATTCTGAACTGCCACACCCGAAGCACCTTTTATCAGGTTATCAATCACACTGATAACAATAACCATATTGGTCCGATCGTCATAGGCCGGATAGATGTCGCAATAATTAGTGCCTCTCACATCCTTTGTTGCAGGAATATGTTTTCTGATCCTGACAAACGGCGCGTCCTCATAGAAGTCCTCATACACCTCTTTCAGTGAATCATCACTGGTATCCTGACCAGGTTGAGCATAAATTGTTGACAATATGCCACGGTCAACCGGAAGCAGATGGGGTGTAAACTGAATTAAAGTTTCCTTGCCCGAAACACGGTTGAGGATCTCCTGCATTTCAATTGTGTGACGATGCCGTTTCAATCCGTAAGCCTTAAAATTATCATTTACGTTTGAATAAAGATTTACAGCTTTTGATGTAATTCCGGCACCGGTAACCCCGGTCTTTGAATCCACAATGAGGGGGTCAGCTTTTACGATGCCTCCTGACAATAGTGGTGCCAGTCCCAGAATGGCACTCATCGGGAAACATCCGGGATTAGCTACCAGTGATGCTTTTTCTATCTCCCCGGCAAACAGTTCAGGACAACCAAAGGTTGCTTGCTTGATCCCTTCGGGGTATATATGATCGGTTTTATACCACTCCTTATAAACCTCTGCAGAACTCAACCTGAAGTCGCCTGACAGATCAATAATTTTGAATGGTTTGTCTTTAAACCGCTTCACAAAATCCATTGATACTCCGTGAGGCAATGCAAGAAAAACAAGATCAAGTTCATAATCATCAATCTGTTTCACAGACATCAGTTTCTGATCAGCGATTCCCTGCAAAAAAGGGTGGACATCTGACAGTAATTCGCCGGCCCGGCTTTCTGAAGTTATTAATGAAATCTCAATATCCGGGTGGTTAGTCAGTATTCGCACCAGTTCAGAACCGGTATATCCGGTCGCACCAATAATCCCAATTCTTATTTTATCCATTATGGTTGTAATTATTACAAATATTTTACAAATTTTTCAATTATTTTCCTTTCCCCGATATGCCTGAAGAACAGCAACATCAATTCTGCCGGAGACAGAACCCGAAAGCAGCCCTTTGCCTTATGCATGAGCTGCATCTCCTTACTCTAAAAAAATGATTGTCACATCCCGATAAGTGATTTTTTCAAGACATCCATAACAGTGCCCAGATCCTCATAACTTATGTTCAGCGCAGGAAGCATCCGTAAAACATTACCTGATGTTGAATTAGCCAGAACCCCGTTATCCATCATTTTCTGCACCAGCTTGCCTGTATCAAAATCAAACTCTACACCTATCATCAGGCCCTTGCCCCGTATCTCCTTTACAGATTTATTGTTAAGTGCAGCAATCGCATCGTTTATCCACTTCCCCTTTTCAGACGCCATACTCAGAAGATTCTCCGATTCTATTACATCTAATGTAGCGAGGGAGGCGGCGCAAGCCAGGGGATTCCCTCCGAATGTAGTGCCATGATCACCAAATTCAATAGCTGAACTTACTTTTTCATTTGACAGGATTGCACCAACAGGCACTCCTCCTCCCAGTCCCTTTGCAAGGGTCATAATATCAGGCTCAACATGGTAATGCTCTTTGGCAAACATTTTACCAGTCCTGCCCATGCCACTTTGAATTTCATCAAAGATCAGAACAATGTTTTGCTCATCGCAAAAAGATCGCAAGCTTTGAATGAATGCCACATCAGCAACATGTATGCCCCCTTCACCCTGAATTGGCTCAAGGAGGACTGCTGCCGTACTATCATCAACACTGTTTTTCACAGCTTCAATATCATTGAAGGGAACCTGGAGGAAGCCTTGAGGAATTGGCTCAAAGCCCCGCTGCATCTGCTTCTTGCCGGTTGCAATGGTAGCCAGGGTACGTCCGTGAAATGATTTTTCGAATGATAATACATTACCACCCCTCCCGATACTGTGAGCATATTTTCTTGCAATCTTGATGGCACCTTCGACAGCTTCGGCACCACTGTTTGCGAGAAACACCCGGTCAAGCCCTGATATACCGGTCAGCCTGGCCGAAAGCTCAACCTGCGGTTCACTGAGATAAAAATTTGAAATATGTATCAGCCTGGCCGCCTGTTCCTGGATAGCCTTTACTACCCTCGGATGACAGTGTCCAACACAATTGACTGCAATGCCGCCTATCACATCGATATATTCCCTGCCTTCGGTGTCCCATACATGAGAACCTTTTCCATGGTCCAAGGTAAGCG
>SKND01000105.1 GCA_007120695.1 Bacteroidales bacterium | reverse complement strand
GAAACGCCCCATCCAAAAAGCCTCCACCTGCTGCTCCGTCCTGGGCATTTCATCAGGGTGGTCTGTACTTCCCATAATAAAGTTACCACCGGGGATCTTGACCATATCGAGTGAGATCCCATCTGCCAGAGGTATTGTCACCTGGTATTGTCCCAGACCAATTTGCCGGTTCTCAATTGCGCTTCTTTCCATGGGCCACCCAGGGATAGAATCAATTCCTTTGTCAATATCCGCTTTTTCAGGATGCTGCGGAATAATCCCCGTCTGCAAAGGAGGTAAGTATTCAAGATCAGGCTCTGTTATATTAAACATCTTTGCATATTTTGCCCGTAATTTCCTGGACTCTTCAGTTCTTGGATAAGTATTTATATCAGATCTCCTGCCATGGAACGGAGCGTTAAGATCGATCCAGCACGCCAGCTTTTCAATCTCTTCGGGCAGCAGTTTAACATTGTAATGCCCCTTCTGCAATATCTGCATCAACTCTGTCTGGTCGGCATGAACATCCATTGGAACCAGCATATCCAGGTCGCTTTCTATACCGGGTCGGCGAACGTAGCGATGCAGATTGGCATAAGAAAGAGAAAAATCACCACCATAGGAGGGATTTGCGCTTCCCGCAATCTGAGAACTCCAGTTTGTTATTCGTTTATCGCCTTTCAAATAAATTAATTCAGGACGGGCTTCATTGTGGCAGGCAACACAAGCTCTGTCCAGGACAGGTTGAATTTCATGTGCAAAGCTAAACCCCCTTTCTTTTCCATACCATTCCTTAATGGTTTGTGGCTTCTTACGTGAGGCTATAGTTATGCGGGGAAGAGGGACACGGTTCTTATCTTCATGACATCCAATGCAGGAGAGGTTTTCTCCCGGCATAGCAGTAAACCACGAACGCATCAGTTGCAGCGCTTTTCCTTCCGAATCTAAAGGCTGAACAGCAATCGGCGTATTGGCAGGTACAACAAACATGGCTGAACCATCCGGCTCAACTTCTACTGTTCCTAAAACCCGTTTGATATCCCAGGGACCATCCATACCTATTGTACCCAATAGTCCACCCTGACCCCATGGACTAAATCCGTAAGAAATAACACGCAGCTTTTTCACTTCTCCCCTGGGTATTCCACTTAAACCTTGTCCTTCATATACATCCTGCATAAAAACCGTAGCAGTTTTGCTATCAGGATCAACTCTGTCAGGAATAACAGGAGGAGTCACTACCGGCTCAGCTAAAACAGGATCAATGTAAGCTTCGGATTCGCTCTCAATTATCAGTGTCATATTACCGAAAATATCAACCAGATAGAGTCCCCATAAAGAATTGGGTGTTGATTTCATTGAAACGACAAAGTACTTCTCGCTTAACGGGAAAGGTTGCAGAAACTGGGGCCATACCCCATCAACCAGTCTGTCGCGCGCTATCGGTTCAACTTTTTTATCATAATATGGTATTTCAGCTACAACACCTTCAGCCTCTTTTCTTCCGATGGAAGGATCAATAACCAGCATTCGCCCGCTGCGGGAAGTACCGTGGTGTCCGCTGGCTATAACTACTACAGCAGTATTATGACCGGGAATGGGTCTTGCATTGAATAAGGCTGCCGGGAAATATGAATTGGAACCGTAATAAGCCTGCTGGCCTGTTCCGTCAGGATTCATAGTAAATAACAAGCGGTAATTGGAATGAGCCATGTCGGTATATTCCCATCGTTGATACAAAATCCTGCCATCATTCATGACAACAGGACTCCAGTTGCTGTCCTGATCAAAGGTTAGCTGCCTTGTAATGCCTGTTTCCGGATCGTAGAGGAAGATACCAGACATTTTATTACCGCCGTCCGTACACGGTAATCCGAGGAAAGTGGCAGTAGAGCAGAAAATGATCTTTCCATCGGGGGTATAAGTGGGTTCAAAACTATCGAAATCCTTATATTCCTCAGGTGTAATTTGCCTGATCTTACGGGTATTCAGGTCGATTTCAAAAATATGCCATCTGTCGTTGGTCCCGATAGAGGAGAAAAGCATTCTTTCGCCGCTGAAGTGCATTTGCGGATCGGCAATAATCATCCCCTCAGGCGGGGTATATATTGTATTGACGTTCCTCCTCCCGCTTTGCAGGGAAATCTTTATAAATTCATTATCCCAGCCGGTTGACGGATTGGGTATTTCTGAATTGTTCTGGAAATTAGAAGGAGCCAGTCCCAGATCGGTTGCAGTGATTGTAGCACTATTTTCGGACTTTGCTGTTCGGGCATTTTGCCCAAGAGAGCGTTTAATTGCAATTATAGATTTCCCGTCAACAAGAGGGTTTCGGAGTAGCTGCTGATCCAATTGCCGCATTAATAATGCCGATTCCCGGAAGGCATCTTCATCTCCCTCCCTCATTCTTTTGACCAGATCAGCCTGCTGCTCCTGCATTCTTTGTATAGCAGTGAGTGTTTGGTTCTCTATTTTGAATTCAGTTGGATAACTTTCCTGCAGATCATCCAGGGCCATTTTGTACAAGACAGGATCAAAAAACTTAAGCCTGAAAATAAGGTCGTCATAAGCATCTTGTGATACTATTCCGTGCTGGTAAGGGTCAAACGATACGGCATGATCAGACAGGCTTTTATGAGCACTTTGTAAAAAAAAGACAACTGTTAGCAACAGCAGCAGATAAATGGTGAATCCTGCAATCTTTTTCATCTGGTATATAGTAAATTTTTTAATTTGTTGATCTCAAACCTATCAATCACTCACCCCCTCCGGCAATTTCAGAATCATAGGTTTTTAACCCTTTCCTGATGGATTCACGATAATTCAACTCGATCTGCAAACGTTGTTGATATTTTTCTTCCCGCCAAAGGTCAGTGCCGCTGAGCTCAAAACCTTCCATGCCTGCATCAGGTTTTTTTGCAAAAGACTTTTTACCGGCTTCGATTATTTCCATGGCCTCAATATAGCCGGGCTCACTGGTATCACTGAATACTTTGAGTACCGGACTAATTTCCGGACGGTCAAAACTAACCAGCGGACCCTGATTACTGCTATGGCTGAACTGTCTTCCCAGGTTCCAGCCAGTCAATTCACCCAAACGATTAACCTGGCTTGCAGTCAAAGGTGACCGGCCTCCGGGATTATCAGGATATGAGGTGGAGTAGTCGGGGTAAAACACCCCGTTTAAATCAATCCACGTAATTATGCGATCGAACTCCTCCCGGGTCAATTGAACCTCATCATGTGATTCGTGTTCATTAAGAAGCACACGGGCAAGCCTACTGGCATGTGAACCCCATGAATATGCCTGCTTTATCTCAGCCGGCCCGCCGCCAACAACATCTATATACCCTTTACGCCACAACTCGTTGTAGGAGGTATTAAATATAAGATTGAGATCAGCTGCCAGGTTCAGCTTTTCACCGGCCGGTAGTCCGAAATCATGACAACTAACACAATTCCTGTCAAATACCGGCTGCACTTCAGCCATATAGCCAAACTGCCGGGGCTCACCATACCAGCCGTTTAATCTGACCGGATCCTTCTGCAAAGCAAGGGGCATACTTTTTACCAGGGGGGTCATGAGACGATCCTCATGACAACCTATACATCCTGTAGTCTCACCGGACTGAATAACTGTCCCGCTTCGCATGGATTGTACCATCATACCCTCTTCATCCAGCAGCTGGAAATATACAAACCTGTCGGAGGGAACAGAGAAATAAGCCGAGCCATCTTTCTCAACTGGTACAGTGCCATGAATAAGCTTGACTTCAAAACTGTGCCAGTTAACTCCTGGGTTCTCCTGCCCCTGGGCGCCCCATTGGCCGGGAGACCAGTACCTTTTTTCGGGCGTTTCCACAACGCGAAGGTACTTAATAGTACCACGCTCAAGGCCTTCCATATGAGTACCCTCATAAACATCCTGTACGTAAAACCTCCCTTCCTGATTTTCAAAGTTCCTGCGGGAAGGTATGATTACCGGACGCGTCCTTGATGCCAGGGGCATAGGATCAAAGCAGCCTGGCTCCTCAGCATGCAGAGGAATTTCATTCCCGAAAACATCCAGCAGGTAAATACCTGTATTCTCCCCTTCTCCTGTCATCCTGGTTGCAAGAAAATATTTATCATTCAAAGGATACGGGTCTTCGTATTTAGGTCTTACACCAACAAAGTCATCCCATGCATCATCTGCAGTGCCCGGATCCTTGACTCGTTCAATGGCATTATCAGGCCAGGTGCGCAGTACCGGCTGGCGTCCATCCATACCAATTCTCCGGTCTATTATAGCCAGAGCTCCCCAGGGACGGTCATGCGTGGAAGAAAGAACAGCCATGACCTTCTGAGTGCCCGGAATAATGCGCGCGTCGATCACCGCTCCGGGGGCAGGTGTGTTGTTACCCCAGTAAAGAGCCTGATTTGTCCCATCAGGGTTAACGGTCCAAAGGCTCTGAGCGTCGCCGAAGTTCCGGTCAACATATTCCCATCTGTCGTACAGTATCCGGCCATCGGGCAGGATATCGGTGGGCCTGTCAAAAAGGGTATTCTTTGTTATCTGATGTATATTGGCACCATCATGATCCATCCGGTATATATTGGCGCCTATGTGCCGGTTGCACATAACATACTTGGGTTCCCTGGTGGATGAAAAAACTATGCTGTTATCAGGAAGATAATGTGGATCCATATCATCAACATCCTCAAGAAAGGTGAGCTGGTTCAATCCTGTTCCATCGGCATTTATCTCATAAATATGATAGCTGTCATCATAGCTCCTGCGCATGGAAAATACGATTCTATTCCCATCCCAGTGTACTTCAGGATCACGGATAACACCCCTGGTTGTTTTAATTAATTCAGTAACTTTTCTCCCATCCCTGAAGTCAATGATTTTTAATGCACCACCAGGCGAATAACTACCATCATTATACTCGTGCTGAGCGCTTGGGAAAAAATTATGGGTATTGTGATGGTCAGGTTTATACTGGTGCCTGACTACATAGAGTATTGGCTGATTACATACCAGCGGGTTGGCAATTAGTGCTTCTTTGCGAAATAACTCAAATCTATCTTTAAAATCCTCCAACTTTTCTGATATCCGGCCATTCGATCCATTCCCCTGATTGTCAGGGATGGCCTCTTCATGCTCCAAAGCAAGCTGAAGTAACTCATATTCATAATTCCTGAGAGTACTGATAAATTCCGCTGGATAGTCCCCGTGAAATTCGTTTGTGAGATTCTCAACAGCCAGCTTAAGCGGGTTAAAGCCTGCCTGAAATTTAAAATCTTCAAGTATTGCCAGGGTCTCATTGTCAATTTTGTCAATTAAAAAACTATCCCTATCAGGTGTTTTGTCTGCATGGGTAAACCCAAGTAAATATATCCAAAGAACAACACTAACTGCTAACATGAAGTTAATGGGCTTTTTTAATGATCGGCTTTTTGTCATTTCAGCTCTTTTTTAACTCATCCTTCATCTCTAATGCCTAATAAATTAAATAATTTGACAATATCTCCTTTATCGCTGCCCAAATGACAATTTTCCAAAGCTTTCGGAGGTTCACTGAAACCCCTCAACTATTCCTCAATAATAACGCGAAAGCCAACGTTATAAACTTTTTGCCAGGGTAAATATGATTTTCTGAAATAAGAAGTTGACCATTTGGGATGATCAATCCAGGAACCTCCTCTTACAACTTTTTTGACACTCTCTTCCTGCAACTTATCATTATAAGGATAAGGAGAATAACCTGAACGTGTCCATTCCGCCACATTTCCGTGCATGTCGAACAACCCCCATGGATTGGGCTTGTAATACCCGGGAGCAACCGCAAGCATGTTCCCGTCATCCACGCTCTCCTCTTTCGGGTGCCAGGTAAAATATTTATACCATGGATTATTTTCTCCCATAGGTTGCGGGTCAACTCCCGTGACAGCCATTTTATTCAGCTGCCTGTCAGCCATATTCTCATATGGAGCAAAATTGTCATTTAAACTTCCGTACCAGAAAGGGCTGTCGCTTCCTGCCCTGCAAGCCCACTCCCACTGCTTTTCGGAAGGGAGTGTCACATTAAGTCCGGTCCTTTCGCTCAATTTTTTGCAAAATTCCATGGCTTCATTCCAGCTAACCCTGATTACCGGCTGTTCCGGTTTGTTTGCAGGATAGCCCTCGTTCACGTGGTCTTTCCATTGCTGGTCATGGAAACGGCTGTCATGATCAGGGAAAACAGTTCTGAACTGTTCATTGGTAATTTCCATTTCAGCCATCCAGAAAGGGTTTGTTACTTCAGCCACATGAGCAGGCGAGTAATCTGAAGGTTTGTTATTGGTACCCATGATAAATCTTCCTGCCGGAATCTTAACAAATTTCAATTTCACACCTGGAGAAATCTCGACAACTTTTTGTGTTTTACCTTCTTTGGAAAGCATAGATTTAGCCGTAGCTGCATCGAAAGGAAATTCTTTGATATTAACTTCTTCTAATTTCAATTCTACAGGTTCAGGCTTTACAGGCTGCGGTTCAGGCTGTCTGCTGAGAAATTCAGCATATGCCTCTATCTCTCCTCTCCAGTCAACTCCCATTCCTCCAGCATATTTATTGGTGAGTTCAATCCTCCTTTCATATTGATCCCAAACTGTCGTATCCTGTTGATTGAAGCATTGAAATGGATTTGCAACAAAAGTACCGTGGTAAGGAGCATTGAAGTCAATCCATGTATAAAGTGTCCGCCACTCCTTATCTGTCAATTCAACACCATGATGCCCTCTTTTCAACATTTGGATCAGCGGACTCGTTGAGGCATGATATTCATAGGGATAAAGCACCTTCATTCCTGCCTCGGGCCCCTGCCGGTGAATGTAGGGATGCAAATCAAGATAACTTTTGCTATAGCCACGATTGCCCGGAACATTTTGATCTATCCGGCCTCCAATATAGTTTCTTTCAAGGGAGCCGTCATGACATGCCACACAAGCCCTGTCAAGGATAGGTTGAACTTCCAGCTCAAAAGTAAACGAACGAACTCCACCTTCAGGTGCTTCAAGTTTCCCCGGAGCCCTTATGGAGGCCATTGTCCTGCCGAGTCTGGGTGTCTCATTCTGGTCCTCATGACAACCCACACATGAAACTGTCTCTCCCGGCATACCGGTCAGCCAGCTGCGCATCCATTGGACAGCCCTTCCTTTTTCATCCAACGGTTGAAGGGAAATGGGAGTATTGGCAGGGATGGTAAATATAGCCGACCCATCTGCTTCAACCGGAACCTCTCCCAGTAAACGCTTTATGTCCCATCCACTCTGAATACCTTGCGCAACATGGTCTGATGGTGATCTGTTATATGCATATTCATAGGCTAAAACCCTTACCGACTTGACAGTTCCCCTGGGTACACCCTTCAAACCCGGACCTTCATAGATATCCTGAATAAATACAGTAGCTTCACGGCTACCGTCATTAATCTTTTCAGGAATAACAGGAGGTACCGGCCTTGGCTTCAATGGAATTCCGTGAATAAATCCCGCTCCTTCCTGTTCTAAAATTAGCGTCATATTGTCGTAAATATCAACCAAATACAAGCCCCATAAGCTGTTTGGGGTTAATTTCGCTGTAACCAGAAAGTACTTGTCACTGATCGGATAGGGTTTGATAAACTGGGGATAAACACCATCAACCATATGATCTTTGATTATTGGAATAATAGGCCGGTTACTGAATGGGATCTCCTGAACCATACCTTTTTCTTCATGGCGACTTATGGCAGGGTCAAAAATAATCAGACGTCCGCTCCTGACTACCCCGTGGTGCCCTGAAATGATTCCAATAAACTGAGTCGGGTGACCGGGAATGGGCTGAACATCGAAAGTGGCGGTGGGAAAAACCGAACCACTTCCATAGAGAGCACGCTGTTCTGTCCCGTCGGGATTCATATGCATAACCATGCGTGAAAAATAGTGAGTCAGATCGGTATATTCCCAACGCACATACATCATACGACCGTTATTCAAAACAGTGGGCCCCCAGTTGGCGTCCTGGTCAAAAGTCAATCGTCTCAAATCTCCGCTTTGCGGGTCAGACAGCACTAAATTCCCCACCGCATCACTTCCGCTGACACAAGGAACAGCCTGATAGCCGATATTTGAAACGGCAGCCACCTTGTTGTTGGGAAGATAACTGGCATCGAAAAATTCAAGATCTGGTTCAGGGGGTTCAATTAACTTCTTCAGGCCTTTTCCATCAATTCCCACTTCGTAAACCTGCCAGCGATTAGTTTCATCGACCATAGTAAACATCACTCTGTCGGCATCCCAGTGCAATTTCAGATCGGG
>SKND01000403.1 GCA_007120695.1 Bacteroidales bacterium | reverse complement strand
CCTTGCGGATCTCTCCAGGGCATGGTATATGGCATCATCAGCTCCTTGCCGGTTACTGGAATTGGATAAGAATGCCGGAAATATCATTGAAAACGACCGTGTAGTTTTCAGACTTGAGGATGGTAAAATTATAATCTGTAAAATCTATAAAAATGGAGAATCAATTACATTACCCCAGTGTTGAACCTGTAATCACTTTTGTAAAGGACAGGCTAAAAGTGAGGATGTATGAGAAGGAAGAAGAAATGGGTATGGCGGCAGCCATCTATACAGCAGAGTGTCTGAAATCGGCTATTAAAGAAAAAGGATCTGCTAACCTGATCCTGGCAACCGGCACCTCTCAGTTTTCTTTTCTGGAAGCATTAAAAGGACTGGATATTACCTGGAACAAAATTGCAGTATTTCATCTTGATGAGTATATTGGTATACCGGAAGATCATCAGGCTAGTTTCAGGCGTTACCTGCGGGAGAGAATTCTTGACACTGTTTCTCCTGACAGGGTATACCTGATCAGGGGAGATGCACATGATCTGAAAAAGGAGATGACGGAATATACTGAGTTGCTTAAGAAAAACCCGGTTGATATAGCGTGTATAGGCATAGGAGAGAATGGCCATATTGCATTTAACGATCCTCCTGTTGCAGATTTCGGTGATTCATTATGGGTAAAGGATGTAGAGCTGGACCATGCCTGCCGTATGCAGCAGCTGGGTGAAGGGTGGTTTCCCTCCATTGACCAGGTGCCCCGTAAGGCAGTTACCCTTACTATACCCGCCATCATGAGCTGCAGGGTAATCAGCTGTGTTGTACCGGGAACCCGTAAGGCGGATGCCGTGAACAATACTCTGAATGCCGCAGTAGACGAAAGTTGTCCGGCGACTATCCTGCGGAACCATCCGGATGCAACCCTTTTTGTTGACCGTCCGGCACTTCCCGGTAAGCTCAAAACCTCCTGATATTGTGACTCTGGCAATTTAACTTTTTAGAAAGTCAGTGTGAATGTAGTACCTATGTCCGGTTCCGAGCCGGCTGTAATAGTACCGCCATGAAGTCTCATGATCTGCCTGCTGAGACTAAGGCCTATACCTGAACCTTTTGGTTTGGTTGTGAAAAATGGGATGAAAATCTTGTCCAGAACCTCCTGTAATATTCCCTGTCCGTTATCCTTGACCTGGATTGTCAGTCTTCCCCGCTTATTGATATATGCCTTTATAACAATCTTGGGATCAGGTCTGTTACTCAGTGCCTGGATAGCATTTTTTACCATGTTTATCATTACCTGCTCAAGAAGTTGTTCATCTGCCGAGAATTCAATGTCCGGAGGTATGACAGAGGTAATAAGCTTGATCTCATTGTGCCGCAATTCCTCTTCCATAAGCAACTGAACATTATTGATAAGATCTCTGACCTGAAATATCTTGAAATTGGGTTTGGGTATCCTGGTCAGGTTACGGTATGTATTTACGAAATGGAGCAAACCGGTACTTCTTTTGTTAATGGTTTGCAGAGCTTGCTGGATCTCCGATACTGTTTCCATGTCGAGGGGCTGGTCATTGTTTCCTTGTGCAATACCCTTGAGCATCATATCAAGTGTTGATGAGAGTGATGCTATAGGAGTGATGGAGTTCATTATCTCATGGGTCAGAACCCTGATTAGCTTCTGCCATGCTTCTGTCTCCTGTTCTTCAAGAACATTCTGGATGTTCTTGATCGTGGCAAGAATGATTTCCTTATCATGTATCTTCAGTTCAGTTGCAAAAATTGCCAGCTGCAGCAGGTCATCCTGCTCCTGAACCCTTACAAGCTTATTTTCTCCGGGTTTGATCCCTATCAGCGTACTTACCAGTTCCGGACTCAGTGAATTTAAAATGTTGATATTTCTCAGGCTGCTTACCTGGAATAGTTTCTTTGCTGATTTATTTACCATTTCAACAGTACCGTCCCGCTGGTAGGCAAGTATACTAACATCAATATTCTGAACTATACTCTGCAGATACTGGAAATGTTCCTCTTTTTCTGAGCGGACTTTCTGGAAATCGCCTATAACATCATTGAATGCCTTGTTAAGCTCATCGAATGATGAACCGAGTCCGCGTGTCTGGAAAGTGAGAGTAAACTCCGAAAACCTTATGGATTCAAGAAATGTTGTAAGATCCCGGTTTACCTTGTCTACGTATTTGAAAAGGAGTGCTATCTGGAATATTATAAGCAGACCTATCAGTACAGGTGTAATATGAAAGCTGTAATTTAGTATGGTATATACAAATATGAAAATACTGACTGCCAGCAGCAGTATTCTGACAAGAGTAACTATCCTGAAATTTCTATAGACCATATTTTTCCATTCTTCTGTACAGGGATGTCCGTGTCAGTCCCAGTTCAGCCGCTGCCTGTGATATATTTCCCTGATTTTGTTTCATTACCTTCAGTATAACACTTTTTTCAATTTCATCAAGGTTATAAGTTTGAAGCTCAAGCTCATCTGATTTCCTGTGATGTGAGGAGAGAATAAAGTCCCCTGCCTGCAAAGTATCTGAATCGCTCATTATCAGTGCACGTTCAATTGCATGCTGCAGCTCCCTCACATTTCCGGGCCAGTGATACCTGTTGAGTTTGTTCATAGCCTCACTGCTGATCTTTGTTACCAGCTTTTTGTATTTCTTGTTATAGATTTTCAGAAAGTGTTCAGCAAGAACAGGTACGTCACCTGTTCTTTCCCGCAGTGGCGGCAGGTGAATTTCTACCGTATTGATCCTGTAAAGAAGGTCCTGTCTGAAGCTCTCTTCTGCAACCATCTGGTGGATATTGTTATTGGTGGCACAGATGAGCCTGATGTCAATCTGCACAGGTTTGTTTGCTCCTACCTTGATAACCTCTTTTCTTTCAATTACTGTAAGTAACTTGGCCTGCATCGGAAGGGAAAGGTTGCCTATCTCATCAAGAAATAATGTTCCTCCCGAAGCAATTTCAAACCGTCCTGTTTTTTCTTTAATGGCATCGGTAAAGGCACCTTTCACATGGCCGAACAGTTCACTTTCAAATAGTGTTTCACTTATGCTGCCAAGATCTACACTGATAAATACCTCCTCTTTCCTGGGCGAATTCCTGTACAGCGCTCTTGCAACAAGCTCTTTCCCGGTACCGTTCTCTCCAAGTATCAGTACGTTGGCGTCAGTTTTTGCGACTTTTTTTATTGTAGTGAATACTTCCTGCATTTCCGGGGATGTGCCAATAAAATCCTGAAATGGCTGGTCGAGGACCTGGCTTATCTCTTTTTGCTTAATCTTCAGTCCGCTGGCTTCCATTCTGGAACGTTTCAGCTGAACGGATGCCGATACCGTGGCAATTAGTTTTTCATTCTGCCAGGGCTTTAGAATAAAGTCAGTGGCTCCGGCCTTAATTGCTTTGACCGCTTTCTCAGCATCGCCATAAGCAGTTATAAAAACAACCACTGCTTCAGGATCAAGTTCAAGTATTCTCTGCAACCAGTCAAATCCCTCCTGTCCGCTGATGGCATCCTTGGTAAAATTCATATCCAGGAGGATTACATCGAAATTATCATTTGCCATCAGATCAGGAATTTCTGACGGATTATCGGTTGTTCTGATAAGCTCAACATAAGGTTTTAAAAGTAGCTTCAAGGCGAACAGAATATCTTCATTGTCATCTACTGCCAGGATCTTTCCGGTTTTATTATCCATAATTAATGTAAGGCTTTTGAGTATTGTTTGAAGGTTGCGTAAAGATAACCAATATCTCTGTTTCGGGCAGTTAATTTTATTAAAATTGTTCGATATCGTACTGCTTCTGTTTCATTTCCGTACACTCCGGCATTAGATTTATTCATATATCTTTAGGCTAATCATCATGTTTACAGTTCTATATTACCTTTGGCATAATTAGTGGTATTTTATTTGCCGGAATAATTAAAAGGACAAAAAATGAGCATGGATCGTAAGATAGAGAACAAAGGTAAAAAATGGAGACGATTAGCCTGGATCTCAGGTGTTGTCATTATAGTAATTCTTGTTTTTTACCAGATCATCTTTGGTGACAAAAGTTCACGGTTAAATGTTGATGTTGACCGGATCACAATTGAACAGATAAGGGAGGATTCATTTCTTGACTTCATTGCGGTAATCGGCACGGTTGAGCCTATTCAGACAATCTATCTGGATGCAACCGAAGGCGGACGGGTTGAAGAGATCTACCGAAGAGAGGGTGGCATGGTAGAGGTAGGAGACCCGCTTGCAAGACTTTCCAATACTACACTTCTTCTTGATATTTCAAATGCTGAAACCAATTATACACGTACAGTAAATGATATGCGTATGTTCAGGGTGCAACTGGAGCAACAGAACCTGACCAGCAGAAATCAGTTGCTTGATCTCACTCTCCAGCTGCGTCAGTATGAGAGGCGTTATAAGAATAACAGGGTTCTGATGGAACAGGAGCATATATCGAGGGAGGAGTATGAGATATCCATGGAGCAGTATGAGATTACTGAAAAGAAATTGGAATTATACCGTGAAACATATAAACAGGATTCGATTTACCGTATTCTCCAGCTTGATGCGATGGAGACTTCACTGAAAAATATGGAAGAGAATATGAAACTTGTGTACCAGCGTCTTGATGCAATGGAGCTGAGAGCCCCTGTTTACGGTGAGCTTGCCACACTTAACCTTGAAATAGGTCAGATGGTTAACCGCGGAGAGCGGCTGGGAAGGATAAACATCGTCGATTCCTACAAGTTGCGGATTGAGATAGATGAGCACTATATTTCGAGGGTTACCCAGGGACTTACTGGAAATTTTGAATTTGCAGGTAATAACTATGACCTGGAAATAACCCGCATATACCCCGAAGTACAGGCAGGCCGTTTTTCGGTCGATATGGAATTTACAAATGGGATACCTGATCAGTTGCGTATCGGACAGACTTTCCGTGTACGTCTTGAACTTGGTGAGTCCAGGAATGCAATTCTGATACCAAGAGGTGGTTTTTACCAGAGCACAGGAGGACAGTGGGTTTTTGTGGTAGATCCTACCGGATCGTTTGCCACAAGGAGAGATATCAGGATCGGAAGGCAAAACCCCCGTTTCTATGAAGTTCTTGAAGGACTGGAGCCGGGAGAGAGGGTGATCGTATCAGGCTACGATAATTTCGGAAATGTCGACAGGCTTATTTTAAGATAATGCATATAAATATTAGTGAAAAACAGAATATCAATCGACTATTAAATTTTTCTATCATGATTAAAACTAATGATCTGGTAAAGGTTTTCAGGACTGATGAGGTGGAAACCACCGCTCTAAACAGGGTAAATCTGGAAATCAGCCATGGTGAGTTTGTTGCCATAATGGGTCCGTCGGGGTGCGGCAAATCAACTTTGCTGAATATTGTCGGGCTACTTGACAACCCAACATCAGGTGAGTTCTGGTTCAATGATACTGAGGTGTCAAGGTTTTCAGAGCGCCAGCGGACAAACCTTAGAAAAGCAAACATTGGATTTGTGTTCCAGAGCTTTAACCTTATCGATGAATTGACAGTATTTGAGAATGTGGAACTGCCGCTTCTTTATCTGAACGTGCCATCTTCAGAAAGGAAGAAAAAGGTTGAAGCTGTTCTGGGCAAGATGAAGATCGGGCACCGCGCAAAGCATTTCCCCCAGCAACTTTCGGGCGGTCAGCAGCAGCGGGTTGCAATTGCCCGTGCAGTGGTTACAAAACCCAGGCTGATACTTGCCGATGAGCCGACGGGTAACCTTGACTCGGCCAATGGCGAGGAGGTTATGAATCTGTTGGGTGAGCTTAACGGTGAAGGAACAACAATAGTAATGGTTACCCACTCGCCATCGGATGCAGAAAAGGCGCACAGGATAGTTCAGCTTTTTGACGGGCATATTGTTACAGAGAACGTTAAGAAACTGTTATAATGATAAAGGAATTTGCTGCGGATTACGGTTTAACTGTTAAGGGCAAACGGGTTGCCGTAACCGCGCAAATTCTTTTCAAAATAAAAAAGATGCTATGATGCGGTTTAAAGCAATATTGCTGGTTTTGCTGGTTGTATGGACGGCTGGTTATGCCCAGAAGACATGGACACTGGAAGAATGTATTGAGTATGCACTCGAAAACAATATCCAGCTTAAAAGAAGGCAATTACAGTCAGAAAGCGCCAAAAATAACTTCAATCAGTCATTACTGAGGGTTCTGCCCACCTTAACTGGCTTTGCGAATCATGATTACAACTCCGGGCGGGCTCTTAACTATGATACGTATCAGTGGGAGAACAGGGAATTTGAACAGGGTAACCTCGGCATGGAGAGCCAGCTTAATGTGTTTAGCGGATTCCAGAACTACAACAATATCCAGCAGCAGAGATTCCTGCTTCTCGCAAGGCTTCAGGAGGTTGAGAGGGCTAAAAATGATATTTCCATGAATATATCAGCGGCTTTTTTCCAGGTCTTGCTTGATAAGGAATTGGCTGAACTGGCCGAGATGCAGGCCGAAATATCATCTCTTGAACTTGAATCAGCCAGAAGCAATTTCGCAATTGGCAATATCTCCAGGGGAAGGGTACTGGAAATTGAGTCGCAGGTTGCAGCCGATCAATATCAGGTTACTATGGCAAGAAATAACCTGAGCCGGTCTTATCTTGACCTGATCCAGATTATGCAGATGGATCCTGCTGAAGATTTCCAGGTTGCCGTACCTGATATTTCCGAAGTGGAAGAAGCACCCATTCTTCAATCAGTAGACAATATATACGGTAAGGCTGAGTCATCTTTGCCCAGGATTAAAGGCGCCGAGTATTTTCTGAGAAGTGCGGAAAGAGAGCTTGCTCTAATGCGCGGACAACAGAGTCCCCGACTGGCACTTAGAGGGATATTCTATTCACGTTATTCAGAGCTTGCCGCAGACCCCATGGATGGAGGAAATTATCCTTATTCAACACAGATTAAGGATAACCAGTACAGGCAGCTTGGCATAAGCCTTACCATACCCATATTCAATGGATGGAGTACACGCAACAGGATCAGTAATGCAAAGGTTTCAATGTTAGATGCCAGGTATCAGCTTGACGAGACTAAGCAGGATCTTTACTCAGAGATCCACCAGATGCATAATGACGCAATGAACGCCTATAATCGCTACAAGTCAGCAGGAAAGGCCGTAGAAGCAGCCCGTGAATCTTTTCAGTTCGCAAGGGAGCAGTTCAGGCTTGGGATGATAAATTTTATAGAATATCAGAATGCACAGTCCAGTATGTTCAGGTCGCAATCCAATATGGCCCAGGCTAAATATGAATACTTCCTTCGGTCTATGATCCTTGATTTTTACCTTGGTGAGCCTTTTACACTTAAATAATTACTCAATTTCCGTTTATTTTGTTTTTAGGTTAACAAGCGGGAGCCGGCCGGGGAAACCCGGCCGGTTTTATATTTAACGGGAATATACGTTATTACCTCCCGAAAAAGTGCTCCGGATCTTTATATTCGGTACTTTCTCAATATCCATTGTCATCAGGTCTTCATCTGTCACAATGAAATCGGCGAACTTACCGGGCTCAATACTGCCTTTTTCATCTTCTTCGAAGGCAGCTTTTGCTGCCCATATGGTCATCCCTCTTAATGCCTGTTCCCTGGAAAGGGAATTCTCCATCTGGAATCCTCCTTCGGGGTAACCATCAAGGTCTTTTCTTGCTACAGCGGAATAAAAGCCGTAAAGAGGATTTATGTGTTCAACAGGGAAGTCACTTCCGTTAGGCAGCCATCCGATCTGCTCCAACAGGTCTTTGTAAGCATATGCCCCTTTCATTCTCTCGTTTCCTATACGATGAATCGCCCATTTCATATCAGAGGTCGCATGTATTGTCTGGACAGAAGGAATTATAGAATAGTTGCCAAACAATTCGAAATCGTCAGGATGAACAATCTGTGAATGCTCAATCCTCCAGCGCCTGTCATTTTGCCTGCCGAGTATCTCACCATAAATATTAAGCATCAATCTAACAGCCGAATCACCAATGCAATGGGTATTTACCTGGTAACCGTTCTCCCATGCTTTACGGGAGATTTCGCTCAGGTAATCCGGTGTCTCAAGCAGCAATCCGTAATTACCATGATCGTCACTGTACTCATCTATCATCCGTGCACCCCGTGAGCCAAGGGCACCATCGGCAAAAAGCTTGACAGACCTTACATTCATATGGTCTGTTTTGTATATACCCCTGTACATAAACTCTTCAAAGTTTTCCGGGCTGGGATTTATCATCGCATAAATCCGCATTTTGAGGTCACCTGATTTCTGGAGTGAATCCATCATGTATATAACATCCCTGTCCAGTCCGGCGTCACCTACCGAGGTTAATCCCACCGCAAAACAGTTGTGTTGTGCATTCATAAGCGCTGCTACCCTCTCCTCGTACCGAGGATCCGGTACATGCCGCCCAACGACTGATATGGCATTGTCTATAAGTAAACCAGTCAGTTCTCCGTTCTCTTTGAGAAACTCCCCGCCTTCAACTGATGATCCTTCATCAACTCCTGCCCGGAGCAAGGCTTCTGAGTTTGCGATCGCAGCATGTCCGTCAATTCTTGTAAGCAGTACCGGCTTGCCAGGAAATATTTGGTCCAGCTGGCTTTTATGAGGAAAATCCTGCACAGGCCAAAGGTTCTGGTCCCATCCTCGTCCCACTATCCATTCTGAAGGAAATTCTTCATCATGTTTACGTATAATTTCTATTATTTCCTCGAAAGAGCTAATACCAACAAGATCGGCATTCATCAGGCTGCTGCCATATCCGTAAAAGTGGCAATGCGGATCAATCAGTCCGGGATAAACAAATCGGCCTTCCATATCAATCATCGACTCTGATCTGTATTTTCCCAGTATCTCATCGTCACTGCCAACGGCAATGAACTTTCCGTTTTTTATGGCAGCCGATTCTGCAATGGTGAAATATTTGTCAACACTGTATATTCTGGCATTGTATATTATAAGGTCCATATTTTGCTTTTTTTCATTACATGAAAATAATAAACCTGTTAACAAAATGGCAGGCAATAATACTTTTTGTATCTTCATGATCACAATTATTTTATTTACGAAAAATCCTCATCAGATGTTGTTCATTGGGAATCGAGGTATTTTTTTGCTAAAGTACACTTTTTTTGAATTTTGCAGGTTTATTTAGAGCCTGGCATTAAAGTCAGGTTTCTGGTCAGACACTATTTCGAGTACGTCTGTAAAGTCATTGTCTGAATCGGTCACTATTTATAATCCTGTTAGCTGACATGAAAATAAAACCGGGTATTTATATTCTACTAGCTGCCAAAATGCTTTTTGGCGGACTGGCTTTAGTTTCCTGCGACAAGGAGCCTTTCACAAAAGATCCGTCGGCAAAGTTGCTCTTTTCATCGGATACCCTGCTGTTTGATACTGTTTTTACCTCTATTGGTACAGCCACGAGGCATTTTAAGGTTTATAATCCCTATGACAAAAGTCTTGAAATAAAAAGTATCTCCCTGGCCGGTGCTACGGAGTCACCCTACCGGATTAACGTTGACGGTATACCGGGCCACAGATTTGACGATATTATACTTCATGGAGGCGACAGCCTGTATGTTTTTGTGGAGGCTACAATTGATCCGGTTGAAGGTAATCTGCCAATGGTTGTTAAGGATTCAGTTGTATTTATTACCAACGGGAATATTCAGAATGTGAAACTGGTAGCATGGGGTCAGGATGTGAATATTATCAGAGGGGAGAAATTCACATCAGGTATACTTGAGTCCGGGAAGCCATATCTTGTTTATGATTTTATGATGGTTGATTCCGGCCAGGTATTAAGTGTTGAACCCGGAGTACGTATCCATTTTCAACCCGGGTCAGGGCTTTTTGTGGCCGGCACTATTCTGGTTTTCGGAACTCCCGAAGAGCCTGTAATTTTCCAGGGAGCCCGCACAGAATCAGGATACAGGAATATTCCCGGTCAGTGGGAGGGGGTGTGGCTTATGCCGGGCAGCACAGGAAACAGGATTGTGCATACCTCGGTAAGAAACGGGGTTAATGGTATTATTGCCGATTCACTTGCTTCACCAGGTGACACTACCCTCTACCTTGCTAACAGCCGTATTGAGAATATGACATATGCGGGTTTATATGCAAGAGAGGCAGTGGTATATTCATATAATACTGTCATTGCTAATTGCGGGCACCATACCATTGTACTTTCCGGGGCAGGCGACTACACTTTTTACCACTCCACTTTTGCCAACTACTGGAACTTTTCATCCAGGCGAACCCCATCGGTCATTATTCAAAATCATACAGAGACCGGGTCTTCAGGGCAAGCACCCATCAGGGTGTTGTTTGGCAACAGCATAATTCATGGCTCATTAAACCAGGAGATCAGATTTCTGCCCCAAAGAGACGAGCGGTTTGATGTGTTATTCAGCCACTCATTACTTGGAATTGATGATTCATTCGCATCGGCAAACAGTGACATTTTCCTGAATTGTATTTACGGATTCAGTCCGGGTTTTACCAGTCCGTCATCCTTTAACTTCAGGCCGGAGTCCGGTTCTGTTCTTATTGATGCCGGAGATCCGGAAATTGGAGCTCTTCATCCTCTTGATCTTGATGGTAATTTAAGGGTATCAGATAGTGCACCCGATATTGGCGCTTATGAATGGTATAAGGAAGAGGAGGAGGAAGAGTAACTTCATGGCGTCACAGGAAGATGTCCGCTTTATTAATTATTACACATTGTACTATAATCGGATAACTGTAGTTTATGCAGATGACGACAGTAAAAAAAATATCAATTTCAGTTATGGTAAGGCGCATCTCTTTATTTCTGATATTGGTTTTTACCCTTTTTACCACAGAAACAAATCTGTTTGGTTTCTCCGGGTCTTCAGAATCTGTTTTTCGTATTGTTTTTTATAATGTAGAGAATCTTTTTGATACTGAAAATAACCCTGATAAGGATGATGATGCCTTTACACCTGATGGAGACAGGCGCTGGAACTGGTACCGGCTTAAAAAAAAGGTGAATAATCTTTATAAGGCAATTGTTGCTGCAGGTGAATGGGAAACTCCTGCTATTATCGGTTTGTGTGAGGTTGAGAACAGGCATGTACTTGAGATGCTTGCTTATGAAACAGGGCTTAAAAAGTCTGAATACAGTATTATACATAGAAATTCGGCAGACCGGCGGGGTATTGATGTTGCTGTACTTTATCGTTCAGTCGATTTCATGCTTCTCGACACCAAATTCATTGAAATAAATTTCCCGTTTGACACGACTAATGGCACAAGGGATATTGTTTACCTTAAAGGGGTTTGTCCTCCGGGTGACACCCTGCACGTTTTTGTTAATCACTGGCCTTCCAGGTGGGGAGGGCAGGCGGCAACTGAACCTCACCGGATCTATACAGCTTCATTATTGCGTTCTATGACCGATTCAATCTTTATGGCATATCCTGGTGCGAATATCGTTATAATGGGGGATTTTAATGATGAACCGGATGATATAAGTTTGAGCAAATCTCTCGGCGCTGAACAGGATTATGGTAATCCCGAACAGGGAATATTGTATAATATTTCGGGCTATCTCAAAGAGAATGGTCATGGCAGTCTTAAATTCCAGGGTACGTGGTACCTCTTTGACCAGTTTATAGTTTCAGGAACCCTGCTGAATGGGGCAGCAGGGGTACAAACTTCTCTCAAAGATGTAAAAATTTTTTCAGCCGGGTTTCTGATGGTGCCTGATGAAAGCTGGTTTGGTCATAAACCATTCCGGACTTATGAAGGGTTCAGGCATACCGGCGGGTTTAGCGACCATTTCCCTGTAGTTCTGGATCTTTTGTATTGAAGCTTTCAATAGGTCTTTTACCCTGCCTTGGCAAGGGGAGAGAACTCAGGAGTGGAATACAACCAGGCGGGTAATATGTCATGCTGCGTGTTAATAACCTTATATGAGCTTAAAAGCATTTTGTTGATAACAGACATGGTTTTATCTCTAATTCCAGTATAAGTTACTAATCAGTAGTAATATGGCTGAATTAACAAAATGTTGATAACCCCTGTTGTTTTCTTGTGGATACAGAGATGCGAAAAAATTTGGAGCCGAATGGTATTTCATACTATATTTGTTTCATCAAGTGAGGGATAAAAGACTTGTTCTTTGAGATGTTAAGCTGGAACAGAAAAAATCTTCGGGTTAATATGTTTCAGTAAGGTCAAACGGAGAAAATCCTTCGGGAGGAACTTCAGACCGCATAACAGGAACGGGAGCCAGCGTGAAATTCGGCCGTAAAAAGCTGATCGTAACAAGGTTCGGACCTTCGCGGCAAATCCTCCGGGAGATGCCATCAGAGGTCAGTCATAATAACAGTAGCTTGACACTTTAGCGGTTCGCCGCAAAAAGTGAGCCGGGAACTTTTTCGTCAGGAAAAGCTCCCGGCTTTGTTTTTGAGAGACTATTGTCATTGCCTGGGCGTATAAACGAATTCAAACCGGTCCCATATTCTTTTAGCCTCAGCCTGTTCAAAGGTTTCATAAAGTAACACGGGTCAGGTAACTGTAGTCGCTATTACACCCTTACATATATCGCTTTTTATTACCGGCATACACGAAAGACCGGGGGAGTACTCACGAGTTGCCAATTTTCCGGAATATATTCAGGCCCCTGTTAAATTCTCTGATTTCACCTACTTCATCATGCGGAAACTCCTCATGGTTTCCGAGTATTAAATATGCTCCCGGCCTCATTCGGGCACTAATCCTTTTAAATATGCTGACGGCTGACTCTTTATTGAAATACATGGCAACAATATTTTTGCAAAAAATCAGATCAAATATGCCCTCCGGTATTTCTTCCCTGATATCCTGACGGGAAAATCTGACCATCTCCCTGTAAGCCTTATCCAGGCACCATAACGGTCCTTCGCGGTGAAATGCCCTGGCTACCAGCCCGGCCGGAGCCTCTTTGAAAGAACCCTTGTTATAACATGCCATCCGGGCCCTTTCCAGCATATGAGGGTCGGAATCGGTGGCCAGAATTTCAAATGAGGCATTTGGAAACTGCCGGAGAATTTTTTCCCGCCACAAAATCGCAAGAGTGTAGGGTTCCTCGCCCGAAGCAATTCCTGCACACCAGCATCTTACAGGATGTTTACCGTTTGCCTTCCGTACTATCTCCGGCAGCAGATTATCGGTCACTTCCTCCCAGGTTTTTCTATCTCTGAAAAACCTGGAAATTGTTATGCGCATCATCTCATCTGCCACTTTCCATTCAGTGGGGTTATCCTGCAGAAAACGCCTGTAACTTTCAAAACCATGCAGGTTTAATTCGCTCATGCGCTTTAACAGACGCTTGCAGACCTGCTTGCGGACTTTCCTGAATCCTTCCGGCCGCATTTTGAGTTCCGGCAACGCCCATTTCAAAAAATCAGAACATGAATTAATGCCATCATTCATCTATGATCTGCAACTTTGGTTGTGGAATCTGCATCATTATATCAGGCTGTTATCAAAAGAAAATACGTGACTTCTATACAAGGTATTCTGTAATGAAATCTTATGCACATAGATTACAAAGCACCTAAACCATGAATAATAAAAATCTACTCCTAAAGATAGTAATACTGCTGAGTTTAATACTGACATTTCATTATCCGCTTTTCAGCCAGTTAAGTGTTGAAGGAACTCCCTTCGGCTAACTATGTTTATAACAGTTTGGGCCATGAAGTATTTGTTTCCGGTGACCTTATAATCCTGGAGGTACTGCAGGGTTTGATCTGACAGGGATTTTGAAGTTTTTGCGATCACGATATAAAATATTATATATACATCAAACTATAATTGACATGACACCAGGATGTATCCGTATGGAAAGTCAGGTGTTTAGTTAATTGGACTTTTTTTGCTGAAACAATATTGGAAGTAACAAGGGAATGGCAGCCAACTGTTACTCCCGGGTAAAAGGTTCGATTCCCATCTCTTTAGCTTTTTCTAACATAAACCGGCGGGCTTCACCCTTGTCATTACTTATAAGGCCATCAAGAATTGCTTCTTTTATGGCTTTCTTGATTATACCGACTTCCCTGCCGGGAGGGAGGTTAAATATTTTCATAATCTCGTCCCCCTTTACTGGTGGCTGGAAATTGCGCATAGCATCTTTCTCTTCTGTTTCCTGCAGTTTACTGCGGACCAGGCTGAAATTGCCCATATGCCTTTTAACGGTATCCCTGTTTTTTGATGTGATATCAGCTTCACACAAGGTCATCAGATCCTCAATCTGATCTCCTGCCTCATACAGCAAACGTCTTACAGCCGAATCAGTAATCTCATCTCCCGAAAGTGAAATGGGCCGGAGATGTAATTTTACGATTTTCTGAACATATTTCATTTTATCATTTAACGGAAGCTTAAGCCTCCTGAAAATTGCGGGTACCATTTTTGCCCCAAGAAAATCGTGTCCGTGAAATGTCCATCCTGAACCGGCAGTATATTTTTTTGTTTTTGGCTTGCCCACATCATGTAAAAGTGCAGCCCACCTTAGCCATAGGTCATCCGACTCTTTACTGAGATTGTCAAGTACCTTGATTGTATGGTGAAAATTGTCTTTATGCATTTTACCATTGACTATATCAACCCCTTTCAATGCATGAATTTCAGGCAGAATAATTTCAAGCAGCCCTGACTTGTCCATCAGCACAAATCCGGTCGATGGTTTTTCTGACATCACTATCTTATTGAGCTCTTCAGTTATTCTCTCCTGAGATACTATCTCAATCCGGTGCCTGTGTTCACTTATTGAGCCAAGAGTTGGTGCGTCAATTTTAAATCTGAGTTGTGATGCAAACCTTATTGCCCTCATCATGCGCAGGGGGTCATCAGAGAAGGTTAAACCAGGATCACCCGGTGTACGGATAATCTTGTTTTTTATATCCTGCACTCCGTTGAAGGGATCGATCAGTTTGCCATAGTTCTTAACTCCTAGTCCCACAGCAAGTGCATTTATCGTAAAATCCCTTCTTAACTGGTCTTCCTGAAGGGTGCCATCTTCAACAACCGGTTTGCGGGAGTCTTTTCTGTATGACTCTTTGCGTGCTCCCACAAATTCAATTTCATATTCACCATACCTGAGCATTGCAGTTCCGAAATTCCTGAAAACGGTGACATTTGTATTTTCCCCGATTGCAACTGCAAGCTTTTGCGCAAATTTGATCCCGTCGCCTACTACTACAATATCAATATCACTGGTGGGCCGGTTCATTACTAAATCACGAACATAACCTCCTACAACGTATAATTCGGTGCTGGTCTCAGTAGCAATTTTTGAAATGAGGGTGAAAATATATTTATCCAGATACATCTTCATATATATATATGACAAATATTGTTAATTGATATGACAAAATTACAATAAATCACGTTATAACTTGTACAAGGATTCTTTTTGGCATTTGGAATGCTTTTTGTGCTTTGCTATAATTGTTATAAATTTACATCTATAAATATTTATTAATATTTTAACTATCAAAAATTTAATATGATGATTGAGCATTTAACTTCTGAAACCTTTAAAGAGAAGGTTTTTGACTACGAGAATAACAAAGAGTGGAACTATAGCGGAGATGTACCCTGTATAATTGATTTTTATGCCGACTGGTGCCAGCCATGCAAGATGGTTGCCCCGGTACTTGAAGAGCTTGCCGGTGATTATAGTGGCAAGATAAATATCTACAAGGTTGATACCGAAAAGGAGAAGGAGCTTGCAGGTGTTTTCGGAATACAAAGTATCCCTTCACTTCTTTTTGTTCCTCTTGAAGGAATGCCGCAGATGGCACAGGGGGCACTTCCGAAGGAGACTTTTGAAAAAGCATTCAAAGAGGTTCTTTCTGTAGAAAAATAACCTGCAGGTCATAGCTGGAAATGAATAGAAGTCCTGTTACTATCAGGACATTTATTAGCGGCATACGTTATGATTTAAGTTATTAAAGCTACTTGTTTTATAAAACCGGTCAGTTTCGGCAAAATTGTCGGTGACCGGTTTTTTTATTCGTGAAGAAATGGTATTTTTGCAGTACACTAATGGGGTGCCTTAATATTTCGGGCTGAGATCATACCCTTTGAACCTGATCCGGGTAATGCCGGTGTAGGGAAAGAAGCCAGATCACCTCATTGCAATTATAAGTCTAACCAAAAACTTAAATTATGAAACGGGTAATTGGATTACTTGTATTGCAATTGATTTGTTTATCATCTTTTGCAAACACTTTTATTAACGGCACGGTAAAAAACATTGAGGGCGACCCTCTCATAGGTGCAAACATTGTTGTTGAAGGTTCCTATGCCGGGACAGCGACAAATGCAAACGGGCAATTTCGTCTCAATCTGCGAGAAGGGGATTATGTTCTGAGAGTATCACATATGGGTTATGAAACTGTATATAAGGAAGTATCCGTTCAGGGCAGTACCCGGATTGATGTGATACTTGAGAGATCTTCTTTCATGGCAGAGGAGGTTATTGTTTCTGCAACACGGGCTCATTCCAAAGTACCTGTTGCTTTTATGGATGTTAGCCGGTCTGAAATTGAAAGCCGGGATTTCGGCCAGGACATACCCTATATTATTAGTTTTACACCTTCATTTGTTGCATCCTCAGACGCAGGGACCGGTATCGGGTATACAAACTTCAGGATACGGGGATCTGATATGAACCGAATTAATATTACAATAAACGGGATACCTTATAATGATCCTGAATCACATGGAGTATTCTGGGTAAATCTTCCGGATCTTGCTTCGTCACTGGATAATGTTCAGATTCAGAGAGGAGTTGGTACCTCTTCCCATGGAGCCGGTGCATTTGGTGCAAGTATCAACCTTCAGACATCAACTCTTAATCCTGATCCCTACGGAGAAATCAGCTCCACTGCAGGTTCATTCAATTCATTAAGGAATACAGTAAGAGTTGGCTCGGGATTGATCAACAACCGTTTTACCTTTGATGCAAGGTTATCTAAGATCGATTCTGACGGATATATTGACAGGGCAAGTGCCGACCTGAAATCATTCTTTGTTTCCGGTGCAATGCACAATGAAAGAAGTCTTCTTAAGATAAATGTATTTTCCGGAAAGGAGATTACTTACCAGGCCTGGGACGGAGTTCCGTCATATATGCTGGAAAAAGACCGGAGGTACAATGGGATAGGCAGCTACACCAACCAGGATGGAGAAACAGTTTATTATGATAATGAGATTGATAACTATCAGCAGGATCATTTTCAGCTTTTCTATTCAAGGGATCTCTTGTCCGGGTTACATCTTAATACTGCGTTTCATTATACCAGGGGATATGGCTATTACGAACAGTATAAAGCTGGTCACAGGTTCAGAAATTACGGACTGGATGATGCTGAGATCGGAGGAGTGGTAATATCAGAGAGCGATCTGATCAGAAGGAAAATTCTGGATAATGATTTCTACGGAATGACCTATTCGCTGAAATACAACAGGAGAAATTTTGACCTGACATGGGGCGGGGCATTTAACAATTATATTGGAGACCATTATGGTCATATTATCTGGGCAGAGTATTCCGGTCATATTCCAAAAAACTACGAATGGTATTTTAACCAGGGAAGGAAAAAGGATTTCAACACTTTCGGGAAGATCGATTTCAGGGTTTCTGACAATATTAATCTATATGGTGATTTGCAATACCGCTTAATAGATTATAAGATCGACGGTGGGGATGATGACCTTAGGGATATTTCGAGGGAACATGAGTATCATTTTTTTAACCCGAAAGCAGGTGTCTACTATGAATTTGACGACAGGCAAAATGTTTACCTCTCTTTTGCCGTGGCCCACAGGGAACCCAACAGGAGTAATTTCAAGGATGCGAGACCGGGTGAAATCCCGAGACCGGAAAGGATGAATAACCTGGAAACGGGATATAACCTGAAAACGCAAAACACCAGAATTAATGCCAATCTGTTTTATATGCTCTATAAAGATCAACTTGTTATGACCGGCCGTATAAATGATGTTGGCGCTCCCGTTATGACAAATGTTCCGGATAGTTACCGTGCAGGTATTGAGTTGCTGGCAGGAGCAAGGCTTACTAAAAGCCTGGAAATGGCATTGAACCTTTCAGTTAGTGAGAACAAGATTAAAGATTTTACCGAGTATGTAGATAACTGGGATTACTGGGATGATCCGGAAAGTGAACCTTTGCAGATTGTGAGGGATTTAGGGAGTACGGAACTTGCATTTTCTCCCCCGCTGATTGCCGGAGGTGAGATTACCTATACACCGCTTGACAATATGTCAGTAAACTTTTCGGGTAAATATGTTGACAGGCAGTTCATTGACAATACTTCAAGCCGGGAAAGAATGCTTGATCCGTATTTTTTCAGTGATCTGAGAATTAATTATGTTCTGAACAGCGCGTGGTTTGGAGAGTTTACATTTAATTTAATGATCGGGAATATTTTTAATGCAAAATTTGAAACAAACGCATGGATTTATCGTTATAATTATCAGGGAGTAGAACAATATATGGATGGCTATTTCCCTCAAGCAGGCAGGCATTTTTTTTCAGGGGTTTCTATCAAGTTTTAGGTTAAATTTTAGGGTTAATGGTGAAAAAAGCCGGGATTGCTCCCGGCTTTTTTTGTTAATCATAAATTGGTTTAACTGGTTTCGCTTATCTCACCCGCTCAGTTATAATAGCAAATCATATCAGCTTCGCACTACCTCTATCCCTGCCTCTTCCATTCTCTTTACAATACTTGATGAAACTTCACAATCGGTAATAATCATATCCACCTCAGTTAACCCGCAGATCCTGCTGAATCCTCTTCTGCCGAATTTTGTTGAATCTGCCAGCACTATCACCTTCTGGGCAGCTCTTATCATATGCTGATTCAGCATGGCTTCCATCGCATTGGTAGTTGTAAATCCATATTCCGGGTCAATTCCGTCAACTCCCAGGAAAAGCTTGCTGCATGAGAAATTCTGAAGGAGTTCTTCAGCATAGGGGCCGACAATTGAAGACGAACTTTTCCTTACCATCCCGCCCAGCTGGATTATATCAATTACCGGATCTCTTGATAATATCTGGGATGCATTGAGTGATGCCGTCACAACTGTAAGATGTTCTTCCGGAATTATTTGCCTTGCAAGTTCAATTATGGTTGTACCGGATGCCAGTATAATACTGTCCCCTGGTTCGATAAGAGTTGCTGCATAGCGGGCAATGGCCTGTTTCTGAGACACTCTGATCTTTTCCTTTTCATTGACGGGCCTGTCGTTTATATACGGATTGTTTGGGGTCGCGCTGCCGTGTGACCTGAAAAGCAGCTGCCTTTCCTCCAGGTATTTAAGGTCTTTTCTTATGGTAACTGATGAAACTTTCAAATCCCTGCTGAGATCATGCACGGTGACATATCCCTTTTCCCTGAGTATATTCAGGATAAACTGATGCCTTTCAGCTATGCTGGCTGTCATATTATGCTTTTTCCCAAAAATAATTTGAAATTCTTTAATTATCAAAAGTAACTAAACGAAAGCAGAATATTGCGAAAGGTTTCGTTTAATTCAGATTATTTTGTAATATTGTAACGTAATAAATTTATAACATATTCTAAATAGCGGTAAAATAGACAATAAGGAGCTTATGATAAAAAAGAAACAAATCGAAACACGCTCGTTAATTAGCATTTACCAGTTTTGAAATTCATATGTTTGAAGCCCTGAATATGAGCAACCTTCAACATATAAATTAACAGATTATAAAATATAATATTAATTGATTAACCTGTTTTATTCGGATGGAAAGAGATTTGATGCTTAAGAAGCTGGAGACCGGCAATAAGCCCTATGATTTTATTATCATCGGGGGTGGAGCCTCAGGCGTTGGTATAGCACTGGAAGCTGCAAGCCGGGGTTACTCGGTGGTATTGTTCGAGAAATCGGACTTTGTAAAGTCTACATCAAGCAAAAGCACTAAGCTTGTGCACGGTGGAGTAAGATACCTGGCTCAGGGTGATGTAGTTCTTGTGAGGGAGGCCTGTGTGGAAAGAGGCCGGATGTTGCGTAATGCACCTCATCTTATTAAGAACCAGGCTTTTGTTATACCGGCATTTGGGTGGTTTGATGAACTGATTTATACTGTGGGGCTAACTATGTATGATCTTATGGCCGGTCGTTACAGCCTTGGAAGGTCAAAAAGGATAGCCAGGAAGAAAGTTGTGGAATACCTTCCGAATGTTACCGAAAATAAGCTTTCTGCAGGTGTTTTGTATCATGACGGACAGTTTGATGATGCAAGACTTGCGATTAATGTTTTACAGACCGCTGCTGAAATGGGTGCGGTAGTGCTGAATTACGCTTCTGTCGACCGACTGGTTAAGGATTCAGACGGAAGAGTCAGGGGAGTTAAGGTGACCGACAGCCTGAGCGGGGAAGAAATGGAGGTAAATGGCAAGGTTGTTATTAATGCTACCGGGGTTTTTGCTGATGATATTCTTAAAATGGATAAACCCGGAATGGATCCTACGATGCGCCCAAGCCAGGGAATCCATATTGTGATTGACAAATCCTTCCTCCAGGGGGACCATGCAATTATGATTCCGAAAACCGATGATGGCCGGGTCCTTTTTGCTGTTCCCTGGCACGGCAAGGTTGTTGTCGGGACTACCGATACGCCTATAGATCATGCTTCGCTTGAACCTGTTGCGCTGGAGGAGGAAATTGAATTTATCCTTACCACCGCCGGCAAGTACCTCAAAAAAGCACCTGAAAGGAGTGATGTTCTTAGTATATTCGCAGGCCTTCGCCCCCTGGCAGCAACAAAACACGCTAACGGGCAGAAGACCAGGGAAATTTCAAGAAGTCATAAAATCATGGTCTCATCATCGGGTCTTATGACCATGATCGGTGGCAAGTGGACAACTTTCAGAAGGATGGCCGAAGACATTATAAATAAGGCCGAAAAGGTAAACCGGTGGGAGAGGACTAAATCAAAAACCCGGAAACTGAAAATCAGGGGGTACATGGAATCAGTTGATATGAATGATCCCTGGTATGTATACGGTTCCGACAGGGATGCAGTACTCGGTCTTGCCGCTGAGAATCCGGAACTGGGAGAAACTTTAAGTGAAAGCCTCAGTATTGTCAAGGCACAGGTTATCTGGGCCGTAAGGGAAGAGATGGCAATGACCGTTGAGGATGTTCTATCAAGGCGTACGCGCTGTCAGCTATTGGATGCAAGGGAAAGCATAAGAATTGCACCAGTGGTGGCTGCTCTTATGGCAAAAGAGATGGGGAAGGATAATAAGTGGATAGAGGATCAGGTAAAAGCTTATAAGGAGGTTACCGTTAATTATTATTCTGAATAGTCAGCTTTAGAGGGGATTGAATATACCTTTATAAATATTTGTGTGCATCAGTAAATTTTTTTGGATATTTGAGCACATGGATGATTCATCTTAAAATGCTATATTGTCAAACAAAAAATAAAAAGCATGGAGACTTACATTCTCGCACTTGATCAGGGTACTACCAGCTCACGGGCCCTTTTGTTCGATAAAAAAGGAATAATCCGCTCGGTTGCACAAAAGGAGTTTACCCAGATATTTCCTAAACCCGGATGGGTTGAGCATGACCCCAATGAAATATGGTCATCACAGGTTGCTGTTGCAGCAGAGGCAATCTCTAAATTCGGCATCAACGGCAAAGCAGTCGCAGGTATAGGGATAACCAACCAGAGGGAGACTGCTATTGTCTGGGACCGGAAGACAGGTAATCCGGTATACAATGCAATTGTCTGGCAGGACAGACGAACCTCCGGGTATTGTGATGAGCTTAAGGAAAAGGGACATGCTGAAATGATCAGGGAGAAGACCGGACTGGTTATCGACGCCTATTTCAGCGGGACAAAGGTTAAATGGATTCTTGATAATGTTCAGGGTGCAAGGGAAAAGGCCGAAAAGGGAGAACTTGCCTTCGGCACGGTGGATAGCTGGCTTGTATGGAAACTGACTCAGGGCCGTACTCATATAACTGATGTAACAAATGCAAGCCGGACAATGCTATATAATATAAACAGCATGGACTGGGATCCTGATATGCTTGATCTTATGGATATCCCCCGCAGTATGCTTCCGGAAGTAAGGGATTCAAGCGAGATATATGATTACTCCAATACAACTTTTTTTGCCTCCAAGGTTCCAATAGCAGGCATAGCAGGCGACCAGCAGGCTGCTATGTTCGGTCAGATGTGCGTTGACGAGGGGATGGTTAAAAATACCTATGGTACCGGGTGTTTCATCCTGATGAATACCGGCAGCAAACCTTTTATTTCAAAGAATAACCTGGTTACCACAGTAGCATGGAAAATAGGTTCCCAGGTGAACTATGCTCTTGAAGGCAGTATTTTTATTGGCGGAGCCGTTGTGCAGTGGCTCCGGGATGGCCTGGGCATCATTAAATCGTCGTCGGAGGTGGAGGCTCTGGCAGCTTCTGTAGAAGATAACGGTGATGTGTTTTTTGTTCCCGCTTTTACAGGAATGGGTGCTCCGCACTGGGATCAGTATGCCAGGGGACTGATGGTGGGGATAAGCCGGGGTACGAATCGCGGACATATTGCACGTGCAGCTCTGGAGGGAATTGCATACCAGACAATGGATGTGCTGAATGTTATGAATAAGGATACAGGTATGGATGTTAAGGAACTCCGCGTTGACGGCGGGGCGGTTGCCAATAACCTTCTGATGCAGTTCCAGGCCGATATTCTCGGCATACCGGTTGTCAGGCCGGAAATTGTTGAAACAACAGCACTGGGGGCCGCCTATCTTGCAGGACTGGCTACAGGGTACTGGGATAATATTGAGGAGCTGAAACAGCAATGGAAGGTGAACAGGGAGTTTAATGGAACGATGGACAATGAGACCGCAGGCAGACTCAGAGTAAAGTGGGCAGATGCTGTCAAAAGGGCCGGATCATGGTCATCATGACCTTTTTAATAATCCTAATTCTCAATTAATTTCTCAAACTTATGGATCCAGTTTACTTGTATGAATTTATCGGCACTGCCGTTCTTGTCCTTATGGGCGACGGTGTGGTTGCCAACACGGTTTTAAAAGACACAAAAAGCCATGGTGCAGGTTGGGTAGTGATTACCTTTGCCTGGGGTCTTGGAGTATTCCTTGGTGTAATAATTGCAGGACCGGTTTCCGGGGCTCATATCAATCCTGCTGTCACCCTGGGATTTGCCTTTGCCGGGTCATTCAGCTGGTCACTTGTTCCGGGGTATATAATTGCACAGTTGCTGGGGGGGTTCTTCGGTGCTACTATTGTATACCTGTACTTCAGGGACCATTTGAATATTACCGAGGACAAAGCAACTAAACTTGCTGTCTTCTGTACCGGTCCCCAAATCCGGAAGCTTCCCTCCAATATATTTTCTGAAGTTGTTGGCACCTTTATTCTTGTATTTACAATTTTCCACTTTACCGATGCTTCACTTGCATCTACTGATATGGCCGAAGTTCCTATTGGCCTGGGTTCGATAGGAGCATTGCCTGTAGCTTTGCTGGTTGTTGGCATTGGAATGTCGCTGGGCGGTACTACCGGCTATGCCATTAATCCCGCCCGTGATCTCGGTCCCCGGCTGGCACATTATCTATACCCGATGAAGTATAAGGGTGACAGCGACTGGGCCTATTCATGGGTACCAGTTTTAGCTCCAGCCCTGGGCGCATTTATTGCAGCAATGGTATTTTTGATAGTTAGCCAGGGGGTAGCATGATAGGGTGGTATTTTATTTGATAAATATTCTTGCGTATTTGATTCAATATAAATTGCTAATAAAAATTGTTCTATGGCAAAAATTTTTTATGCTGGTGATTGGGCTGTCCTGATGGGACCGATGTTTGCGGAATCACCCTTCAATTATGAGTATAAGGGAATAGAAATATTCAATTACGGAGAATGGCTGGTAAAGGCACTTGAATCTGACGGCCAGCACCAGGTGCGTTCAGTTCCTGCATGGGATTTTTACAAAATGGGACCGGGTGAATATGAGAAGATTCTTGAGGAATATGATTTACTCATATTCAGCGATATAGAGGCTAAAAATTTTCAGCTTGCGCCAGGCTTCTTTGACCGGCAGAAAATGGGCCGGGGTATATTGACTTTTCCCGACCGGACCCGACTGACCGTCGAGTCGGTCAGTCAGGGTAAACCGGTCATGTTTCTCGGAGGCTGGCTCTCATTTTCGGGAGAGATAGGGAAAGGCGGCTGGGGACGGACCAGGCTGAAGGAAATATTGCCGGTAAACTGCATGGCCGGCGACGACCTGGTTGAGAGCACTGAAGGCTTTACTCCTGATGTAACTGCCGGCGAAGAAGATTGGTTTGAAGATATTGATATCCGGTCTTTTCCTCCTGTGCTGGGGTATAACCAGGTTACCCCTTTAACCGGCTGCAAGGTTAGGTTATCGGTAAGGGAGACCGGCGATCCGCTGCTGGTGACCGGCCAATCAGGCAGGGGCAGAACCCTTGCATATATGTCTGATCCTGCTCCCCACTGGGGTTGCAATTTTGTCTACTGGGAAGACTACAACAAATTCTGGATCAGGTGCGCCGATTATTTACTCAATGGTAACAGCTCTGGAGGCTCTTCCTGACCTGTCAAATGCCTTTAGCTTAACAGTCCCCTGCACCTGTACCGGACCCTCATATAGTGGAGAGGTGCCGACAGGTTCTTCGCCATCGGTAGTGTACCTTATTACAAGTCCGGGAAACTCGATATTTGCGTGGAGGGTTCCATTTTCAATTACTGCTCCCGGCAGGGGCAGCCTGTAGTTGTATCCGCCATGCAAACCTGAGAGCCTCGGCAGTTCCCTTTGCGCCATTGTATTGGCAAATACATTCCATTTCCTGTCTGCTTCGGCAACTCTCATTTCGTGATCCTCTATCTGCTCAAAACTCCTTTCACTGGTCCATGCGCTTTCGGCGAAACCTATCATTTTGGGGAGCATGTAGTATTCCAGCATATCTCCACCAAGGATGGTTTCACTCCAGAGCTGGGCCTGGAGGCCAAGTATATTTTGCCTCGCTCCGGGCCTTATCCTTTCCATGCCTGCATATTCCTCATCAATATTTACCTTCCTGCCCATTGCATCTTTGATAGTGGTCTTAAACATATCAAACGGGGCATAGTACCAGGCATCTCTTGTGTTGACAAATCCGGCCCAGTAAAGCCCGGGTTCAAGTGGATCTTTGTTGTAGGCAAGGTCAAAATAGAAATTCGATACATGGCACAGTACCACAGGGTATCCAAGATTTGCCAGCCGGTAGCCAAGATCCTGATGGCCCCAGAGGCTGTTCCAGGCATAGGGGATAACTGAACCATCAGCGAATTGCGGATTCGGAACATATGTCCCGCTCTCATCCTTAAGGAGGGAAACCTCCTCCCATCCTGCTGTCTTAAGTCCCCTTTCCCTTAGAATTTCAATAGCTCTCTCAAAGAAATAGGCCTGCAGATTTTTTGGGTCGGTTATTTCAGGCATCGTTTCCAGCAGCGCCTCTATCATTGGGGATTCGGTCCAGGACCCCTCAGGAACTTCATCACCGCCGGTATGAAATATTTCGAGTGGCGCACCGGCCTCCTGATACATGTCAATAATTCCGTCAACAACTGTTTCAAAGAACCGGTAAACCGATTCACGTGCCACATTAATGACATTGTCGGTGAATACCTGGGCAGATACATAACTTGATGTCTCTTCCGGATCAATAAGCCTGAATTCACTGGCTCTCTCTTCTTCTCCTGCTGCCATAAAACGTTCGTACCTCGCTTCCATTGCTTTAATAGCCGACCTGGCATGACCCGGCAGGTTTACCTCTGGTATAACCTTTATGTGCCGTTCTGTAGCGTAACGGAGTATCTCAACATACTCATCGTGAGAGTAGTATCCGCTTCCATATGTGCCCTCAGCGTAGGGAAACGGACCCGATCCATAAGCAGGATGGAGTGCCGGAGCATCCCTGTCTGTATGTTCACGCTGTCCTCCAATCTCTGTTAGCTCGGGAAGGTCCCTTATCTCGATCCGCCATCCCTCATCCTCTGTCAGGTGGAAGTGCAGGGTGTTTATCTTGTAATATGCAAGCAGGTCAAGTACTTTAAGTATCTGATCCTTGCTCTGGAAGTTGCGAGCCACATCTATATGTATCCCCCTGTACCTGAACCGGGGAGCATCTTCAATGGTCATTACTTCCATTCTTACAACATCTGCTGTTCCGGAAAAAACATTTACCGGCAGCAACGCTGTCAGGGTCTGTATCCCGTAAAACACCCCGGCGTTATCTGACCCGGTAACAACTATGTTCCTGTTGTTTCTGATCTCCAGCCTGTATGCCTCCTCCCGGATGCCATTTACGCTGAGGCCGGACTTTCGTAACAATATGCTGTTTGGTCGCTCATCTGTCCCCGATTCAGGGTGAAATGGCTGTCCCGTGAGCCTGGACAGAAGAGCGGCCAGGTGGCTGGCTTCATTGCGGAGACCCTCCTGGTAGATAATGGTCACCGGCTCTGTAAAGGTTACATAATCGCCCGACCTGGTTATTCTGACCGGAGTGGGGATTACAGGCTTTAGCTCATCTTCTCCGAGCAGGCTCATTTCACTGTTGTTTTCATATCTCCACTTGGGTGTAGGGATCGGGGTATGGTCATTTCTGTGACGGCTGATCTGTTCTTCTCTGACAAAAGGCTTTACAGAATAATTATCTACAGTAACTATTTCCCTTTCGTTCCCTTCTTTGTCATAAAATACTAAATAGAGGCCCATCGGTGCGTCTGACTCCTTGATCCACCATGCGCTGGCCTCATAACCAATAGTTACTTCCTGACCCCTCCTCAGGTTAAAGCCTTCTTCCGGTACAACCCTGTGCCAGTCCCCGTTGATCCATTCAACTTTAACATTAGCTCCCTCATCTGCGACAATCCCGCCTCTGGGAGCCTGGCTGTAAAACAACGCCCAGTTCCAGTCCCTCATCCTGAAACCGGAGTTGTTCCTGATGGTGAACTCTGCTTTGGTTCGTGCCTGGTCACTATGGGTGTTGCTTATAAGCTCCCAGGTAACTTCTATGTCGTTTGGTCCGGGGATCTGTTCAGTGCAGTTTGTTAAAGCCAATAAGGTAAAAACTACTGCCAAAATTGCTCCTGATCTATGCATAATTTATATATTTAGGATTTAGTTTTCCAATCGCAAGATAATTTAAAACCTGCTTATTCACAATACTTAGATTCGATATGACCAACAATTCACAAGCCGGCTCGCCATCCAGGCTAATGTCGCTTGATGCCTTCAGGGGATTCACTATCGCAGCTATGATAATGGTCAATTATCCGGGAACATGGGATCATGTCTATGCTCCATTACTGCATGTCGACTGGCACGGAATTACCCCTACCGACCTGATATTCCCGTTTTTTATCTTTATAGTTGGGGTGTCAATAGTCCTTGCATATGAAAAAAGGCTAAGATCGGGACACCCAAAGAAGGATCTTTACTGGAAAATAGCAAGCCGGAGCCTTAAAATTTTTGCAGTAGGCATTTTCCTGGCACTTTACCCGTCATTCGATTTTTTAAATCTTCGCGTTGCAGGAGTGTTGCAGCGAATTGCTGTGGTATTTGCTGCATGTGCAATTTTATACCTTAACTCAGGCTGGAAGTCGCAGGCAGTAACAGGATCAGTAATCCTGATTTTCTACTGGCTTGCGATGACCCTGATTCCTACACCCGGGTCAAATGGGCCAATGCTTGAGCCGGGAGTAAATCTTGCCGCATGGATTGACCAGAAATTGTTGCCTGGCAGGATGTGGCAGGGTACGTGGGATCCTGAAGGGTTGTTCAGTACTCTTCCGGCAATAGTGACGGGAATATCGGGAATGCTTGCAGGAAAACTTATTGTTTCTGGTAATGGCCGGGAAAGGATTATGCTCTGGCTTTTTTCTGCAGGATTTATAGCGTTTGTAGCAGGAGAGGCCTGGGGCTGGGTGTTTCCGGTAAACAAGAATCTGTGGACCAGTTCATTTGTGCTGTACACCAGCGGACTGGCTGCAATGACACTGGCAACAGCCATGTTTATTATTGACCTGCTTGGATACAGGAAAGGAACGGGATTTGGAATTATTTACGGTGCTAATGCCATTAGCGCATATGTGCTTGCGGGTGTTTTGTCTCCCCTCTTTTACAGTTTCCGGTTTTCAGGAAAATCACTTAATTACCATTTTGTTGATACCATGGGAGAAGTTGGGATGGATCTGAAACTGGCCAGCCTTCTGTATGCACTGATCTATGTTGGGGTGATCTTTATTCCGGTATACACCATGTTCAGAAAGAGGATATTTTTAAAACTTTAACAGACAGTTCTCCAACAATTTGGCATATTTGCCCGAGTTTAAATCATTCCAGAGCCTGGTATACAAGATTGTGGAACGTCTCATGAATATTTGGTCCCCTGTAGGGCTGTATATTGGTGTAAAACAACAATATCATGCCTTCCTCAGGATCTGCCAGGTAGTCGGTGTAATACAGCCCGCCCCATTTGAATGCCCCCTCTGAACCGAGATGGTGTCCGGGGGTCTGCCCGTTCCAAAGATCAAATCCGAGCCCGAACCGCCTTCCCCATGACCCGTAATCCAGGTTGCCTATCTGGTTGGTGGTCATCAGCTCTATTGTTTTACGGGAAAGTATCCTGTTTCCGTTAAATTTGCCATTGTTTATCATCATCTGCAGAAAACGGGCATAGTCCTCCACCGGTCCGCTAAGTCCCGCTCCTCCTGAAAAAAACATCCGTGCCCCCTCTACCGGGTAATTACGGTATGTTTCGTTTGGGTGGAGTACAGGCCCTTCCGGTCCCGGTGTATAGAGTGTGACAAGCCGGCCGGCCTTTTCAGGGGGAAGGTAGAACCAGGTATCGTTCATTCCCAGTGGTTTAAGTATCCTTTCCCTCAGAAAAACATCGAGGGGCTTTCCTGAAAGTATCTCGATAAGATAACCGGCAATGTCTGTATTCATGCCGTAAAGGTACCTTTCACCCGGATCAGACAATAGCGGCATTCGTGCTATCCTGAGCGCGATTTCGCCAATAGTGACCGGATCCATTGAGTTAACAGCCGGGATACCCTCTTTGGCGAACATCATATTGCCGGGCCCCTCGCCAAGTATCCCGTAATGAATTCCTGAAGTGTGGTTAAGAAGGTGCCTTATGGTTATCTCCCTTTCGGCAGGTCTTGTGGTAAATGTTGTGTCTGTTTCATTGAATGAAGTCAGCACCGCCGGATTCCTGAACTCCGGGATATATTTGGAAAGAGGATCATCCAGCAGGAACATCCCCTCCTCGTAAAGAGTCATAAGTGCGGCTGTAGTTATTGCCTTGGTTTGTGATGCGATCCTGAAGATGTCGTCTGGTTTTAAAGGGGTTCCTGATTCTATGTCGCTGAAACCATAAGCTTTGTGATGGATAATTTTGCCGTTTCTGGCAACAAAGGTAACGGCATTTGGCAGTAAACCCTGCCTGATATATCCTTCAAGCAGTGAATCTATCCGGGCGAGCCTTTCCGGGCAAAAGCCCGCAACTGACAGGTCTGATACCTCAGTGAAGGTTTGGGGTACCCGGTTGTTTTGCTGCTCAAAGCTGCAGGACCAGAACAGGAGTATGGTTACTAATATTATGGTCAGAAGGTAAGTTGTTGTACGCATACTGTTTTATTTTTGGTAACAGGGTAATTATTGCAGATATCTTGTCTGTTTTTTGCCAGTTTGCAGTAAATTTGAGATCAATTTACTTTTTATATTGCAATATAATCCAAAATTATGTCCGGAGCAATTTTAAGAACGGTTTTCATGCTGGTCATCCTTTTAAAGTTATGTGATATGTTTGCACAGCAGGTACCGGCCGGTGACTGGCCGGATTTTGAAAGATACAGCGAAGAAAACAAAACCCTTGGCCCTCCGCTGGAAAATGAAAAGCGGGTTGTTTTTATGGGGAACTCGATTACTGAGGGATGGATCAGGGCTGTCCCTGAATTTTTCGAAGGGCGGCCCTGGATAAACCGTGGGATAAGCGGACAAACTACCCCGCAGATGCTTGTCAGGTTCCGTGCCGATGTAGTAAATCTTAAGCCGGCAGCTGTTGTCATACTGGCTGGCATCAATGATATTGCCGGAAATACCGGACCCTCCACTATTGAAATGATACAGGACAATATAGCTTCGATGACTGAGATAGCACATGCCAATAATATCAGGGTTGTACTTAGTTCTGTTCTGCCGGCATATGATTTTCCATGGAGGCCTGGACTTGAGCCTGCCGGCAAAGTAGTTGAGCTTAACAGTTGGATTAAGTCATATGCCTGTGAACAAGGTCATATTTACCTTGATTATTTTACTGCTATGGTTGATGATCGCAACGGACTGAAAAGATCTTATACCCACGATGAAGTACATCCTACGCAGGAAGGATACCTTGTTATGGGACCACTGGCCGAGGAGGCTATAAGAAAGGCGCTGGTAAACAGGTAGTTAAAAGATTTCTTAAATAATATTAAATTGTCGTCCCTTCTGGAATAATATATCCGGAGTATTTGCTGTTAGTAATAGATATATTTTAATATGTTAAATTAATAAAAGTATTATGTCAACTTCAGTTAAAATCAAGCACATCGCAGTTATAATTCTGATTATTACGATTAAGATTTCCAATCCGCTTCAGGGACAAACTGGCATGCCCGAGGTACTTGAAACAGGAACAATACAGGAACAAATGGACTATATCCAGGAGAGAACCAGGATTTATGATAATTTCAGGGCTATCAGGGAGGACATGTTTCAAAAGATCAGGAATAATTCACTTGATTCACTTGTTAATACCAAAAGAGAGATAGGATCACTTACTGCCGAGATTAACAATTTGAATTCTGAGATAGATTCCTTATCGGCTCTCCTGGAAGATACCCGCAGCGATAGGGACCTTGCTATAAAGAACAGGGACAGTATAGCATTTCTGGGTATTCCTATGAATAAAACCGGATATAATTTTTTAGTATGGATTATTATTGCCGCTCTCGCCACCCTGCTTGTACTCGGTTTCCTTATATTCTCAAAAAACCGGTTAGTAACCTCAAAAACCCTCCAGGAGCTTGAAGATCTAAACCAGGAGTTTGAAAGCTACAGAATCAGCTCCAGGGAGAAAAGAGAGAAGCTTGTAATGGAACACTTCAATGAGGTCAAAAGGTTGAAGGAGAGTAACTAAAAATAGCAGGCCTGAGGATACCTTGAAAAAGTTTCAATTTTAGCCCTTTTGCTTTTTAAGAGAATAAAAAAGCACCTACAAATTGACTTTGTAAGTGCTTGATTTTCTTGTAGCGAGAGGGAGACTTGAACTCCCGACCTCATGATTATGAATCATGCGCTCTAACCACCTGAGCTACCTCGCCATTATTACATAAGAACGATTTAAACAATTTTGATATTTGACTTGAAATATCTGTCTGTTTTTATCGCGGCTGCAAATATAATAACTTTTTTATTTTAGAAAGGATCATTTTAATGAATATTTAGTTCATTGTGCAAAATATACAATAAATTAAGGAGTTATCAGGTAATTCAGCAGGTAACGGCAATTCTAAATTATCAAAATGCCTGGCATTCAGTTATTTTTCAGTGGATATCTAAATAGCATACATTTTAGATTTTTTATATTCCATAATTTTTCTATATTGCAATATGTACCGATTCGTGAAATATTCAACGCATCGCATATTATATTTAATAGATTTAAGGATATTGACTACTCATGTACAAAGAAGGCATATGATCAAAATTAATTGTATGTGAGTGATAATTAGTCAGAATTAGTTAATATAAACAAATGAAGAATAAACTAAAACTGGAATACACAATCAATTCCTCACCCAGTGTTTTATATAAAAGGCTAAGCACTCCTTCCGGATTATCTGAATGGTTTGCAGAAGATGTCAACCTTAAGGGTAATATCTTTACATTTATTTGGGAGGGATCAGAAGAGAAAGCTGAGATGATTTCTCAGAAAGAAAATAAATTCATTCGCTTTCGCTGGATGGAAAACGATGATAAGGATTTATTTTTTGAATTCAAGATCAATCAGCATGAGCTCACCGGGGATGTTGCACTTGAAATAACAGATTTCGCCGATGATGATGATGCCGATGATACCAGGGATCTTTGGGACTCACAGATTTCAAGATTAAAGCATACAATGGGACTCTGATTGCGGGTTTTATTGTTTTGTTTCCATATGTTTTTACAGATCTTCAATTTATCCTCAAAAGGTTTATTTTTGCACTCGGGAAGCATAAATTTAACCGGATTACCGTTTTATCTTACCGGCAACACCATATTGGCCGTTACCGGTGAGATCAAAAAGGTATTTACATAATTTTATGAAAAAGCTTCATCTGTTTGTGATAAAGTCTTACATAGGACCGCTGGTTTCCACCTTTTTTGTAGTGGTCTTTGTACTTCTGATGCAGTTTCTCTGGAAGTATATAGACGATCTTATAGGTAAAGGGCTCGAATTATCTGTTATATCCGAATTATTGCTTTACACATCAGCAGGGCTTGTACCTCTGGCACTTCCGCTGGCTATTCTGTTGTCATCGCTGATGACTTTTGGTAACCTTGGAGAGAATTTTGAACTTACCGCACTTAAATCGGCAGGAATATCGCTGCAGAGGATTATGAGCCCTCTTATTATTTTGACAATTCTGATGAGTGTAGGTGCATTTTATTTTTCTAACAATGTACTTCCGTATACAAACCTGAAGATGAGATCACTTCTTTATGATGTGCAACAGCAAAGACCGGAAATGCAGATCCGTGAGGGAATTTTCTATAACGGTATTGATAATTACAGCATAAAGGTAGCCGATAAGGATCACCGTACTAATATGATGTACGATATAAAGATATATGATCACACTGACAGGAGGGGAAATCTTAAGGTTACACTGGCCGACTCCGGATTCATGAGGATAACTGAAGACAAATCCCACCTTGTAACAACACTGTACAGTGGTTATAATTATGAAGAGATGATTCAGAGGGGAGGACAGAGCCAGACCCGATCATTCCCTCACCGAAATGACATATTCGGTGAACAGATTCTTTTAATTGAACTTTCCGGTTTTGACCTGCAGAGAACAGATGAGGAAGCTTTCAGGCATAACTCACAGATGATGAACCTCAGCCAGCTTGAAATGACAACCGACTCTCTTAGTAAAGATCGTTCTAGAATTGTCAGGGAACATACTGAATCGCTGGTAAAGTCAACTTTTTTCAAGCAGGAGGCATACAGACGGATTATAAATGATACAGTTGATAATGTCGAAAAAAAATCCCTGGATATATTTGAGGTGGAAGAGAGCCTAACCCAGGACCAGAGAAGAAGGGCATGGGATCAGGCTATGGTGGATGCAAGACTTGCCAGGAATCAGATTATATCTACCAAAACCAATTTTGACTGGAAAAATAAACTGATAAGACGCTATGAGATAGAGTGGCACCGGAAATATACCCTCTCTTTTGCCTGCTTCATATTCTTCTTTATAGGGGCACCTCTTGGGGCTATCATAAGAAAAGGAGGGCTGGGAATGCCTGTTGTGGTTTCGGTTTTGTTTTTTGTACTCTATTACGTGATTGATATTTCAGCACTGAAGTTTGTGCGTGAGCTTGTTATACCTCCTTTTCCGGGAATGTGGATATCCAGCATTATTCTTCTTCCTCTTGGTATATTCCTGACCTATAAGGCCACAACAGATTCTGTAATTATGAACACCGAAACATATTTTAACTTCTACAAGAAAATTTCAGTATTTCTGACCGGATTGATAAGACAGTACACAGGAAAGACCCAGCCACAAATATGAAAATTTTGCTGGTTACCAACAAGTTCCCCTCCCCCCCTAAAGACGGAGGTTCACTCGCCAGCTATAATATGGCTGCCGGTCTTGCAGACAACGGGAATCAGGTTGACCTGCTGGCAATGAATACAAGTAAGCACTACATTTTTGAAGGAATGCCGGAAAGTGCTGTCGCCGGTGTAAACAAAACAATAAAAGTTTTTGTCGAAACTTCCCCCAGTTTCCGGGATATAATAAGAAATCTTTTTTTCTCAACCCTGCCGTATAATTCAACAAGGTTTATTTCAGCTGATTTTAGCAAGGCTTTAATACAGATGCTTCGGGAGTCTTCGTATGATGTTGTGCAGCTTGAGGGATTATATCTTGCTCCCTACATAGAGACAATAAGAGAAAATTCTGCTGCACTGGTATCTTACCGTGCACACAATATTGAACATATCATATGGAAAGGGTTCTGGAGACGGGAAAAAAATCCTTTCAGACGCTGGTATTATAGAATATTGTACAAAAGAATTCAAAAATTTGAGCAGGAATTCATAAACCGATACGACCTTCTCGTCCCTATAACAACAGAAGACAAAATGTATCTTGACAAAATGGGAAATACAAAAGAATCTTTTGTTGCCACATTTGGTATGTATCCATCTGAGATACCTTTTTGCAGAAAGAATGAAAAAAGAGAGCCTACTATTCAGTATATAGGGGCACTAGACTGGAAGCCCAATATCGACGGACTGGACTGGTTTATTGACAGGGTATGGGCCAGGGTTAAGAGTGAGGTTGACGATGCGATTTTTATGGTTGCAGGCAGAAATTCAGAAAGAGGTTATGCCAGGAATCTTGTCAAAAATGGTGTTGATTTCAGGGGAGAGGTGGGGAGCGCAGCTAAATATCTTATGCAAAGTGGTATATTAGTGGTTCCTTTGTTTGCAGGCAGTGGTATAAGAGTCAGGATAATTGAAGCGATGCTTATGGGAAAACCGGTAGTGGCTACATCTTTTGCGGTAACGGGTATTCCTGTTGAAAATGGCAGGCATTTGCTTTTGGCTGACAATGAAGATGATTTTGCTGGTTCTGTTTCCAGAATGCTCAGGGATCCGGATTTTTCTTCCAGGATTGGCAGGAATGCAAGGGAATTCGCTCTTGAAAATTTTGATAACAGGGTTATTACCGGTAAACTTACTGCCTTTTATAAAAACAGTGTTCAATGACTGCCCTCATACTCTTCTGGATTTCAATATTGGCCCTGCTGCATACATATATTCTGTATCCTGCAATCCTGAAGCTAATTGGATCAGGGAAACTGATCAATAATAATACTTACTCTTCAGCCCGGGAATTACCAGGTGTTTCGGTAATTATGGCAGTTCACAATGAGCAGAATGTACTTGAGGAGAAGATAAGCAGTATAGTTTCCAATAATATTCCTGAAGGGAAAATTGAAATACTGGTGGGATCAGATGCATCAACAGACAATACAAATGAGATTCTGGAGAAACTTACTGCATCACTTGCCTGCCTGAGATTTGTAACATTCCTGGCCAGGAGGGGAAAATCAGCCATCATCAATGATCTTGTCAGAATGTCAGATAAGGAGATACTGATTATTACCGATGCGAATGTCCTGTTTGGCCGGGAAACGATTTACCAGTTATTAAAACATTTTAGAAATAATGATATCGGGCTTGTTGATTCTAATATGAAGCATAAGGGTCTTAAGAGAAGTGGAATATCGGTTCAGGAGAACTCATATGTAACCAGGGAGGTTGAAACAAAGTTCCTTGAAGGAATTATATGGGGAACCATGATGGGACCATTTGGTGGTTGTTATGCTATAAAAAGAAAACTATACCGGGACGTCCCCGTAACTTACCTTGTAGATGATTTTTATATTAATATGAATGTAATTCTTTCCGGACATAAAGCAATACTGGAACCTGATGCACATGTTTATGAGGATGTCTCAAACAGTCTGGGAGAAGAATTCAGACGGAAGATAAGGATAGCCACAGGTAACTTTCAGAATTTAATGCATTTTAGAAATTGCATATGTTCTTCTGTTCCGGGTTTATCATTATCCTTTTTTTCACATAAAGTCCTGCGATGGATTGGTCCGTTGTTTATGGCACTGGTTTTTATTACCAGCATCTTGTTGAGCAGGGAAAATATTTTGTTTAGATATATACTTGGAATTGAGTTAATTATTTTGGTTTTGCCAATAATTGATTATTTATTGGGGAAAATCAAAATTCATATTATAATTTTGCGCTTTGTTACACACTTTTTAAGTATGAACCTGGCCCTTGTGGTTGGGTTTATAAAATTTCTGAAAGGAGTAAAATCAAATGTCTGGCAACCAACAAGAAGGAATCAGTAGAAAACTGAATTCAATCGAAGAAGCTATTGAAGATATAAAAAATGGCAAGGTCATTATCGTGGTTGATGATGAGGACCGGGAGAATGAAGGTGATTTTGTCGCCGCAGCTGAACTGACCACACCCGATATTGTTAATTTTATGGCAACCCACGGACGTGGATTGATTTGTGCTGCATTACCGGAAGAACGTACTGAAGAGCTTGAGCTTGAGTTGATGGTAGGGAAGAATACTTCATTGCATGAGACTGCATTTACAGTTTCTGTCGATCTGATAGGAAAGGGATGTACTACAGGGATCTCAGCCTCTGACCGGGCTAAGACAATTAATGCTCTTGTAGATCCGGAAACCAGTCCCGAAGATCTTGCCAGGCCCGGTCATGTCTTTCCTCTAAAATCCAAAAGCAAAGGTGTATTGAGGCGTTCAGGGCATACTGAAGCAGCAGTGGATCTTTCAATTCTCGCAGGGTTGAAACCTGGCGGTGTTCTGGTTGAGATTATGAATCAGGATGGATCCATGGCACGTTTACCTGAGTTAATTGAAATTGCCGATCAGTTCAATCTAAAGATCATCAGCATAGAAAAACTGATCGCATACAGACTCCAGGATGAAAGCATTGTTGAAAAGGGAGTGGAGGTTAAGCTTCCTACTAAATACGGGGAGTTTCACCTGGTCCCTTTCAGGCAGAAATCTAATGGTACTGAACATGTAGCAATCATCAAGGGAAAATGGACATATGATGATCCGGTTCTGGTAAGGGTGCACTCTTCATGTGTGACAGGAGATATATTCGGTTCAATGCGTTGTGATTGCGGAAACCAGTTGCATGAGGCGCTGAAGATGATACAGAAACAAGGCCGGGGAGTACTTGTTTATCTCAACCAGGAGGGAAGGGGCATTGGATTGTTCAATAAAATGGCAGCATACAAGCTGCAGGAGGAGGGTTTTGATACTATACAGGCCAATATAAACCTGGGTTTCAATGAGGATGAACGCGATTTCGGAGTGGGTGCCAATATTCTGCATGAACTGGGAGTAGGCAAGTTAAAACTGATCGCCAACAATCCATTCAAACGCAAGGGTCTTGAAGGGTACGGACTTGAAATTGTTGAAACAATCCATATGAAATCGCTGACAAATAAGCATAATTACACTTACCTGGTTACGAAACGCGATAAGATGGGCCACTTGCTGGACCTTGTAAAGCCTGATGAATCAGAAGGAAATCCGGATAAATAGTTAACTGTTTTTAATGTTGAAAAAACCGCGAATAGTATTCATGGGAACACCCCGATTTGCTGTTCCTACACTGGAAAAACTGATCCAGAACGGTTTTCCTGTTTTAGCTGTCGTAACTGCACCTGATAAGGCTTCCGGGCGCGGACTGAAGGTGAGGGAACCGGAAGTCAAAATTGCCGCTGTTAATTATAATATCCCGGTATTGCAACCCCCGAACCTTAAAGATGAGAAATTTGCCGGCGATCTCAGGAGTTTGTCGGCCGACCTTTTTGTGGTTGTTGCTTTTAGAATGCTTCCTGAGAAGATATGGTCCATACCCCCTATAGGCACCATTAATCTCCATGCATCTATTTTACCATATTACCGTGGTGCCGCTCCGATTAATCACGTCATTATAAACGGTGAGAGGATTACCGGCGTAACTACTTTTTTTATAGAAAAAGAGATTGATACCGGAAAAGTACTTCTTCAGAAGAAAACTGAAATCGGCGAAAAAGAAACTGCCGGCGAACTTCACGACAGGTTGATGACAACAGGAGCAGATCTTCTTATTGAAACGGTAGATAAAATTTCTAAAGGTTCAATTGAGCCGGTTTCCCAGGCCTCACTGGTATCTGCCGGCAATATACCTGCTGCACCTAAAATATCAAGAAATGATTGCCGCATAAACTGGATGGCAGAGGCCGGCAGGGTTCACGATTTTGTTCGGGGACTGAGTCCGTGGCCGGGGGCGTGGACAGTCGTGGTGGACGGAGAGAGAGAGATTCAACTTAAAGTGCTCATGGTTGACAAAGCCGCAGCTGGCGGTCTTCCTGAACCAGGAAGTATTATAGCAATCGGTGATGAACCTGCTGTAGTAGTTTCCGGAGGTGCGGTATTGCTTCAGCTTGTCAAACCTGAGGGAAAAAGGGAAATGACCGGGGCCGAGTTTTTAAGAGGATTCAGGCCCGGAAAAAATGCATTCTGCAAATAGCCGGTTCAGGCTCACAGGTCAATTTAGGGGTCTTCCCTAATAATCACCGGGTCTTTGTCGGCGAAGGTATATTGTGTCACCAGGCGAAGGTTCCTGTCCTTCCTGCATATTGTTGCGTGTAAGCAGGCGGGACAGTTTGACTCCGTGAAGTTGCGAAATGTAATGCATAGTTTCCCCATCCTTTACAACGTGTTTTTCAGAATTCCGCTCTGCACGATTCCGTTTGGGCTGAAGATAGATGATATCACCCGGCAGTATTTCAGGATTTTGGGGCAGATCATTATACCTGGCTATCTCCCATCTCATGAGCCCCATCTCCCTGGTAAGGCTTTCATAAGTATCCCCTTCACGTGCAATTATATAATTAATCCTGTTCCATCTCCGTACCTCCCTTGATTCAGCTAAAGAGACCCCGTTGGAGATCCTTCTCTCTTTTTGTGGATCTCTTCCAGATAGAGAAGTTGTTCCGGAGCCGGTATCAAGCCGGTATAATTCATTATCCTCAATTATCCTTATCAGTAATCTGTCATATTGCTGATTCGTTGCATATCCCGCTGCCTTGAGTCCCCTGGCCCAGGCCCTGTAATCATATGGGTCAAGGTCAAAAAGCGAAGCATACCTGGCCCTTCCCGTCAGAAATTCACTATGGTCCCTGAACGACTCCCTCGGGTTGTTATATCTTCTAAAACATTCATTACGCTCATCATCATCATGGTATATTCTCCTTCCACTCCAGTCGTGACATTTGATGCCAAAATGATTATTGCCCCGTCGTGCGAGTGTACTGTTACCGTCACCCGATTCAAGAATCGCCTGAGCCATTTTGATGCTTGCAGGTATTCCTGTACGCTGCATTTCCCTTATGGCAATGTCGCTGTATGTTGCAATATATTCAGTCCTTGAAAGGGATGTGGCAGGCGGAACATACCGGGTGGTTTTGCAAGCTGAGAATATCAGAAATATAAGAATGATCAGGCGAAGATTCTTCATATATGGATATGTTTGCAGTTATTTTGAGTAAAATGTTTAATTTTCCGGTATTGTGCTTTTAAAATATGTCCTTGTTCTAACAGCATAACCTAAAATAATATTGCCCATGCAGAGATTCGTTATTAAGAGTACTATTTATCAATATGATTCTGTTGAGGAATTGCCGGAAAAGGAACAGGAACTTGTCAGACTTGCACGCGAATCTGCTCAAAGAGCATATACCCCCTATTCGGGATTCAGGGTAGGAGCTGCTCTTTTGCTTCAGAATGGCAGCATTATCACAGGAAATAACCAGGAAAATGCAGCCTATCCTTCTGGCAGTTGTGCTGAACGCACGGCACTTTTTTATGCCAACTCGGTCAATCCTGATTCTCCGGTTGAAGTAATGGCTATAGCGGCGATCAAGAAAAATGGTGAGCCAGTTGATAAACCTGTCTATCCCTGCGGTGCATGCAGACAGGTAATGATTGAATCGGAGATACGATATGGAGTTGATCAGAGAGTAATTTTTACCGGGAAGGACAAAATAATGGCAGTAGCCAGTGTCAAGGATATACTTCCGCTTTGGTTTGATAATAAGTTTCCTGACCCGGGTCATGTGTAACTGATTTGATATTATTGCCATCTATCAGAACCGTATAACGACTTTGATTCATCTTTGGCTTTTCAGATATGTTTCCCATAATATGTGACCCACCGGATCGGCCGTGATTACTACCTCTTCAAGACTAACCGGATGTTTGAAAGATAGTTGTCTTGAATGCAGTCCGATACCTCCTCCGTCAATAGACCTGGGAAATCCGTATTTAAGATCACCAAGCACGGGACATCCTGATGCAGCGAGCTGGCATCTTATCTGATGGTGTCTGCCTGTAATTAGCTCTATTTCAAGAAGATAGTAGTTGTTAAATTCATGGATGATCCTGTAATTGAGGATTGACTCCTTTGAGCCCTTAACGGTATTTGCACACACATAAGATTTATTCTGATCCTGGTTTTTCTTCAGAAAATGGACAAGAGTCCCCGATTCTTCAGATGGTCTTTTTCCGGTGATGGCCCAGTAGACTTTTTTTACACTTCCGCTTTTAAAAAGCTTGTTCATCCTGGAAAGGGCCTTGCTTGTTTTGGCGAAAAGTACAACTCCGCTAACCGGTCTGTCAAGCCTGTGAATAACACCAAGATATACATTTCCCGGTTTGCTGTATTTCTCTTTAAGCCATAATCTGATGGTGTCCTGCAGTGAAGCGTCACCGGTTTTATCTCCCTGAACCAGTTCTGATGATCTCTTGTTAACACCAATAATGTGATTGTCTTCGTAAATAATCTTAGGAGAGTACATTATGAAATAAAATCACTTAATACTGTTCTTTTTCATTCGGGAAGTCCCGGTTTTTGATATCATTTGTGTAATTCTGGACAGCTCCTTTTATCTCTTCGTAAAGGTTGTGATAGCGTCTCAGGAATCTCGGAGAGAAGTCTCTGTTAATACCCAGCATATCATGCAGAACAAGTACCTGGCCATCTACATCAGCTCCTGCACCTATACCAATAACAGGTATCCTAATTGACTCAGAGACACTGGCAGCAAGCTTTGCCGGGATTTTTTCAAGTACAATCGCGAAACAACCCGCATCTTCAAGAAGTTGTGCATCTTTTAAAAGCTTGCTTGCCTCATCTTCTTCTGTTGCTCTTACAACATAGGTTCCGAATTTATGAATAGACTGCGGCATTAGTCCCAGATGCCCCATAACGGGAATCCCGGCAGAAAGGATTCGGCCGACTGATTCGATAATTTCTGCTCCTCCCTCCATTTTAATGGCATGAGCTCCGGTCTCTTTCATTATACGGATAGCTGAACTGAGGGCCTCTCTAGAGTTCCCCTGGTAAGTACCAAAAGGCATATCTACAACCACCAGTGCCCGGTTAATTGCCCTGACAACTGAAGTGGCATGATAAATCATCTGGTCAAGTGTTATCGGAAGAGTCGATTCGTTTCCTGCCATCACGTTAGATGCAGAATCACCCACCAGCACAATATCTATCCCTGTAGAGTCTATGATCCTGGCCATTGAATAATCGTAAGCCGTAATCATGGCTATCCTTTCCCCTTGCAACTTCATTGCCTGAAGTACATGAGTGGTAACCTTCTTTACTTTTGAACTTTTGTGGACTGACATGTGGATTAATATTATTATTAATTTCGAAACAAATATACATTAAATTTTTTCTGCGTAAAATTACACACAGACGCATGAAAAAATTTTATGGGAAAGCGCAGCGGTTCCTTCTGTAAGTCAAAATTTTGGTTATTTCATTTTGACAAAATTTTGGCTTTTTTACAGAAGAAATATACATTAAATTTTGCATCTGATTTAAATTGTAAAACGCACTGACCATGACATGCAAAATCGACCTTTAGGTCAATTTTTTCTGCGTAAAATTACACACAAACCTACCTGAGTTCTTCCAGGATTATAATACTGTCATTATGTCCTTTTGTCACATTAAACGGCCTGGTGATTTTACAATCCAGGTGTCATTATTACATGATATTGCCAATATACTGGTATGGCACAATCATTGATTAATCATTAATCCAAAAATATCATCAAAATTGAAATTATATTATGGGTAAAATAATTGGAATAGATCTTGGTACAACCAATAGCTGCGTTTCTGTGATGGAAGGTAATGAACCTGTTGTCATTCCCAACAGTGAAGGAAAAAGAACTACCCCTTCGATCGTGGCATTTGTTGATAATGGAGAAAGAAAAGTCGGTGATCCTGCTAAAAGACAGGCGATAACAAATCCTGAAAGGACTGTCTCATCAATTAAACGTTTCATGGGGGAGCCCTGGGAGAAACTTAAGGTCGAGATTGACCGGGTCTCCTTTAAGGTGGATCAGGGTGAAAATAGAACTCCAAGGGTTGTTATAGGCGACAGAAAATATTCACCACAGGAGATATCTGCAATGGTTCTCCAGAAAATGAAGAAGACAGCTGAAGATTATCTCGGACAGGAGGTTAGTGAGGCGGTTATTACAGTGCCTGCATACTTTAGTGATTCACAACGACAGGCAACTAAAGAGGCTGGTGAGATCGCAGGATTGACAGTTAAACGGATAATAAACGAACCTACTGCCGCAGCACTTGCATATGGCCTTGACAAAAAATCGCAGGACCTTAAAATAGCGGTTTATGACCTTGGCGGAGGAACATTTGATATCTCGATACTGGAACTTGGAGATGGAGTATTTGAGGTTAAGTCTACAAACGGAGATACACACCTCGGAGGTGATGATTTTGACCAGGTTATAATCGACTGGCTGGCTGAGGAGTTTAAAAAGGATGAGGGGGTTGACCTTAAAAGAGATCCAATGGCCCTCCAAAGGCTTAAAGAAGCTGCTGAGAAAGCTAAGATTGAGCTTTCCAGTTCAACCAGCACAGAAATAAATCTTCCCTATATAATGCCTATTGATGGCATTCCGAAGCATATAGTAAAGACATTGTCAAGATCACACTTTGAAAAGCTGAGCGACAAACTGATTCAGGCAACTATTGAACCATGTAAAAAAGCATTATCTGATAGCGGACTGGCTGCATCAGAGATTAATGAGGTGATTCTGGTCGGCGGGTCAACACGTATCCCTGCAATACAGCAGGTTGTTGAGAAGTTTTTCGGCAGAGCTCCTTCAAAAGGTGTCAACCCGGATGAAGTTGTTGCTATTGGTGCTGCCATACAGGGAGGTGTCCTGACTGGTGAAGTAAAGGATGTTCTTCTGCTTGACGTAACACCATTGTCTCTTGGTATTGAAACTATGGGAGGTGTTATGACAAGGCTTATTGAATCAAATACCACAATTCCTACCAAGAAAACCGAAACATTCACCACTGCAGCAGATAACCAGCCTTCTGTTGAGATACATGTTCTTCAGGGAGAACGTCCCGTTGCTTCTGGTAATAAAACTATTGGAAGGTTCCATCTGGATGGTATACCACCTTCTCCAAGGGGAGTACCACAGATTGAGGTTACCTTTGATATTGATGCTAATGGTATACTGAATGTATCTGCGAAGGACAAAGGGACCAATAAGCAGCAGAGCATCAGGATAGAGGCATCTTCCGGTCTTAATGAAGATGAAATCAAAAGGATGCGTGAAGAGGCCAAGGTTCATGAGGAAGAAGATAAAAAGATCAGAGAGACGGCTGACAAAATGAATGCTGCCGATAGTCTGATATTCCAGACTGAAAAACAATTGAAGGAATTTGGAGACAAATTACCTGCCGATAAAAAAGCTCCTATTGAAGAAGCTCTTGTAAAACTGAAGGAGGCACACAAGAGTCAGAATCTTGAGGCAATTGATAAGGCAACCGCAGAACTGAATGCTGTCTGGCAGTCCGCCTCTGAAGAGATGTACAAGTCAAGTCAGCCTCAGGGTGGTCCGCAACCCGGCCAGGAAGCTTCGTCTGAAAATGATCCATCACAATCGGATTCCAAAGGTGATGATGATGTAACGGATGTGGATTTTGAGGAGGTAAAATAATATCTCACTGATATATAGAAAGAGGCTGTCTGGCGAAGGCAGCCTCTTTCTATATATATTAACGTTTAATAATAAGGACTTTTTGATTTCGTTTAAGTAATATTGGTAATTTGTTTTAAACAATGCTGCTATGGTTCGACAATTAATCTGTTTACTCCTGATGATACCTGTGGTGTATGGTTCCTATTCGCAGGAACAGGAATCAGGTATTAATCATACTGATGAAAATGGCATGAGGCAGGGATACTGGGAACAAAAATATCCTGAGGGAAGTACCAGGTACCGGGGAACATTCAGAAATAACCGTCCGGTAGGAGAGTTTATAAGATATTTTCCCAACGGTAATACCATGGCAATTATGAATTTTTGCGAGGAGGGTATCAGGGCAGATACCGAGCTTTTTTATGAAGAAGGGAAACTCGCTGCACAAGGTATTTACAAGGATGAAAAGAAAGACAGTGTCTGGAAGTATTACTCATATTACGATAATCACCTGGCAAGTACGGAGACATATGATAGTGGTGTAAAACAGGGACTCGCTTCTGTATACTATCCTAATGGAAGGGTTGCCGAATCATTCTGGTACGAAAATGATGTCAGGAACGGACCATGGATGCAATATTATGATAACGGAAGGTTAAGGGTGCAGGCTGAATTCAGAGATGATGAGCGTCACGGCAGGTTTGTTTTTTATACTCCTGGAGGCAGAAAGGAAATTGAGGGAGAGTATTACAATAACCAGATGCATGGCCGGTGGACCTATTATGATCAGTCAGGGCAGGTGGTATCGGAAGTAAAATATATTGCAGGCAGACCTGAGAATGAAGATGAGCTGATTGAAAAGGAACAGGAGATTTTCAGACAGATTGAACAGATGCGTGGACGCATACCTGAACCTGATGAATCTGAGTTGTTTGCTCCCCGCAGGTACTGAGTTTGCAAAGTAGTATGCAAGGCAGGAATTATTGTTATTGCATATTGCTAAATGTAATTAATAGCCCATGTGAGATCGATGAAGTCAATCCCCCTGTTTTTTATTGACCTGCGGTCGATTCTACATGCAATTATGAACTCTTTTAGCAAAATTTAAACATATATAAAATGGACCATTTTGAAATTATTATCAAAACACTAAAGGATAACGGAGCGTTGCGTCCCGGAGAGATTGCAGAAAAATCGGGTCTTGAAAAATCTGAAGTTGACAAGGTCATAAAAAAGCTCAAGGCAGAGGGGAAGGTCTTCTCGCCCAAACGCTGTTTTTATGATCTGAAAGAATAGGAAGTTAATTTCTTTTTTTGCCCTGTCTTCTGCTATCCTTTGACCTTCCTTTCCTGAAAGGCTTTCCCTCATAGCGGGATTTTGAGATCACGTATTGGGGCCCTTCTCCGATATGACGGGGCAGGGGTATCTTGTGAACTTCACTTCCAATAAGCTGTTCTATATTCTGGAAGCTTCTTACCTCCTTGCTGTTAATAAAAGTAAGCGCTACTCCTGTAGATTCTGCCCTTGCTGTCCTGCCAACCCGGTGAACATAATCCTCTGCATCGGAAGGTACATCATAATTTATTACCAGGTCAATGTTGTCAATATCAATTCCCCTTGATACAATGTCTGTTGCGACCAGGACCTGGAATTTTTTGTTTTTGAAATCACTTAGCACTGTTAAACGTTCGGGCTGCTCAAGGTCTGAATGTATTGCCGCACAGGAAAGGCCATCCGATTTAAGCTGCTTGTTCAGGCTTTTTACATTCTTCTTGGTTGCCGAAAATATGAGGATACTTTTCAGTTCAGGTTTATCATGCAGAAGATCCATTATAAGCGGTGACTTCTGGTCGTCATGAACAAGGTAGGCACCCTGCAGTACTCCCTCCGCTGGCTTGGCAATTGATATATTTACCTCTTCGGGGCTATTCATTATTTTCCTTGCAAGAAGCCTGATCTTAGGAGGCATTGTTGCTGAAAACATAAGTGTCTGTCTCTCTTTGGGCAGTGCCCCGATGATCTTGATAATGTCATCATAGAACCCCATATCCAGCATTCTGTCAGCTTCATCAAGCACAAGGGTCTGCAGGGTTTCTGATTTGAGGTAGTTAAGACTGATCAGGGAAATAAGCCTGCCCGGAGTAGCAATAATTACATTTACTCCTGCAGCAATGGCAGTTTTTTGCTGGTCCCATGTTTCGCCGTCACCTCCGCCATACACAGCTATCGAACTTACAGGAAGGAAGTAAGAAAATCCCTGCATATGCTGATCTATCTGTATTGCCAGTTCCCTGGTGGGAACAACAACAAGAAGTTTGGTGCCGTTAAAATCGCCATTAACCAGTATTTTCTGAAGAGCAGGCAGGAGGAAGGCTGCAGTCTTACCTGTGCCTGTCTGTGCACATGCAATAAGATCTTTGTTTTCAGATATTACCGGGATAGTTTTGATCTGGACGGGTGTTGGTTTTGTAAAACCCATTGCGTCAATACTCTCCTGTATTGACGGGTGGAAATTGAAGTCATTAAAATTTATCATCGTAAAAAGGTACCTTTGCTTTATTAATTTTGGTATGCAAAGATACAAACATATTTACTTAGATTTAGACAGGGCATTGTGGGATTTTATTGCTAATTCAACTGAAAAACTGCAGGATCTTTTCATCTGCCGCTGGCTCTAAGTTACCTGTAATCAAAACGGGGGAGGTTCATTGTCAAAATCTGCATTACCCTTGGAGCTGAAGCCTTTCGAAAACTCATTATCTTCATTCATCTTCGAACCCAGTGTTATGGAGAGATCATCCTCTGTAATCGGTCTCAGATCATCTTCAAGTTCAGTAAAACTCGCTGATTCTGACTGGAATTTCAATTTAACATCGCCTATGGCACCATTCCTGTGCTTTGCAATAATAATTTCGGCAATGCCGATATTTGAATTGCCATCCTCATCTTCATAAAAACCATAATATTCAGGCCTGTGAATAAACAATACCATATCTGCATCCTGTTCAATTGCACCCGATTCGCGCAAATCTGAAAGCTGAGGCCTCTTGGTGCCACCCCTGGTTTCAACTGCCCTGTTTAGCTGTGAAAGTGCCAGGATAGGTACGTTAAGCTCTTTTGCAATTGCTTTGAGTGACCGCGAAATTGTTGATACTTCCTGTTCCCTGTTTCCCCTGGTATCCTGCGTTCCGGTCATCAATTGAAGATAGTCAATGATAATCAGCTCTATATCGTGCTGTCTTTTCAACCTTCTGCATTTTGCCCTGAGTTCATAAATAGATATGGCGGGTGTATCATCAATAAATATGGGTGCGTCGACCAGGTTTTTGATTTTAATCTCGAGCTGTTCCCATTCATAATCATGCAATTTGCCGTTTCTGATCCTTTCTGACGGTAATTTTGTTTCGCTTACTATAAGCCTGTTAACGAGCTGCAAGGATGACATTTCGAGGGAAAAGACAGCAACCGGCCTGTTATGTTCGACTGCAATATTCCGTGTCATGGAGAGAACAAGCGCCGTCTTACCCATTGAAGGTCTTGCAGCAATAATGACCAGATCCGATTTCTGCCAGCCTGAGGTGATCCGGTCAATTTTTGTAAAACCGCTTGGCACGCCGCTCAGATTGTCTTCTCTTTTACCAGACTCTTCAATCTGGTTTATGGCCTCTTTGATAAGAACATTTATCTTGACAGTCTCTTTTTTGATATTCCCCTCTGCAATGTTGAATAGCTCGGTTTCCGAATAATCGAGTAGGTCGTCCACATCGCTCCCCTCATCATAAGAGCGATTCTGTATTTCGGTAGAGATCCTGATAAGTTCCCTCTGGATGAATTTCTGAGCTATTATCCTGGCATGGTATTCTATATGTGCTGCCGACGAAACCCTGCTGGTTAGCTGAGTAATGTAAAAAGCTCCACCGACTGACTCAAGTGTTTTTTGTTTTTTAAGTTCTTCGGTTACCGTCAGGATGTCAATAGGTTTTTCCTGCATTGACAGGTTCATTATTGCAGAGAAGATCTTCTGGTGCGCCTCTTTGTAAAAGCTTTCAGGCTTCAGAAGGTCGAGAATGGCAATAAGCGCATCTTTTTCCAGCATAATCGCTCCCAGCACAGTCTCCTCAAGCTCTATTGCCTGCGGAGGCACTTTGCCGTAATCGGCAACCGGTTGAAAATGTTTAAATTTGCTGTTTGCAGGTTTATTCATTGTCTTTCCTTTTGTTTTATTTTTCAGGAGTTCAAAGGTATAAAATTACTGCTGCCTCCTTTAACTAATTCGCATTTTCTTTTTAAACAGCATATGTTGAAAAAAAAACTAAATTTGTTTAAAAACTTTCCGTAAATGATTATTTTTCCTAATGCCAAGATTAATATCGGGTTACATGTAACCGGTAAAAGAGGTGACGGCTTTCACAATATAGAAACACTTTTTTACCCGGTAGGTCTGACCGATATTGTTGAGGTGATCCCCCTTCCGGGGAAAAAGACGGAAATGAGCCTGCTTGATCATTCCGGGGTCAGTATTGATTGCGAACCTGCCGGCAATCTGTGCCTGCGAGCCTGGAGCACACTTAATGAGCGGATTGCAATACCACCTGTGAAGATCCATCTCCACAAGATTATTCCTCTGGGTGCAGGACTTGGCGGAGGCTCTTCTGATGCTGCATTTGTGCTGAGAGCACTTAGAGAAATCTTCTCCCTTGACCTTTCTGACGAAGGCCTTTCAGAAGTTGCTGCGGGGATAGGGAGTGACTGCCCGTTCTTTATTTACAATAAACCTGCACTTGGAACAGGTAAGGGAGAGCTCCTTGAAAAGTCAGAGATCGATCTGTCCGGATATAAAATATGCATCGTGCATCCGGGAATTGGCATAAATACCGGGTGGGCCTACAGCATGGTCAAGCCCGGAAAACATGACACCCCTCTCAAAGAAATTCTTAAAAATGATCCGGCCATGTGGCAGGGGAGGGTTATGAATGATTTTGAACAGGCCGTATCCGGATCGTATCCGGTTACTATAGATATCAGAAATAAACTTTATGAAGAAGGGGCTTTTTATGCCTCCATGACTGGTAGTGGATCTGCGGTTTACGGTTTATTCGAAGCAAACACCGAAACGGGCGGGTTTAAGGAGAAGTTCCCCGGAATGTTCGTTTGGGAGGGAACCCTGTGACCGGTTTTCATTCTGCCGGCAGGCGGATAAAAAACAGAGCTCCCTGGTAAAACCGGGGAGCTCATGCCGTCACTGATAGCCAATCTCAATCATCAGCTTACCCTTGGGTACTCTTTCTCCCACCTTCATGTTGATTGATTTGATAATGCCTTCGACAGGACTTCTGAACAGGTTCTGCATTTTCATCGCTTCCAGAATCAGCAGGTTGTCACCTTTCTTAACACACTGTCCCTCCTTCACGTAGATCTTAAGTATGGTACCCGGGATAAATGACATTATCCTGCTTTTCTGGGGTTTTTCCCAGGCTTTTCTGTTTGTGAATTTCTTGTTCAGGGTTGTACGGTATTTAGTACCGTCAATTACCAGAGATTTACATCTGATCTTTTTATCATCGCAATCAATCTTCTTCATTATATCTAAACTTATGATTTTGACCGGAAATAATATTAAACTCCAAATCTGGAAACATGTCTGCCGGGACACATGCTATATGCCCAGGCAGAAATTTCTTTTATCAGAAAGGCGGGATACCATGTTTTTTTTGTGGCAGAAATACCGATTTGTTCCCCGATACCTCAATCGCATGTAAAAGGAGTTTCCTTGTCTCTTCGGGCTCAATTACCGAATCAACATATCCGCGCGCGGCAGCAACATACGGATTGGCAAACTTCTCCTTGTATTCCTTAACTTTTTGCTTTCTCATTTTATCGGGATCCTCTGCTTCCATGATCTCTTTCCTGAAGATTATATTGGCAGCACCTTCCGGTCCCATAACTGCAATCTCGGCAGTAGGCCATGCAAATACGAAATCGGCACGCAGATGCCTCGAACTCATTGCTATATATCCCCCTCCATAGGCTTTTCTGAGGATAACCGTCATTTTTGCAACTGTAGCCTCGCTGTAGGCATAAAGAACTTTTGCACCGTGCCTTATAACTCCTGCATGTTCCTGGTCCACTCCCGGTAAATATCCGGGCAGGTCGACCAGGGTGATTATGGGTATGCTGAAAGCATTACAGTAGCGGATAAACCTGGCGGCCTTATCGGATGAGTCAACATCGAGAACTCCGGCCAGTACCAGGGGTTGATTTGCCACAAACCCAATAGTATCTCCATTCATTCTGCCAAAACCAATAACAATATTTGCGGCCCACAATTCCTGGATCTCAAAAAAATCTGAGTCATCAACAATAGCCCTGATAACATCCCTGACATCATAAGGCTGACGCGGATCACCCGGAACAATATCTGATATGTTATATTCAGGTTTTGGTTCTTTGGGTTCAAACTTCAAGGCTTTCCTGGTGTTATCCCAGGGAATGAAAGTTATAAGCTTTTTAATCTGCTCAAAACACTCCGCTTCGCTTTTGGCAAAAAAATGGGCATTACCTGTTATTTCGCTATGTACCCTGGCGCCGCCAAGGTCTTCCATCGATATCTCTTCTCCCAGTACTGTCCTGATGACTTCCGGTCCCGTGATGAACATCTTTGATATCTTGTCTACAACAAAAACAAAGTCTGTCAGTGCCGGAGAATAAACCGCCCCTCCTGCACAAGGTCCCAGTATTACAGAAATCTGGGGTATGACACCGGAAGATAAGGTATTCCTGAAAAAAATCTCACCATAACCTGCAAGTGAGTTGACTCCCTCCTGTATCCTGGCTCCTCCTGAGTCGTTGATGCCTATCAGTGGAACCTTCATCTTAAGGGCATGATCCATGATCTTTGTTATTTTCCTCGCATGCATCATCCCCAGAGAACCGCCGGCCACAGTAAAATCCTGTGCAAATATGCAGACCGGGGCCCCGTATATGGTTCCAGTGCCTATAATGACACCATCACCATGAAGTATCTTTTTATCCATATTAAAATCTCTTGCCTCATGTTCAACGAAAAGGTCGTATTCGTGAAACGAATCAGTATCGCAAAGAGAAATAATACGTTCACGGGCAGTCATCTTACCCATTGCCGTTTGCTTTTCGATTGCCTTGTCACCTCCTCCTTTGAGAACCTCTTCCCTTTTCTTGTGCAATTCAAGGATCTTTCTTTTTAAACCCATAAATAAATTATTTGGTTAACAGATTATACGGGCAGTTGACAGGTTAATGACAGCCGGCCGATGTTTGATATTTCGAATACAACAATACGAAATCAAAATATATAAAAAAAATTTTCAAATGGATATGTTGTTTGCCGGTCTATTATGGCGCTGATTACTAATTTGAAAAAGCAAATATTCTTTTGTGCAAATGCCTTTTGCTTTTAAAAAGTTAAAAAAGACTGAATTTTAATCACGGTAAAGATACCTGATAAATCCTATTTAGGTGCAAACCGGTATATAATATATGCAATAACGGCATACAATATATTGGGTAACCATACTGCAACCAGCGGGCTCATTAATCCGCTTACCGAAAACATGGTGCTGAACCTCATGAAGAGTATATATGAAAAACTGAGCAGCAGTCCCAGGCCTATATGAAAACCGATACCCTCCCTGGATTTTTTTGATGAAAGAGACATCCCTATCAGGGTAAGTATGAAAGTTGAAAATGGAAATGCAACCCTGCTGTGACGTTCGATAAGGAAATAATCGATATTGTCTGCCCCCTGCATTCTTTGCTGTTCTATAAACTCATCAATTTCACGCAGACTCATTGTTTCAACAATACTTTCCCTGCGGCTGAATTCGGAGGGGTGTACATTGAGAGTAGTATCTTTTCTTATTCCGCGTTCCATTACTTCACCGCTTTCGGTAAAGTGCCTTGTCATATACTGTCTTAGGGTCCACATGTTTTCAGTGGTATCATAAGTTGCATAATCTGATGTGGTTTTTGACACCAGCCTGTTTCCATCGAACTGCTCAATAGAAAAGTTATAAGCAATGTTGTTTGATGTTGAGAAATTTGAAAAATAGATGTAGACACCCGGCAGTATCTGTTTGTGAACATCTCTCATACCCGACTGGGGCGCTGACCTCCTGTAGTATAATTCTTCGAAGTCAAGCCTTTTCTGATTAGAAACCGGCAATACCATATCGCTCATAAGAAAAGAAAAGAGAGCAATAATACAAGCCGAGATAAAATATGGCCTCAGTAATCTATTGAAGCTCACACCGTTACTGAGTATGGCAATTATCTCGGTGTTATAGGCCATTTTGGATGTAAAATATATGACCGAGATGAATGTGAAGAGGGGACTGAACAGGATGGCGAAGTAGGGGATAAAGTTCAGGTAGTAATCAAATATCACTGCTCTCCAGGGCGCTTCCCTTTCAATAAAATTGTCGAGTTTCTCTGCAAGGTCAAAAATAACAGCAATGCTGACAATCAGCAAAATCGAATAAAAAAATGTTCCCAGGAACTTTCTTATTATATAGCGGTCCAGAATATTAAGTCCCAGTTTACTCATACCTTACTGCTTAACCGGGGAATCATTGAATTTTTCCAGTTATTGAAACTCCCATTAGTAATCTCTTCTCTTGCCCTTCTTATAAGCCACATATAGAATTCAAGGTTGTGGATGCTGGCAATTACAGATCCCAGCATTTCACCCGAAACGATTAAATGACGTAAATAGGCCTTTGAATATTGTGTACCGGTATTTGTTGCGCCCGACTGATCGACAGGTGAGAAGTCATTTTTCCATTTGAGGTTTTTAATATTTATAATACCCTCCGAAGTGAAAATGCTTCCGTTTCGGCCATTGCGTGTAGGCATCACACAGTCAAACATATCCACTCCCAGGCCTATGCACTCCAGAATATTGGCAGGTGTCCCCACCCCCATAAGGTACCGTGGCTTTGATCCGGGCAGTATGGCATTGACCTCCTCAACCATTTCATACATTTTTTCAGCCGGTTCTCCAACCGATAATCCGCCAATTGCATTGCCGGCAGAATCAAATCTGCTTATAAATTCGGCTGACCGCTTCCGGAGATCAGTAAAGACACTACCCTGCACTATAGGGAAGAGATACTGTTCCGCTCCATACAGCGGCTCAGTTTCTTCAAACCGTTTCCACCCCCTCCCGAGCCAGTTGTGTGTAAGCTCCATTGAGTCAAGCGCATATTTATACTCACATGGCCAGGGAGTGCACTCATCAAATGCCATCATAATATCGGCACCTATGCTTCGCTGGATATCGACAATATTCTCTGGTGTGAACTTGTGTTCAGATCCGTCTATATGTGATCTGAAAATTGCTCCCTCGCCGGTTAATTTCCGGTTCTCAGCAAGAGAAAAGACCTGGTAGCCGCCGCTGTCGGTCAGTAAAGGTTTTTCCCATCCTATGAATTTATGAAATCCTCCGGCCTTCGATATTGTATCCAGTCCGGGCCGAAGATAGAGATGGTAAGTATTTCCGAGAATTATCTCTGCACGGATGTTATTTTCAAGTTCGTGCCTGCTAATACCTTTAACGCTTCCGGCTGTTCCGACGGGCATAAAAACAGGAGTTTCAATTTTCCCCCTCCCGGTTGATATTATTCCCGTTCGTGCCCTGGAATCATTATCTCGGGCAATAAGTTCAAAAAACATTATCCGGTATTTAAAGATGACTGCCAAAGATAATCAATTGTCTAAACAATAATACAGGCCATTTTAACATTATCTATTAATAAATAAATTTGATTAAGTTCAAAATCTTTAATAAAATTGCAAAACCTTTAATAATAGATTGTGAGTTTTGAACTTGACCAAACGGATATTATCTGGATAATTATTGCCGGTGTTTTCGCAGTATCTTTCCTTGTGCAGTTGTTCTATCACCTGTTTTTTTATATCCGCTCCGCACTTTACCGGAGCGATAACACCATTACCAGTTCGGGAGAAGCGGTGTCGGTTGTCATATGTGCCCGCAACGAGGCAGAAAATCTTAAAAACAACCTGCCTGCCATCCTCGAACAGGATTATGCAGATTATGAGGTAGTTGTGGTAAATGATTCGTCCGAAGACAATACTGAAGAGGTACTTAACCGGTTAAAAAAGCAATATCCTGATTTGAGGTCAACCGTTATAAGAAAAGACCAGAAATTCAGTCACGGGAAGAAGCTGGCTATGACGATCGGACTGAAGGCTGCAAAGAATGAGTGGGTACTTCTTACTGACGCCGACTGCCGTCCTGCAAGTCACCTCTGGATATCGCAAATGCAAAAGCATTTTACCACACCTAATGAGATAGTACTAGGTTACGGTGGATACGAAAGAGGAAATGGGTTGCTTAACAAACTTATAAGGTACGATACCCTTTTTATAGCCATGCAGTACTTCTCATTTGCACTTGCGGGTTTTCCCTATATGGGAGTAGGAAGGAACCTTGCTTACAGAAAGTCTCTCTTCTTTGGCAACAAAGGATTTGCTTCACACCTGAACCTTGAGTCAGGTGATGATGACCTTTTTATTAACGAAGTGGCTACAAAAGAGAATACCGGACTTGAGCTGTCCCATCTTGCCCACACCGTGTCCCCGCCCGCTAAAAGCTGGACAGAATGGTTCAGTCAGAAAAGCAGGCACCTGACAACGGGTTTTCACTACAGGGGGGGTACAAGATTTTTACTGGGACTTGAAATAGTCAGCCGGGTTCTGTTTTATGTGCTTTTTATCCTTCTTGTAGCGAATAAAATATTTCTTCCCTGGATACTGGCTATATTTACTATACGCTTGATTTCAGGATATCTAATATTAAATTCGGTAATGAACCGTTTGAATGAAAAGAATTTATTAGTATTTTCGCCGGTATATGACATAGTGGTGTTTATTATAAATATTTTCTGTGTTGTTGGAAATTCAATTACTCAAAAAAGAAGCAGATGGAGATAACCCAGAACCTTTCCGATAAGGCACAGTATGATTATGAGTTGGTTTTAAAAGCGGCGGACGGCGATCAGAGAGCATACGCTGAGCTATTGGGCAGATACAGGGATGCAATTTACTTCATGCTTCTGAAAATGGTCAACAATCCCAGCGATGCAGAGGACCTTACGATTGAGGCTTTTGGTAAGGCTTTCAAAAGTATTAAACAATATGCCCCTAATTTTGCTTTCAGTACATGGCTCTTTAAGATTGCCACCAACAACTGCATAGACTTTATGCGTAAAAAGAAGAGTACACCACTCTCTTTTGAAACTCCCGGTGATGAAATGGATGATCCGTCTCACAATATCCAGTCGGAAGATATGGATCCCGAAGAGTCACTTATCAATCATCAGAAATTAAGCATGATGAAGGAGATCGTGGCCAAGCTCAAGCCGAGATACCGTAAACTGATAGAACTCAGATACTTCAAAGAGTACTCATACGACGAGATTGCACAGGAGCTTGAACTTCCTATCGGGACTGTGAAGGCTCAGCTTTTCAGGGCGAGAGACCTGTTATTTAATATCTTCAATAACACAAACCATAGCTTCTGACAATTTTGGATACCGGCGATATAATTCGTTATTTCCCGGATCTTGACCCGGTGGCAGTGTCCAGGTACAAGCAATTGTCAGCGCTGTACTGCTTCTGGAACGCAAAAATAAATGTAATTTCAAGGAAAGATCTCCCCAACCTCTACATTAATCATGTTTTACATTCTCTGGCCCTTGCCAGGGTTGTGCCTTTCAGGGAAAAAGAGAGTGTGCTTGATATAGGCACAGGAGGTGGTTTTCCCGGAATACCTCTGGCAATAATGTTTCCCGGAGTTAGCTTTACGCTGATCGATTCAACGGGGAAAAAGATAAGGGTAGTTGAAAATGTTTCCCGTGAACTCGGACTTGCAAATATTGAGGCTGTACACACCCGGGCTGAGGATTTCAGTGGATCATTCCACTACATAATCAGCCGTGCAGTTATCTCCTTTTCCGGAATGGTAAGTTTGTCGGCCGACAAACTATTTATGAACGGGCAGGTTGAACCTGCTCACGGGATATATAGTCTCAAGGGCGGCAATCTTGATGCCGAACTGGGAATGTGGAAAGATGACGTTACAGAAACTGATATTGCTGCCTTTTTTTCAGAGGAGTATTTTAAAACAAAAAAGATAGTATTCCTTCCTGCTTCTAAGATTAGAAAGAGTTGAGTTGCAGACTGGGTTAAATTGCCGGTTATTTTCCCGGTCCGGGCTACCGGTTATTTCTCATATTAGTCAAGCAGCTTGTAACTTACAAAGGCGAATCGTTTACTGTCCGGGGCCCATGAAGGTACATTGATGGTGCCCTGGCCGCCAAACAGTTCAGTCAGTATAACAGGCTCACCTCCATCTGCAGGCATTAACCTCAGCCATACATCTTTATTTGCCGGATGTCCATCTACTCCTTTGTCATATGAGAGTATGGCAATATGTTTGCCGTCAGGTGAGGGGTGGGGGAACCAGTCATTATATTCGTCAAAGGTCTTCTGCACGGGATTGCTTCCGTCCCGGTCCATTCTCCATATCTGCATAATACCGCTTCTGTCGGAGTTAAACCAGATATATTTGCCGCAGGGACTGTAATCCGGTCCGTCCTCATGAGCATCTGTAAAGGTAAGCTGTACCTCCGGACCCTCTTTAACAGGAATGACATATACGTCATACTGTTTGCCGTCTCTGTTTGCAACATAGGCCAGCTCCATACCATCAGGCGACCAGCCGTGAAGGTAGGAGGGACCCTTTTCCGTTATTCTTATAGGTTCTCCGCCATTAATATTTACTATATAAATAATTGATGTGCCTCCATCATCTGCGCTGTGGTGACTGATAGCCATATGTGTACCGCCCGGTGAAAGAACGTGGTCGTTGTTGTTCCTGTTGGCAAAACCGGTATCCAGCTTTGCTGGTTCGCCTCCCTCCACAGGGATGCTGTATATATAGCCCCCACTGTTGAAATAGAGAGTTTCACCGTCGGGCGACCAGTTCGGCGCCTCGAAATGACTTGAATCTGCATATACCACCTCCCTCTCACCTGTCTCTATATCAATAATTTCAAGATAACTAATTATTACCGGCCTTTCAGAACTTACTGGCAGGGAAGACTCTGAATTGACCGTTGCAGGGAGTGAAAATAAAAATAACAAAAGAAGCAATGAATTAATGATCACCCGCAGATTACCAGTTAAACCTTTACCAACCCGGATCATAGCATAAGATTTTATTGTCATAATAATTGTGGCTGTATTATTTGACATCATAGTAAATTTTTTTCCTGGTGTAAATATACATTAATTTTTTTCAGCTTAAATTACACACAATCAAGATGAAAAAAATTTATGTGAAATCCACATCCACCAATTCCTGCAAAGGAATAATATAGTTTGCATGAGGATTCAACGGATTGAAGCGCATTATAATCGTATAT